>JANXLV010000175.1 GCA_025355005.1 Myxococcales bacterium | reverse complement strand
CCGTGGACTATGTGCATTGTGCACGGGCTTGACGGCGCTTCTATTCGCTCCGCGGGCGCGGGCAACATGTCTCGAGCATCCGTGGACGGACGTGGGTGCGCGGCTCGGCAGGTTGGGGGAGCCCGCTCCGCTGCTGATGTTCGGTGGTGCGATGCTCGCGCCCGCCGTGATGTCCCCCTCCGGCGCCGACCAGCGGCTGCGCGTCGTAGTGCAGCACGACCTGGGAGGTCGCTACGACGCCGAGGGCGCCAGCGTGATCGCACCCTACGCGCTCGGCGCTGCGGCGGTGGTCTCTTATGGCGCCAGTCTGCTCTGGGAGGACTGCGCGAAGAGCGCGCTCGCGTCACGCGCGACTGCGGCGATGGGCGTGTCGATCGTGATCGTGTCCGCGCTGAAGCTCGCGGTCGGCCGGAGCTACCTCGCTGGGTACGTGCCGCCTGGACGCGATCGCACCGCGGTGGATCGCTCGACCATGTTCACGCCTTTCTCGCAGCTCGGCGCGTGGCCCAGCGGGCACGCCGCGGTCACGTTTGCGTTCGCTGCGGTCGTGCGCGAGCAGTTCGCGGGCCGCGCGCTCGTCGTACGGTACCTCGGCTACGCGCTCGCCGGCGGAGTGGCCTTTGGCATGGCGTACGGCGACCACCACTGGGCGTCCGACCTGCTGTCGGGGGCGCTGATCGGCGAGGGAGTTGGCCGCGCCTTTGGCGCATCGACAGCGAGCACGTCCTCCGTCGCGCTTGTCCCCATGGGTCAGGGGCTCGCGGTCACGGGCGCGTTCTGAGGCACGGGACAGGCGCCTCACCTTGCGGCGAAAACGCGCCTGGTGCCGGAGATGCCCTTCAGCTCGAAGGCGCCGAGATCCTCGAAGGCTTCCGCCGCCTCCGCTGGTGCATGTGCGCCGGTGACGAGCTTCATGACGTCCTCCGATAGGACCATCGCGCGACCTGCCTTGCTTGCGATGCCCTCGAGCCGCGCCGCCGTGTTCACCGCCGCGCCGATCGCCGTGAAGTCCAGGCGGGACGCGCCGCCGATGTTGCCGTACTCCACATCACCGACGTGGAGCGCGAGGCCGATGCGCAGCTCCGATCCGTCCTTCGCGTTCAGCGCTGCCATCGCAGCGAGCGACTCGCGCCCGGCCTGGATCGCCGCCTCACAACGCTCCTTCGCGTCCGCGCGCTCCTTGATCGGAAAGATCGCGAGCAGTCCGTCGCCGATGAACTTGAGCACCTCACCGCCGTGCTTGTCGATCGCGGGCACTTGACACTCGAACACGTCGTTGAGGATGCAGATCATCTCCTTGGCGGACCGGCGTGACGACATCTCCGTGAATCCGCGGAGGTCCGAGAACCAGATGGCGGCGTGAATGGTCTCCACGTCGCCCTTGAAGATGCGGCCGGCCATGACGCGCGCGCCGGACGACGCGCCCACGTACGTGGCGAGGATGTTCTCCGCGACCCGCCGCATCGCAAAGCCCTCCGCGACGCGGGCCAGCGCGCGGACCACCTGGCGCATTCCCGCCACGTGCTCATCCGTGAACCCCGCGTTGCTGTTCACGCTCATGACGTGCACCTCGCCATTGGAGAAGCGGAGCGGAAAGCAGATGTAGTCTACACATCCGCGCGCCTCGAAATCCTTGAGGTACTGAAATCCCTGATCCGGCTCGCCCTTGCGCCAGCGAAACTCCTTGCCCGTCTCCGTGCATCGCGCGAGCGGGCTGTTCACGTAGTCGGGAGAGGTCTTCACCTGCTGGGTGAGCGCTGCCATCCGCGTCTCCTTGCCCTTCTCCCAGATGAAGGCGCGCCCCACCACGTTCGGGTGCAGCGTGGTGACGAACACACCAAGGCGCTCCACGGGGATCCCGGCGGCTGCGAAGTCGCGGCCCAGACGGTCCGCGATATCGACCGGGCCCTTCACGCCGGGCACGCCGTCAAGCAGCCAATCGAAGAGCGAGTCCAGCAGCATTGGCAGAGACTACTTCACGCCGCCTTCTTTGAGGCATGCCGCGGAGCAGCCGTCGCCGTTGATGCGATTGCCGTCGTCGCACTGCTCTCCTGCGGACACCTGCACGACGTGGTCTCCGCAGTGAGGCCCCAGCACGCAGTCCGTCGTGCACCCGTTGTAGACGCCGTTGTTGGCATTCGAAGCGCCGTTGTCGCACTGCTCCTGCGGGTAATCGAGCACGCCGTCACCGCAGTAACGCGGCTGTTTGCAGCCCGGGGCGCAGTCGCTCGCGGTCGGATGCTTTGCGTACGAGGACACGTTGAAGCCGTTGTCGCACGTCTCCCCATTCGCCATCTGCACCATCCCGTCGCCGCAGTGCGGGCCCGTTGTGCAGTTTGCGTTGCAGCCGTTGTACGCGCCGACGTTCATGGCGGCGCCCAGGTCGCACTTCTCACCGTACGTTCCCTGGACGGTGGCGTCGCCACAGTACGCGGGCTTCACGCAGCCAGGACTGCACGAGCTCGTCACGGAGGAGGGCGTCCAGAGCGTGAGGTTCGCGCCGTCGTCGCAGACCTCTGGCGGCATCTCCGTGGATGCGTCGCCGCAGTAGTGGCCGCGTCCGCTGCAGTCCGGCAGGCAGTGACCGTAGGTGCCGTCGTTGACGCCGTCGTCGCAGACCTCGCCGCCTTCGAGCTTGCCGTCGCCGCAGATGGGGTCGCACGTGGTGACCACGTGATCGAACCCGCTGAGCGTGAGCTGGTACGTGGATGCGCACGTGTGGCGCTCGGCCTGGAACATGGAGATGTCGTACATGCCGCCGACCGTGAGGTTATACGGGTTCGGCACTGGATTCATGGCCGGTGCGACCACGGCGCCCAGCGTCACGCTGCCGCTCGCGGCCGAGTGCACGCCGCCGATGTCGACAGCGAGCACGCCGTTGATGAAGACCCAGACGTCGTCGTCACCGGTGAAGTCGAACTTCTCCATGCCGCTGCCCTTGTACGTGAACTGGTAGTGCAGCTCGCTCGTGAATCCGAAGTTCTGCGAGCCGCCCACGTTGCAGTCGCCGTCCGTCTGCGGCGAAGCGCCTGCGTTCCAGCCAAGCCCATTCAGTGGATAGAACGTCTGGTTGTTGTACTGGTAGATGCCAGAGCCTGGTGCGAGCTCGTTCAACGTGAGCGTCGTCGGGCTGGCGAGCGCATCCAGATACACGAGCTTGTCGTAGGGATTCGTGGTGCCGACCGCGCCGCAGTCGGGCGAGAGCGCCGTGGATTTCTCGTGGTACCACCAGCAGTAAGACGCAGCGTCGGTGAGCGAATTTGCGCCGCCCGAGCCCGCGGCAGAAAGGAAGACGGGCTTTCCGTCGCTGCCCAGATTCGGCTTCGTGAGGCCCGTGACGACGCCGTTGATGTAGCTGTTCACCTGGAAGTCCGGATGCCCGTTCGCGGTGCCCGAGTAGCGGAAGTCGCGATAGAGGATCGGGATCGTGAGGCTCGACGGTGGAGGCTGGGTCTTGTCCACGCACGTGAAGCCTGCCTCCTTCAAGCACGCCGCGCTGCAGCCGTCGCCGCTGCGCGTGTTGCCGTCGTCGCACTGCTCCGTGGGGAACTTGATGCCGTCACCGCAGAGCGCCGTGCATGCGCCGCCCGCGCAGGTGGGCTCGACGCTGCACGTGGGCGAGCAACCGTCGTAGGGGATCAGATTGTTGTCGTCGCACTGCTCGAAGCCTTCCTTCACCCCGTCGCCGCAGGTCGTCGCGTGACACACGGACTTGCCGCCCGCAGGAACGAGGCATGCGAAGCCCGGCTCCAGGGTGCAGGTGGGGCTGCATCCGTCGGCAGGAGCGTTCGCGCCGTCGTCGCACTCCTCGTTTCCGGCACGGATCCCGTCGCCACAGAGCTTCGCGTTGCAGCGCCCGCCAGCCACGGGGCACACCCAGCCCGCTTCTAGCTGACACGACAGCATCGGGTTCGCGTTCGTCCCGGAGCAGCCATCGCCGCCCGCCTTGTTGCCGTCGTCGCAGGTCTCCAGGCCCTGGATCTTTCCGTCGCCGCACACCACGGTGTAGACGCAAGCCTTGTTGGGCGTGGGGCACACGTAGTTCGCTTCCACCGTCTTGCAATCCGCGGCGCAGCCATCCCCGCCGTTTGGATTGCCGTCGTCGCAGACCTCACCCATGTCGAGGATGCCGTCACCACAGAGCGGCGCCTTCGCGCTCACCACGCAAGAACCGCTGTCCTTGCCTGCATCCGCGAGCGCTGCGCAGTCACGCACGTCGACGCAGGACTGACCCCACGTGCATGCCCAGTACGGGGCCTCTACCTGGCAGATCGACGAGCAGCCGTCTGCGTTGGTCTTGTTGCCGTCGTCGCACGCCTCACCGAGTCCGGGCTTGCCGTCGCCGCACACGCCGGGCGGGAAACAGGCGGGATCCACGCTCCCATTCGCGTCGGCATTGCAGTTGATCGCCCCGCCGTCGTGGCTTCCAGAGTCGCTCTTCCCGAACGTCCCGCTCGCAGCGGAGTCATCGGCCGACCCGTCGACGTCGCCACCGCCGCCGAAGGAGCTACCGTCGCCGCCTCCGCAAGCGACCGCCACCGACACGCCAAGGCCGACGAACACCCCGAGCCAAAGCTTACGCATGGCGAAGACCTCCCAGCGTTAAACGCTATCTCGACCGGCGCCGAAGTCGAGAAGGTCGAGCTGGGCTTCCAGGTCGGGCTTGGGCTGGATGTCGGGAGTGAGCTTACAGACCGGTGAAGAAGCTCCACGTGGTGGATGCTGCGCTGGTCCACGGCGCGTGATCGAGCCCCGGGATCGCGCACCAGACCACCGGATGATCGGCCGCACATGTGTTGTAAGACACGCACGGCGAGGGCGTGTACGCGGTGGTGGTCGTCTGGCAGGTGTTCGCGATCTGCCAGTGATCGCGCGACTTCTGTCCGCCACCTGCGATCGGCACGACGGAGTCCGCCTGACCATGGATGATGAGCGCGGCGACTGGCGGCGTGGTGCAGTGGAAGAAGCCGTTCATGTCGAAGTCGGCCGCATTGTTGGAGTAGGGGCCGCCGCCCGAGTGCGCCGAGATCGCGCGCACCGTGGTGCCGCGGAAGCAGCCAAGCTGGTTCACGAAGAAGCCACCGCGGCTGAAGCCGAAGACGAAGACCTTCGACTTGTCGACGCAGAGCTTGGACTCGAGCTCGGTCACCATCGCGTCGAAGAACTGGTAGTCCAGGTTCATCGCAGGCGGTGTCTCCAGATCCCAGGTCTGGTTGGGACCGTCGGGGTAGACGAAGATCGCGTTGCCGGCGGCTTGTGTCTCGAGGTCCACCGTCTTGCGCATGCCAGCGCCGTTGCCGCCGTCGCCGTGGAACGAGAACACGAGCGGCAGCGCCTTCTTGCCGTCGTACTTGTCGCCCACGAAGAGCGCGTACGAACGCGGCGAGCCATTGAGCGAGAGAGACTGCTGCCCGAGGTACCCGGTCTTCGCGCCCGCAGCGCCGCACCCCACGGATGGCGCGGCATCTCCTTGCGACTGGGAGCTAGAATCCTTGCCGTCGCTGGCGCCGTCGCCACCGGTGCCCGGCAAGATGGAGCCCTCGCCGTTGTTGCCGCTAGCGTCCGACAAGCCCGAGCCGCCGAGATCACTCGAGGAGCCGCACGCGACGGCGAGCGCCACGCCGAGCACGAGCACGACCGCCGCAAGCGCCCCAACACGAAGTGAGATCTGCATCAGACTGACAGTCTAGCTCAATCCATCATGGAAGCGGTGCGCTGGCGCGGAGTCAGCTTGTCGCGCAGGCGCATCATGGTCTTCCGGTTCTGCATGAACTCGGGGAAGACCTGGAACGGCGTGGTGCTCGAGTACGAGAACGTCATCGAGTAGCGATCCACCTTCGAGGGCGGCATGGCGCGGTGGAAGAGGCGGCACGTGTCCACGAAGACCGTGGTGAGGCGCGGTCCGAGCGCCTGTGTCCATTCGCCCTGCGGGACCGCGCTGTTCATGTTCGCGTCTGGCACGAAGCCGGACCAGTAGTTGAGATTGCGAACCGCGCGGCCAGTGGTGGGGCGATCCAGATAGTTGAACGGGCCGCACGTGCTGTCGACGTCGCTGAGGTACGAGATGATCTTCATCATCCGGCGGTCCTCCACGTCGATGTGCCACTGACGGACGTCGGTCGCCTGGCCGTCGGGGCGCTCGCGCTTCACCTCCACGCCGAGAAAGTGGACGGGCAGGCCGATGTAGCACTCCGCGAGATCCAGGTTCTCGTCACAGAGGCCCCACGAGAAGAGCGTGGCATCATCCGCGAGCTGCTCGGGCGTGATGCGCACGCAGCTCCTGTCCGATGTGTCTGCCTTCAGCTGCTCGACGAAGACGCCCGCGCTCTTCAGCACGGCGGCGGGGAGCAGCTTGCTACCATCGCGCTTGGCGAACCAGTCCTTGCGGAGGTCCGTCACCACGGAGAAGCGATCGTGATCGAGCCACGGCAGCTCACCGGCGTGGCGGCCGAGCGCGGCGAAGTACCTGGTGTCGGCGACCTGTTTGACCATCGGCGCGCGCAGGAGCATGCGCTTGGCCTTGCCGCGTGCACGGGTTGCGAGAGCGATTGCACTTTGAACGTCCATCGCTGTCGATGATAGCGAACTCGGCGCGCGCGCGCGGTCAAGAAAGTCAGGCCGCGACCAGCACAATTTTCGTGATCTCGGGCGGGACGCCGACGCGCGACGGCGGGCCCGTGACACCGAAGCCGCTATTTACCCACAGGACAGAGCCATTTTTCTCGTAGCGCCCGGCGACATACCTCTGCGCCATGCGCCCGACCACGGCGGCGAAGTTCATCTGCAATCCATGCGTGTGGCCGCTGAGCTGCAGCGCGACCTGGCCCGCGGATTCGTCGAACTGACGCGGCTGATGCGCGAGGAGGATGCGCGGCAGATCCTTCGCGGCATCGGTGAGCTTCGCGAGCGTACCCGCGAGGTCCGGGCCGCGCGCGCCATAGCGAAGGCCGTAGTAGTCATCCAGCCCGATCAACGCGAAGCCGCCGCCGTCACGCGCGCGCATGATGCGCCGCTCGTTGACCAGCATGTCGACACCTGCAGCGCTGAGCGCCGAGCGCACCGAGGCCGCGTCCGAGTAGTAGTCGTGGTTGCCCAGGATGCCCACGACACCATCGCGTGGCGCGATGCGCGCGATGCGCTCGGCGATCATCGGCGCGAGGTGCTCGTCGAAGTCGACGAGATCGCCCGTGACGGCGAGAAGATCGCCGCGCGCCCGCGTCACCATCTCGAGTCCGCGCGCGATGTCCGCCTCACCCACCCACTCGCCGATGTGAAGGTCGGAGATCTGCACGATGGTGTAGCCGTCGAGCGCGCGCGGCAGCCCCACGATCTTCACCGGGACCTCCACCAGGTGGTAGTCGTGCCGACCCCGCGCCATCCCCCATCCCAGCGCAGAAGCGCTCGTCCCCCAGGCCAGACCGCCACCAATGCGAAGCAAAGCCTCGCGCCGCCCGGGCCGCTCCTTCGCCTCGTCCTTCTCCTTGTCCTTCTCCGTAGCCTTCTTGTTCGCCTTCTTTTTCCCCAGGAACGACAGCCGCCGCCGCGCCGCAGGGAGCACGCGCAACGCCACGAGCAGCGCGACGTAGAGGCCAGCGCCCGTCATGACGATGGTCAGCTCGAACGACGTGTAGCCGAAGTTCTCACGCGGTCCGAAGAGGGCAACACACGCGCAGAACGCGACGAGCCCGACAGCAACCGCTCGCAGCGGCTGGCGCCCGATGACCGTGCGCGTCCACGCGACCAGCACCGCATGCGATGCGACAGCGCAAACGAACAGGGTGAACGCCCACACTAGGAGCTCACCAGGCTCACGGGCCGGGGCGGACGGCCCGAGCGACCACGTGCGGGACGGGAGCTTCCACGATCGATCGCGGCGGCACGCTGCGGTTGATCACGCAGTTCGCCATGATCTTCGTGCCCTCGCCCACGACGATGGGTCCGAACAGCGTAGCGCCCACGCCGATGTGCACGTTCTTCTCGATGACCGGGGCGCCAGGAGCCTTGGTCTCCGGGTCGAGCCCGTAACCCAGCGTGACGTTCTGGTAGAGGATCGCGCCGTGACCGATCTTCGCGGCGTAGCTGATGGCAAGTCCAAAGCCGTGCACCACCACGATGCCCGGCGAGAGATCTGCGTCCCAGTGGATGTCGGAGGAGAAGCCGTGGCGGATGATGCGTGACATGAACTGCGCGCCGAGCATGAGCCCGGAGTCGCGCATGAACCGCATCACGCGATAGGCGATCATCAGCTGGTAGCCGATCTTGCGGACCGCGTCGGAGACGAGCTCCTTCGACGTTGCGTCCGGCGGGATCGCGCCCTCCTCCAGTCGGTAGTCGTACTTCTCCGCGTAGACGCGGATCATGTGGTTGTCCTCGCGGATGGCCTCCATGAGCGCCTTCCATGCTGACCCGTTGCCGCGCGCGCCGCTGCGAAGCAGCGTGACGCCCTTCTTGAACTCGCGGTACTCGCGCGCGACGTCCATGGCGCCGCCGGTCTCGCTGCGGACGCCGCGGTAGAACTGGATGCCATATACGAGCGTGGCGCCAGCAAGCGCAACGGGCTCGAGGCCGACCTTGTCGAACGCGGACGCCGTGTGGATCGCGGCCTTCGCGAGCAGGCTCGCCGCGCCCGGTGTGGCCAGTCCGAACGCGAGGAACGGACGCGAGAGCGGATTGATGTTCGGCAGGTGCCGCCACGGGCTCGACTCGCGGTGGTCCGGATGCTTCTTGCCGACCTTGGTCTGGTAGATGCCGTCGCGATAGGCGCGGTTCATCCAGGTCTCCATCGACGTGCGATCGGAGCCGTGCACGCTCTCCGCGGCGTCGGCGAAGCCGAAGTGTGCGCCCGCCTTCTCGAAGCGGATGCCGAGCTCCTCGTCCTCGAGCGCGCGAAACACCGGGTCGAAGCCGCCGACGCGAACGAACAGCTCGCGATCGAACGACACGTTGCCCGTGTACAGATTGTGTCCGCGCACTGGCACCTTGCCGGAGGCGTAGGCATCACCGGCGCGGCCCATCACGCGCGCGTAGTAGCGTTCGTAGAGAGGCATTCCGGAGAGGTCCGCGTCTGGACGAAGGCGTCCGAGCACGACCATGTCTGGCCCCGTGTGAGTCTCGAGGTGGCTCGTGAGGTACTTCGGGCCGACCTGCATGTCGTCGTCGATGACGACGATGATCTTGCCGCGCGCGAGCGTGACGCCGCGCTGACGGGCCGCTGCTGCGCCAGCGTTCTCTTGCCGCTCGATGCGCAGGTCGCAGCGCGTCTTCACGTCCGCGAGCTCCGCACGCATGTCGATCTTCGAGCCGTCGTCGACGGCGATGATCTCGTAGTGATCCGGATCCAGCGTCTGCGTGTCCAGCTGACCAAGCAGGCGCCGGAGCGAATCGGCGCGGTTGTAGGTAGCAATGACGACCGTGACCCAGATCCCGGGACCGAATCGTGCTTCGAAAGATGACATCGTCGGTCGCTAGTGTCGCTCACCTTCGCAGCCCCGCCAAGGTTCCCGTGAGAGGTGCGTGACCAGGTGTATGATCACCCCATGCGCACGGGCGTTTCTCTCCAGCTTTCTCTCCCGCTTTCCCTCCAGCTTTCTCTGGCGCTCCTCCTTGCTCTCTCGGCCTGCAAATCAGACCCGCCGCCGAAGCCGGTGGAGCAGGTGTCGATCTCCGCGGGCGACGACGACACCGCGCACGAGTCTGGCAACGAAGGTGACGACGGCGACCTGCCAAAGTCCGCGGCGGTCGCAGCGCCCGGCGCTGGCGGCGCAGCTCTCTTGTCGGAGGCAAACCGCATCGTGGGTCGTCTTCGCGAGTCTACCTACTCACACAAGACGCGCGTCGACGAGACCGCCGCCGAGTACGATCTCGACTGCTCCGGTCTCATCGACTACGCGCTCGCCCGTGTGTGCCCCGACGCCCTCGACACGCTCCCGCGCAACGGCGCCGGAAAGAGGCCGCTCGCGAAGCACTTCGTGGAGCTGATCGACGGCATGCAGCCTGGACAGAAGAAGGGGCGCTGGAAGCGCGTCGGCAAACCCGCGGAGCTCGCCCCTGGTGACGTCGTCGCGTGGCTCAAGCCGGCGGACGTCACGAGCAACAACACCGGCCACGTCATGATCGTGCGCGGCCCCGTGAACGTGGAGCACGGTGAGGTGTCCGTACCCATCATCGACTCCACATCCATGCGTCACGGCGCCGACGACTCGCGCTTCGCAAGCAAGGCCACGGGCGTTGGCACCGGCACCATCCACCTCGTCGTGAACGAGTCGGGCGCGGCTGTCGGGTATCGCTGGTCCAACGGCAAGAAGGCGCGCAACCACAACTGCATCGTCGCGCTGGGTCGTATCGAGTAGCGGACACGATGTTCAGTGAGACGGATTTGTCGGCCTTTTGGCGGACCTGCATGTACGCTCCTGGAGAAGGCTCGACGTGCTGCAGCTCGGGGAAGTCATCGAACGGAAGTACCAGGTCCTCCGCCGCCACGGCGAAGGTGGGATGGGAATCGTGTTCGAGGGTCAGAGTCTCGAGACCGGCGCCCGCGTGGCCATCAAGGTCATGCGCGCGCACCTGACGGCGGAGCGCGATCTGGTCCTCCGCTTCGAGCGCGAGGCCGCCGCCGCCGCCAGCGTGGACTCCGCGCACGTCGTCGGGCTGCTCGACAGCGGCGATCTCCCGAACGGCCACCGCTACATGGTGATGGAGTTCCTCGACGGCGAGAGCCTCTACTCACGGCTCAAGACGCGTCGGTGGCTCGCGCCCGAGGAGACCGCAGCCATCGGCGTCCAGCTGCTGGACGGCCTGTCGCGCGTGCATGCGGCGGGGATCATTCATCGCGATCTCAAGCCGCACAACATCTTCCTGGTGCCCAGCGCGCGCGCCGCAGACTTCGTGAAGATCTTCGACTTCGGCGCGTGCAAGATGGTCTCGCCGAAGGGAGCGGCTGGCGTACCGGAGCTGAAGACCAGCGCGGGAAACCTGTTCGGGACCGTGCCGTACATGGCGCCTGAGTGCTTCGAGGGCGGCTCCCACCAGCTGGACGCGCGCGCCGACATCTACTCCACCGGCATCATCATGTACCGGTGCGTGACTGGCACGTTGCCGTTCAAGGCGAACACCGTCTTCGAGATGCTCATTCACCTGCGCGAGGGGCGCGCGGTGAAGCTCGGGGAAGCGATGCCCGGCATCGACACCGGGTTCGCTGCGATCGTCGACCGCGCAACGGCGCTGAAGGCACAGTCCCGCTTCCAGAGCGCAGACGTCTTTCGCAACGCGCTGCTCACGTGGATGGAGAACACGACGCGCCTCGCTGAGCTCATCGAGTTCCTGGAGGAGAGCTCACGCCAGGAGATCCCGGTGGACCTGAAGCCTGAGACGGCACCCACGCTCACGCCCATGGCCGTGCCGTCCAGGATGCGCGACCTCGCGCCCACGGTGCACGCAGAAGAAGAGATCGCCGCGATCGCCGCTACCACCGTCGAAGCGACGAACCGACTGGAGCAAACGAACCGCCTGGACCCGCCGGATCCGCCGACCGGGCGAAGGAAGATGCCCACGATCGAGGAGATCCCGATCGACGAGGAGACTCCGTCAGAGATCCCGCCCAAGCGTGACATCCACGACGAACCTCATACCGTCGAGATGCGCACAATCCTGCAGCCCATCAAGAAGCGCGGCAAGTGACGCTCGCAGCGGGTCAGTACCTGCGCCAGTGCCCGCGTATCCAGAGGTCACCGTGGCGGTGCCGCACCCAGTGCCCCGGCTCCCACACCCAGCCCGGGCCCGGGGAGCCCACGGCGACGACCTCGTAACGGGGACTGGCGTACACGGGAGCGCATCCAGCTGCGCTGCTCCCGACCATGGCAACGAGCACCAGCGTGAGAAAAAGCGATAGGCGATGCATGAAAGAAGCCTCCTTCTGGGCCTGCCAGTAGGACGGATGTGCGCACGGGATCCTTCCAGGAGTGAAGGAACGTTCATCCCGCCGTCAGGAGCGTCAGGCGGGTTGCGTCGCAAGCGTGTACGACCTGGGGTTACCGCGCGCAGCGGCCGCCCATCGCCCAGTACTTGTTCGTTGCGGGCGGGTTGATGTTCATGTTGACCGGTGTGAAGGGAATGCCGTGTCCCTGCCACGAGCCGCTACGTGACCAGTAGACGTTCGCGCCATTGATGTCGGTCGCGTTGAACACGCTGCCCCCAAGGTCGGAGTGTCCGTACTTGCCGTTGCCAGCGGGAAAGCGGCCCGGAGGCGCGATGTAGATCGAGTAGTCGGTGTTGATGATGCTCGCCCCACCCCAGTAGTTGTAGTTGTAGTTGGCCCACGCGAGGTCAACGAGCGGTATGGGTGCGGGCTTGGTGGTCCCGTTGGTGTACGCAGCGGTGCCGAACGCGCCCATCGGGTCCATGGGGTTGGCGGCGTTGTAGCCAGCCGCTGGCGTCACGCCCCACGGCAGCGCGCCCGTCCAGAGGTAGTCGATCTGCTGGCGCGTCGGCATGTGGCCGCCGTCCCAGGCGCAGAACGCCGCGATGATGTACGCCGTGACGCAGTTCACCGCACGGTCGTCGTCGAAGGCCTGCGTGTAGTACTGCGGATCGCCGAAGCCCGTGTTCGCGGCGTCCGGCAAGCGATAGGTGCGCGCGCCGTTGCCCTTGATGTAGCAGCCCTCGTTCGCGCCCACGGCTCCCGGCGGATAGACGTAAGGGCCCATCCATTCGGTGAAGCTGCTGCCGATGGCCGGTGTGCCATAGCTTCCGTTGTCGAGCGTGCTGGGGAGGTATTGCGTCCACCCCGCAACCCACCACGCGGGCGTGTGGTTCATGATCCAGGTCTTCAGGTCGCCGTTCGTCGCGGTGACGAACGCACGCAAGCGGCCCGCCGTGATGTTGTGCTTGTCGATCGCCGTGGTCGCAACGCTGCCCGCAGGCATGCCGGCCGCGGGAAGTGCGATGCAGCAGCTCTCCTGCTTGGCCGTGGGGCCGCAGGTGTCACCTCCGTGTTGTCCCTTGCACGACTGCGCCTCGACGCACTTGCCTGCGTAGTTGCAGGCGACAGTGCAGTCACCGTCGAGCTTGCAAGCCTTGCCGACGATGCACTTCGGCGCGTTGGTAGGCGCTGTGCCGCCGCAGTCGATGTCGGTCTCGGTTCCGTTCTTGAAGCCGTCCGTGGGGGAGGGCGGCGAACACAGCTTCTTGACCGTGTCGCACTTCACGTTGTTGCAGTCCAAGTCCGTGAGGCAGCCCGAGCCCGGCTCGCACTTGGTCGCGCACGTGCCGCCGCAGTCGACGCCGGTCTCCGTGCCGTTCTTCGCCTTGTCGGTGCACGAAGGTGGCAGGCAGGTGTTCATGGGACCGCACGAGCCATTGCTGCAGTCCGCGCCGGTCTTGCAGCCGCCGCCGTCCGCGCACTTGGTGGTGCAGGAGCCGCCGCAGTCCACGGCGGTCTCGCTGCCGTTCTGGATCTTGTCGGTGCACGACGGTGCCGCGCACACGCTGGCGTTGCAGTTCGCGTTCGTGCAGTCCGTGGGCGCCACGCACGCCTTGCCATCTGTGCAGGGGATGCAGGAGCCACCGCAGTCCACGTCGGTCTCGTCGCCATCCTTCGAGCCGTTCATGCATGATGCGGCGGGGACGGAGCAGACGGCGCCCGTGCACACATCGCCCTTCTGGCAGTCCTGTGTGGTCTTGCAGCCGGCACCCGTCACGCACGGCGTCGTGAGCCGTCCGCAGTTGCCGCCATCTACCGTTGGACCGGCGCCTGCATCATCGCCGCCACCGCTGCCACCGTTGTCGGTAGAGCCGCCGGAGCAGGCCACGATCCCGAGCGCGCAGATGACCCCGACGAAGCTCCACTTCGCGAACGCTGTCCCCATACTTAAGGGCTAGCTGGACTGAACGCCCCCCGCAACCAGCATCTCTGTGACCGAACGCTGATGGCCGTGGGGCAGAACTGCCCCCACCATGACAGTGTGGACGATTCTTCTTCATCGCCTTCCTCGGCACCTGCTTCCGCGCCCATCGAAGAGAGCTTGCTGATCTTCTCGGACGTTCACCTCGGTAGCGACATCAACGACTGCGGCACACCGTCGCTGCGCCGTACGTCGGTTGACCAGGATCTCGTGGCCCTGCTCTCCCACTACCGGAAGGAGCAGCTCCCGCGCGGGCGCTGGCGCGTGGTGATCGCGGGCGACTTCATCGACTTCATCGGCATGAGCATCAAGAGCGTTTCACCGATGTCCTTGCAGCTCACCGCCGAGGAGCAGCTCCATGGGCTGGGCGGCGCCGAGGAGCACTCGCGCGAGAAGCTCCGTCGCGTGGCCGTGCGCCACGAGGATGTATTCCGCGAGCTCGCTGCGTTCGTGAACGACGGCCACGCGCTCACGCTCATCCACGGCAATCACGACCTCGAGCTTCACTGGGATGGTGTGAAGCAGGACCTCCGCGACGTGCTCCTGCGCCACGCAGAGGCAAGCGGTCCGGTCGAGCGTGACGCGTTCCTCGCCCGCATCGAGTTCCAGCCCTGGTTCTTCTATCGTGACGGCGTCGCGTATATCGAGCACGGTCACCAGTACGATCCGTTCTGCGCCACCGAGCACGTGATGGCGCCGCTCTCACCGCTGGATCCGCGCCGCGTGGCGCGCGGGTTCTCGGAGGTGCTGCTGCGATTCGTGGTGCGGCCGACGCGCGGCATGACCGAGCACGGTCACGACGCGTTCGGCATGGCTCACTACGTGGCCTTCGGCGCGCGGCTTGGCATCTCCGGCATGGCGCGCCTGGGAATGCGCTTCGTGCGCGCCATCAGCGCGCTCTTCAGTCTGCGTCGCGAGCATCTCTCTCTCGCGTCGAAGGTGCTGCGCACGGAGCACGAGCGCCGCGTCGCCCAGCTCGCAGACGTCACGCGCGGAGGAAAAGAGCGGCTGTCGGCGCTGCTCGGTCTCCAGGCCCGGCCCATCGCGCATTCGGTGTCCGGCATCATGGCGAGCCTCTTGCTCGACCGCGCAGCGCTCGCGTGTGCGGCGGTCATGGCGCTCTGCGTGGTGGGCGTCGCCGCGTTCTGGAAGCCACCGGTGCTCTACGCGGTGGCGGCGGTCCTGGGCACGTGGGTGCTCGCGCATCGTCACCTTTCGAAGCAACGCAAGGTGGACCCCGCGACGACCCTCGCAGAGCGCGCCGTGCAGCTCTCACGCTTGTTTCCAGCGGCGTTCGTCGTGATGGGACACACGCACATCCCGACCGAGACGCCCGCGGGCAATGCCACGTACATCAACCTCGGCTCCTGGGCCGAAGAGGAGCCGCTGCCCGACGCGGAGCCGATGGCGGCGCCTGAGCGTGCTGCGCGGACGCACGTGGTGATCCGCATGAGCGCGGATGGAGCGCAGGCCGAGCTTCGCACCTGGGACCCGGACCTGGGAATCGCGCGTCCGAAGTCGCTCCAGTCGCTCCCCCCGGAGCGCCAGGCGTAACGGCCCACCCGCCCGTCACTCCGTGATAGCCTCGCGCCAGTGGAACCGCCCAAAGTCGGCGAGCTGATCGACGACAAATACTTACTCGAGCGCCAGCTCGGCCAGGGCGGGATGGGAACCGTCTTCGCTGCCCGCCATCGCCTTCTTGGTGACAGGGTCGCGCTGAAGGTGATGCTCGACGTGGGTGAGGCCACGGACGAGGTGCGTCAGCGGTTCATGAACGAGGCGCGGCTGGCCACGCGGATTCAAAGTCCGCACGTGGCGCGCCCGCGTGACTCGGGCTTCTGGCAGGGGCTGCCGTACATCGCGATGGAGCTGATGGAGGGCGAGGACCTCGAGCAGTCGCTCGAGCGTCGCGGCCCGCTGCCCATCCCCGAGGCCGTCGACGTGGTGATCGAGATCGCGGACGCGCTCACGAAGGCGCACGCCGAGCAGATCGTCCATCGCGACATCAAGACCGCCAACATCTTCCTCGCGCAGCGCCCGGATGGGTCCATCACGGCCAAGCTTCTGGACTTCGGCATCTCCAAGGCGCCACCGGCGATGGGCAGCCCCAGCCTCACGCGCACGTCGTCCGTGATGGGCTCGCCAGCGTACATGTCCCCGGAGCAGCTCAAGAGCTCCAAGCTCGTTGACCCGCGCACGGACGTGTGGTCGCTCGCGGTTGTGCTGCACGAGATCCTCGGGGGAAAGTCTCCCTTCGCGGGCGAGTCATTCGCGCAGATCTTCATGTCGATCATCAGCGGAGCGATCCCCACGATTCGTTCCCTGCGGCCGGAGTGCCCACCAGAGCTCGACGACGCCGTTGCCGCATGCCTCGTTCGTGACCGCGAGCACAGGACCGGGTCAGTGGGCGAGCTCGCGCGTCGCATCGCGCCATTCGGAACCGTGCGCGCGCACATCGCGCTGCGTCGCATCGCCGGAGAGGATCCGGACGCTGCAGGCGAAACCGGTCCGGGGCCCGGCGCGGGCGATCCCGAGCGCACGGTGATGGCGAAGGCGGAGCTCGTGGATGCGCTGCGAAACAAGGGTGATCCCGATCGCACCGTGATCGCCGTGGATGGAAAGCTCGAGGACGAGCCCGACAGTGATCGCACGATGCTGGCGCCGAGCAGCACGGCAACACCGATGGTTCCGGCCACCGACGATCGCGCGGATCGCGCCTCTCCCTTCGGGTCGGTCGACGAGGAAGGCCCGCCCGACAGCGATCGTGATCGAACGCTCTTCACGCAGGCCTCGCCGTACGCGTCGGATCCTCGCCTGCAGGTCCACGCGCCCGCGCCGGCTCCCGCGCCCATCACGGTCCACGTGCACGACCCTGCGCCACAACCCGTGCAAGCGGCCACCACTGCGATGCCGCAGCATGGCGCGCAGCATCCGTCCCAGCAGCGCATGCGCGTGGCCTCCATTCCGGATATCGCGCCGCCGTCGCAGCGCGGCCCTTCCCCTTCGTTCCACAGCGCAAATCAGATCCCCGCTGCGCACGGTCCGCACTCGTCCGGCTCGTGGGCTCAGCCTGGAGGACCGCCGCCGCCGATGCGAGCGCCGTACGTGTCGCAACCACTGATGAACGCGGGCGCACGAGAAGCCCCAGCGCCCATGGCACCGGTCGCACCGATGCCCACGACCACCAAGCTGAACCCGCTCGTCTTCGTCATCGTTGGCGGCGCCGGGTTCGTCGTTCTGCTCATCGCGATCGCAGTGTTCATCTTCCTCCGCGCGCGGCACTGAGCGCTGCGGAGGAGCGTGCGACCGAAACGAGCGCGTCCCCGTCGCCGGCGCGGATCGCGGCCTCGTGCGGGGCGAGGGTGCCCAGGTCTTCCTTGGTGAGCACGCCGGAGCCAAGGCCGCGCGCAAAGAAGGAGACGAGCCCGCGCGCCGTGGCGCGATCATCGAACGACGTCCCCACCGCCGTCGCGCGCGCCGACTCCGTCACGAAGTTCGCGAGGCGCTTCTGGCTCGTTTCTAGCTCGTCCACGTAGAACGACGCCTGCGCCACCGCGTGGCTCACCAGCTGTGCCGGATAGAGGATCCACGACGCAAGGAAACCCTTGTCCAGCGACTCAGCCACGTCCCGTACGTGTGCGGCGAACGCGGCATGCACGCGCATGCGGCTCTCTTGTTCCTCCGCTTTCGTCATCGGCGCGCCGTCCTTCTTCTTCCCGCCCTCGATCGGGAGCAGGGTGGTCGCGCCGTCGAAGACGTCCACGTCCGTGTCCGCCGTGGCGAGCTTCATCGCGGTGCGGAGCGCGTCCGTGTACGGATGGTGCAACCGCTGCGAGCGCGCGAGGACACCTAGCTCGCTGAGGAAGTCGTAGGCGCCAAGATGAAGCGAGCGCACGCGTCCCTCCGCCGCGCCGATCCACGACGACAGCTCCGCCGGGTCCGCGGACTCGCGCGTCTCCGCCATGAGCTCCACGCCGATGCGGGGAAGGCCCAGGCGCGCCTCCAGCGTGCCGAGCGCGGAGACCAGGGCCACGACCTCGGTCTTGCTCCGCACCTTGGGCAGCGTCACCACGAAGTCCGCTGGTAGCGTCCCCTTGGCCTCCAGGAGATGTGTGCAGAATACATCCAGTACGCCAAGCGCGCGCGCCTGGGTTTCAGGGCGCAACGCACGGATGCGAACGCCGAACGCGGTCGCGCCGCTGGTCTCTCGCGAGGTGTCCACGGCGGTCACTGCCGCGAGCTCTCTGCCGGTGCGTGCGGCGTCGCGGGTCTCCTCGTCCAGCGGGCGTACGCCATAGCCATCCTCGAAATCGATCCGGATGTCGCAGACGGGCTGCGTGCGGAGCTTCTTCTCGGCGCGTGCGTAGACCTCCGAGCTGCGCTCACCGAAGGACGCGCGCAGATCTTCCTCCGAGCGCGCGAGCTTCTCCCACGCCGCAAACGCCAGCTTCCCGAGCTTTCGCGCTGTGTTCTGCGAGAAGAGATGCGCGCCGCCATAGACGACGTGCGAGAACGAGCGCCCTCTTACCACCTGGGCACTCGGTTCACGCGGCCGCGAGGCTCTCGAGCTCCTTGAAGAGCGGCTCGAGCATGGGCATGGCGCGCAGGGGCTGGGTGAAGTTCGACGTGAGCTCCATGAGCTGCTGCTCGAGCGCCATGGTCTCGTTGCCGATCCGCTTCAGCTTGTCCTCTGTCTGCTCGCGCTCCTTCTCCATCTCGGACTGGTGCGTGCCCAGGCCCTGGCGCAGCTCACGGATCTGGAAGTCGATGTCGGTGGACGCGCGCTCTGCGGCCGCCAGCTCACGCTGGGTAGCGAGCTCACGCTTTCGAGCAACGAGCCATGCGTCCACGGCTGTTGCCGCTGCGCGGTATGCGTCGGCGAGGTCCGAGTACGGCTCCATGCCGGCCGAGCGCCCCTCCCAGTGGAGGATGTCTTTCTGCGTTGCGTGGTACGCCGTGGCTGCTGTTGCGGTCTCGTCGGCCGTGGATTTTACTCGGTTCTGGAGATCGCGGACCACCTCGCGCGAGCGAGACAGATCGACGCCGAGCGAGTCGACGGCGGCGCCGCGCGTGAGTCGCCCTTCGCGGCCGCGCTGGTCGATCTCCTCCATCTTGAACTGATCTTCCATGCCTTCGGAGCGCAGGGTGGCCAGGCGGTCGACCACGTAGTTCACCTTGTCGAGCACGTCCGTCAGCTCGCGCGGGGCGCGTCCGCGGCTGCCGTAGGCGCGTCGCAGCATCTCCTCGAACACGCGCGTGCGCTTGTTCCAGCTGTCCACGCCGGCGTTCGCGAGGGTCGCGGGCTCATCGTCGGAGACGAACTCCGGCTCCTCCACGGTCTCTGGTGCGGGCGGGATGGCGCGCACCTCCATGAGGCCAGTGAGGTCCTGGTACACGCGGTGCGCGTCCACGGGGCGCTCCTTCGGATCCTTCGCGAGGAGCGCGATGATCAGGCCGTCGAGCTCCTCCGGCACCTTGGGGTTCTTCAGGCGCACGTGTGGCGGTGGCTCGCTCATGTGCTTCACGAAGAACGTGGCGATGTCGGGCGCGTTGAAGGGCAGCTCACCCGTGAGCATCTCGAAGAAGACCACGCCGAGCGCGTAGAGGTCGGACGCCGCCCCGGGATCCTTGCCCGTGATGCGCTCTGGCGCCATGTACTGCGGCGTTCCGAAGAGCTCACCCTGGTTGGTGAGGCGCGAATCGAAGCGCGATTTCGCGATACCGAAGTCGAGCAGCTTCGCCACCTCGCTGTCCTCGCGCTTGCAGATGAAGACGTTCTCCGGCTTCAGATCGCGATGGATGATCTCGAGGTCGTGTGCGCGGGCGAGCGCGCGCGCGATCTGCGACATGAGCGTGATGGCCCGGTCGACATCCATGGGACCGCGCGCGACCACCTCAGCTAGGGACTCGCCATTCAGGCGCTCCATGACGATGTAGGCCGTGCCGTCCTCGGTGTCACCCTGATCGAAGATGTCGATGATGTTCGGGTGCGCGAGCTTCTGCGCGTTC
Organism: Myxococcales bacterium; assembly: GCA_025355005.1. GTDB lineage: Bacteria > Myxococcota_A > Polyangia > Polyangiales > Polyangiaceae > JANXLV01. Next base: position 12,124 of record JANXLV010000175.1, on the reverse strand, counting down.
TTCGCCTCGCGCCTGAACCGCTCGCGGACGACCACGTCCGTCGCGAGCATGGGGTTCATGATCTTGATCGCGACGGGGCGACCGGTCAGTTTATGGACGGCCCCGTACACAGTGGCCATGCCGCCTTCGCCGATCACGTCCTCGATGACATACCGCCCGGCCAACATCGTGCCGATCCGCGGATCCGGCAGAGGCGACAGCTCCGCGCCCTCCACGAAGCAGTACGTTGCTTCGTTCGGGTAACGCATCTTGCACTGGGCGCAAATCTTCAAAACTTCCCTCCGGGGACCTGCTCGAGCATCCCATCATACCGTGACGTTCCCAGGGCCCGTCCAGGGATCACTCTGGGCCCACCCCGGCTGTGTCACGTGTCTGTTTTGCGCCTCGATGTAGGGGATCGCGCGACACTCGGTCTGCAACTGGTGGCGCAACGCCCTCCTGCGCTACTCTCTGGCCGTCCACGGGATGAGGGTCAGCCTCGTCGGGCGTTCTGGATCGTCACATGGGTTTCATCGGCCGCGCGATCGTTCTCGTCTCTCTGGGCTCCCTCATCGCAGGCGGGGGCGCCATGGCGAAGCGCCGCTTTGCGCCCGAATCTCAGCCGCTTCCCGGAATCCGCGTCGACGGGAGCACGTTCGTTCCGACCACCGTGGGCACGAGCCCCGCGGACGATCTTGCGACGCTCGTCCACGGTCGCGCATCGCTTCTCGTCGGACGTCACGTGAATGTTACGTCCGATACAGATCCCGAGACCGTCCTCCTGCGCACCACCTTGGGTGATCTGGGGGTGTCGGTCGACGAACCTTCGACGGTCGCACGTGTGAACGCAATCGGCCGGGACGACGATCTCCTTGCACGCATCGACCACGTGAAGCGTGCTCGCGCCGGTGAGATCGACGTCCCGCTGGTCCTCACTCTCGACGACGCGCGCGCGCTCTCCGTGCTCGAGGGCCTTCGCGACAAGACGGATCGCGGCGCGATCTCCGCGCGCATGGATCTCGACAAGCGTGGTGTGCAGACAGAGGTGGCTGGGCGCAGCCTCCTCACGCACGACGGCGTGTCGGAGCTTCTCCACGTCGCGGAGTCCGGCACGGACAAGCTCGTGTTGCACGTGGATTCGGTGAAGCCGCGCGTCTCGTCGACGTTCCTGATGGATCTCGACGTGAGCGCGGTCGTCAGCGAGTACGAGACCTTCTTCTCGCGTGGCGGCGATCAAGCTCGGCGCGGAAAGAACATCGACAACGCCGCAGGCAAGCTCGACGGCACCGTCCTTTTCCCTGGCGAGCTCGTGAGCTTCAACCAGCTCGTGGGCGAGCGAAGCGAAGAGAACGGGTTCCAGAAGAGCTGGGAGATCTTCAAAGGTGAGATGGTGGAGGGCATCGGAGGCGGCACCTGTCAGGTCGCGTCCACCTTCCACGCCGCTGCGTTCTTCGGCGGGCTCGACGTGCTCGAGCGGCTGCCGCACTCACGTCCGAGCGCATACATCCCGATGGGCCTCGACTCTACCGTCGTCTACCCATCCGTCGATCTCAAGATCAAGAACCCGCATCCATTCGCGATCGTCGTGCACACCATGACGACGGCAAACAAGCTCACGATCCAGTTCCTCGGGCGCGAGCGGCCCGTCACCGTCGGCTTCGGGCGCGAGCTCGTCGAGACGATCCCGTACGGACGCAAGGTGATCGAGGAGCCCGATCTCTCCGGTCGCAAGGTGCGCATCAAGCAGCACGGTATCCGCGGCTACAAGATCAAGCGCTCGCGCGTGCTCACGTACAAGACCGGCGAGCAGCGCACGGAGAAGACCACCGACACGTACCCGGCCACGAACGAGATCTACGCTGTTCCGCCGGGCTTCGACGAGACCTGGCTGCCGCTGCTGCCAGAGGAGAAGACCGACGAGACGGCCGCCGCACCAGCGGAGCCTGTGGCAAGCACGACGGGCGCACCCGTCTCGACGGAGGCGCGGACCGCGCAGGCCGACCTCGACTATGTGGACGGGCCCGGCGCGCACGCACCGACGACCGCGCAAGCGAACCCGGCGAAGTCTGTGTTTCTGAGGCGCTGAGCCCCGGACGTCAATCGGTCGTCAATCGGTCGTGAAGTCAGCGCACGTCGCAGCGAGGTCCGCAGGTGCCCTTGCCAGCGTCGGCCTTGCGGCAGCCGCCCTTGCACTCGAAATCCGCGCTGCACGTCTCGCCCGCGGCCTTCTTCGACCCGCACACGCCCTGGATGCATTCCGCGGGTGACTCGCACAGCCCGCCGGGGCACGGCTGTCCGGCCTTCGCGGGCGCTGCCTTTGCGCACTTCTTGGCGATGCACTGCGAGCCGTCCTCGCACTCGGCCGCGATCGAGCACGCGGCGCCGTCCTTGAAAGGGGCTCCGCATTTGTGCTGGATGCAGCGATGCTCGCACTCGGGGTGGGTCTTCTCTGCGCCGCTCTGACGCGCGAAGCCCACGAGCGGGTCCACGGTGCCGCCGCACGGCGCGCTGTCGGATGAAGGGGCAGAACAGTGGCCTGCGCGCGTCGGCGTGAGTCCAGCGCAGTGAGATGCGCCCGCGCACTCGACCGTGGAGCGGCAGCGCGCGCCGTCTGCCAGTGAGCCCTTGACCAGGTTCGTGCACTCCGGCGGTGGTCCGGGAGGGAAGGGGCCCACCCAGTCGCAGCCGTCGTAGCGTTTCTCCAGCGCCGTCACGCACGCGTCGATGTCTGCATCCGCAAGCGTAACGGCATGCGTACGCACCGCGGCGCCGAGCATGCGCGAGCACTCGTCGGTGAGAACGACGCCCGGCGCGATCTTGCAGCACGCGGCGCGCTTCTGCTCCTGCACCTCGCTGAGCGCCTTGCACAGGCGTAGCGCGTGCGGCTCGGGCGGTTCGTTCGGCGAGACGTCGTAGACGGGACGCACGTCGTCGTCAGCCTCTGCGTCCACACCGGCGTCGTGCGATGTGACGATGGTCGCGGCGGACGCGTCCTTCTGCGATGCGTCGTTCGTGCTCGGGCAACCGGCGACGACGAGGGCCGTCGAGATTGCTGCCAGCAGGTGAACCGTTGCCGTTCGGGTCATGGATGAGAGGTCTACACGAGTTCCAGTCAAGACGACATCACACGCGCCACGAACCACACGCCACCCATCGCGGCGACGGCCGCGGACAGGACCTTCATGCCGCGGAGCGAGAACGCCGTGCGCTCGCGCAGGAACCACACGGCAGGCAGGAGGAGCGACATGCAGAGCACCTGTCCTGCCTCCACGCCCAGGTTGAACGTCGCGAGCGCCATGGGAAGGTCGCTCCGCGGCAGCTCCAGCTCGCGCAGCGCGCTCGCGAAGCCGAAGCCGTGAATGAGGCCGAACGGGAAGGTGATGCGGAAGCGTCCCTTGGCGCTCTTCACCAGGAAGTTCTCCACGCCCACGTAGGCGATCGACAGCGCGATCGCCGGCTCCACGAGCCTGGGGCTTGGCGTGTACCAGCCGAGCGTGGCGATCGCGAGCGTGACCGAATGCGCGATCGTGAACGCCGTCACGATGGCGAGCATCGAGCGCACGCGGCCGCGCACGAGCACGAGACCGAAGAGGAAGACGATGTGATCGTATCCGGTCAGGATGTGCTCGAGCCCCATGCGGAAGAATCCGAACGCGGTGCGCGAGGACTCCTTCTTGTGCGGCTCCGCAGCGCCGTTGCCGCCCGCGGTCGGGGAGGCGGTGACCGCAAAGCTGTGGTGGGCACGGAAGAGGACGTCGTCGCCGCTCCGTGCATGCGCGATGTGCCTGTGCCCGAAGGAGAGCTCGGAGAGGAACCGCGCCTCGACGTCGATCGCGGGACCACCCTTCGGACACGAGAAGCGGCCGTGCACCATGAGGCCATCCGCTTCGGTAGGTGTCGGATCGCCGAGCACGCCGTCGCATCGAACGCCGTCACGAGAGACGAGGAGTGCGTCCGCGAGCACGAGCTCGCTCGCATCACCACGTGCAAAGATGATCTTGGCGTCGACGCCGTCCGTATCGGCCGTGTACTCACCGTTGGAGACGCCAATGGCGTGAGCGGCAGCAACGCGGGGCAGGAACAAGGAGGCGAGGAGGAAGAGAAGTGCGAAGGAGATGCGAACGAAGTTGCGCCCCATGCCCTCCCTACGCGGAGGTGTGTGCAGCGGATCGATCGCCCGCATGGAGCGTGATTTTTCGAGGAAAACGGGGCCGGCGCGCCTGAAATGTATGTCCGACGGAACCATCCGGAGGGGTGGTGCGTAGGGCCTGCATGAGCCAACGCAACCCCGCTCTCTTGTTCGTCGCGGCGCTCGTGTTTGCTTGCGGCCTGGCCGCAGCCAAGGCGTACGGAGTCTGAGGTTTGCTAGAACGAGCCGCCGAGAGCTAGCAGGCCGCCCACCGTCGGCAGAGCCTTGGTGGAACCCGACTCCTGGAACACGCCGAGGTCGCCGGATGCGGCGAGCGTGAGGAAGAGGCGGTCGCCCAAAAACCCCACGCGTGCGCCCGCGCGGAGCTCCGGTCCGAACGTGAACGCGGACTGCGTCTGGCTGGTGGTGTAGCCGCCGCGCGCAAGCTGCGCAGCGTCGTTGCGTCTCACCGTCTGGACGATCGCGCCAGCGCGCGCGCCGCCGTTCACGAACAGCACCGCGCGTCCCAGATGCAAGCGCGGCTCGAAGCCCACGCGCGCGATCGGTGTGAGCGTCGATTCCGTGCTGTCCGAGGTGGTGCGGTTCGCGAGCTCCATACCCGCGCCTGCGGTCAGCGCCCACCAGCTGGGCGCGCCCGGCGTGTAGCTGATGCCGAGCTCCGGGCCGTGCACGATGGGGTTCCGGCTGTTCGTGCCAAGCGTGTAGCCAGCGAAGACGTCGTAGGCGACAGGCCGCCTGGGCTTCTCCGTGCCGCTGTCGACGTTCTCGTCACCACCTTTGCGGGCGAGCGCTTCGAGCGATGCGGGCGCGAAGTCGACGGACTCCAGGCTGCGCTGCTCACCTTCGTTGATGCTGAGGTGCGCGAGCCCGCCAACGCCGTTCATGCGCCGGTGGACCAGGTAGCGCCCCGCGGGAAGCGAGAGCGCAGTGCGACGCCCCTCCGCGCCCCAGATCTCCGCGAGCACGCTCTTCGCGCCGGCGGCGTACACCAGGTAGTGAGTGTCGCGCGCCGCGGGCAGGCTGACGATCGATTGACGCGTGGCGGTCTGCGTGAGCACCACCGGCGTCGTCTCCGTGAGCGACATCACTGCTTCCGGCTTCTGGATGACACCGAGCGACTTCGCAGAGCGAAGCACCGTCTGCGAGTGCGCGAACGCGAATGACTCGTCGAGGGTGACGCGTGCATCACCGTTGGCGTCCGCCGCGCCACGCAGGCCGTTCAGCCATGCGTGGGTGAAGATCGCGCCTTGCAGCTCATCGGATTCTTGAGCGGCCTCTCCGTCGCTCGCGGCGTTGAGCCACACGCTGCCGCGCGCCGAAGGAAGCAGACCGAGGGAGATCGGGAACGCCGGCTCCGCGGTCATTCCCTTCTCTCGCGACGAGCGGCAGGCATCCGTCACGACGATACGCAGCGTGGCCGGCACCTGGTTCAGTCGCGCGGAGAGCTCCGAGACGAGGACGCGGTTCTCGCCCAGGTGGATCGCCTCGCGATCGCCGTGGCCGCTGAAATAGAAGATGATCGTGACGTCCTCGGGCGGGTGCTTCTTTGCATCTGCCTTCAGCTTGTCGAGCGCGGCGTCCAGCTGCGTGAGCGTTGGCTCCGCGAGCACGGTGGCGTTCTCCGCCTTCACGCCGCCCATGTGGACCATGACATCACGCACGCGCGACGCGTCGGCGTCGGCGTACTTCAGCGGACGCTCCGCGGCCAAGCCCTGCGTGTGCGAGACCGAGACGAGCAACCGCACGGGCTCTGCATGCGCCTCGTCGGCACACAAAACGCCGAGGGCCGCGAACGACGTCGCGGCACACAGCGCGGAGACGAGGAGCTTTCGCCCCTTCATGGCCCTTCCCACACGACGCGCAGCGTGGTGGTGCCTTCGCCTAGCTGGGGCTTCACGAAGTTGGCGCGGGCGAGCGCGACGGCGTCCTTCGGGCCGACGATCACGTAGCCACGCGTGGGTGAGTCGTCGAAGCGCGCGGCCTCTTCCGAGTAAAACGTCCCCGTTCCACGCTGTCCTTCGTGGAGTAGGTCGAGGAATGTTCCGTCTTCAGCGAGCACACCGCCGAGTATGTTCGAGGAGTGGTCGAGCGCAACCTCGATTCGCAGGCGGTCGCCTTTTCGGACCGGGACTTCGCCCGTGAAGCGCTTCTGGATGCCATCACGCTCGCGGATCACGGCCAGCTGGGTGCCTCCCTTGAACGCAGTTCCAGTGGTGTCCGTGTTCGTCTGGGACGTATTTGCAGCCAGGGGAGCGGTCTGGGGATGAAGATCGGGGGTGGTCGCGGAGAGGCGCATCCAGAGGAGGACGCCGGCGGCCATCGCGAGGAAGGGGAGGACTCGCAGCGCGGTGTCGAGGCGGCGGATCGGAGTCGGCGCGATCGCGGCGATGGGGACTGGGACGTGGGATTCGCCGGGCTCTTTGGATGCGGCCTGCTTGGCGGCGGCGATGATCTCGTCCACGTTGGCGTCGGCTGCGAAGGTCTTGGCGGCGGACTCGATCTCGGTCGTGAAGGCCTTGCAGGAGTCGCAGGTCGCCACGTGCGCTGCGACCGTGTCGTTTTGCTCGCCGCAGGCGAACGCTTCCAGATCGATGCTCGGGGGATGGATGTGCGATTGCGAGGAGGCGGTCATGGCGAGAGCTCCTTTCCGCCTTCGCTGCGTGGGAAATCGTGTGAGAGTTGTGCGCGGATCTTCTGGACGTCTTTGTTGACGGTGACGCGCGACACGCCGAGCTCGTCCGCCGCTTCACCCTGGCTGAGTCCGTCCACGAAGACGGCGACAGCTACGGCCTGCTCACGTTCACCGAGGCGGCCGAGGGACTGCAGGACGGTTCGTCGAGCGTCCACGTCGATGCCCGGGGCTGCGCCGAGGTCGTCCGCGTCGTCGAGGGACACCGCGCCGTTCGTCTTGTGGTTCTTGCGAAGCAGGTCGATGCAGACGCGGTCGAGCGCGCGACACATGAAGCGATACGGAGAGTCGGCGGTCATCACGCTGTCACCTCTCCGCAGGAGCACGATGAGGAGCTCCTGCACTGCGTCCTGCGCGAGCATGTCGTCGCGCAGGAACATTCGCGCGCGCCTCCCGAGGACAAGGCCGTACTGCCTGTACAGCTTCGCGACCTCGGGAGCGGCGAGACCAGACACAACCTACTTGCCCGAGTCGGGAGCCGGGCCAGCGTCGACCGCGATGCCGCCATCGGACGCGTCCATCGTGACCTTGCACGGCCAGCCGGTGGGGATGGCGTCGTTCGGGCCGATGCTCGCGCCCGGGAAGCAGTCGTACGCCACGCCGCCCGCCGGCTCCGACACGTTGCCAGTGTCGAACGTCGCGCCGCACAGACCGCGGCTGGTCGAACCACCCGTGCCAGCGTCGAAGGTGCCGCCGCTGCCGCCGCCACTGCCGGCATCGTACGTGCACGAGTACGTGAAGCTGCGACCGTCGCTCGAGCAGCGAAGGTTGGGGTCCGAAGAGGACGGGTATCCGCCGCCGCCGGCCGAGCCGCCGTCCGTGTTCGCCGCAGCGTCGTCCCTGCCTGCGTCCGTGGTCGTGGTGCCGCCGTCAACGACCGTGGGCACGCCCGGATCGATGCCGCCGCTGCCACTGCTGCCGCTCACGTCGAGCGTGGTGCTGTTCACGCTGCCGGTGCCGCCGTAGCAGACGTCGTCGGGGAGAACGCTCACGCCGATCGTGAGGTCCACGCCGGTGAGCGGGAGCCAGCGACCCTTCGGGATCCAGGCGAGCTGGTAGCCGCGTGTGGGCTTCTGGCCGGCGGAGTCGCGGAGCTTCTCGAGCTCGAGGTCGCTGCCGTCGCGCAGGTAGGTGAGGAGGAGCTCATTCGAGCCGCCGACGATCTTGTCGGGGGAGTCCGCGTTGGAGCCAGTGAGATCGAGCTTGCCGTTTCCGTTCTGGTCCTCGTACACCACGAAGCCCGCGACGGCGAACGTGAGGGGCGCGCTGACCGTGCCGCTGACGGTGTCGAGCAGCGAGAGGCCGTAGGAGGCGCCCTTGGGCGCGCCCGAAGGAGCCGGCTCAGCGCCGCCAGACCCGCCGCTTGCGCTGGTCGAGGGCGGGGTGGCGTTGGAGCTGGAACCACCGGACGCGAGCACGCTGAAGAGGGAGTCGTCGGGTGCGCCTTCGAGGTCGAACGAGAACGTGCCGTTCACGACCGCGGTGTCGTTGGTCACGACGAACTCACCCTTGGGTGAGTGCCACACCAGCGCGACGTGCGAGCCGTTCGGGGCCGTGCCCTTCAGGTTGCCGGAGACGGTGGCGATCGAGCCGTCGGGATTGGCGAGACCGCCACAACCGAACGCAGCGCCCAGGATTGCACACGCGGAGAGGGAACGAACAAGACGGCTCACGGAGCACCTCGAGTGGAGTAAGAGTGGAGACTTCTGCGATGGAGACGCAGCGACTCGGCCCAGCTGTAAAGCACACCCTGTCGATTTCGCCACCGAGGGCCCTTTTTCCGTCGTGTGCAGTGCCTGGGGCCGGTGTAATAGGCTCGTAATTGCTCAGAAAAGACGCGCGAGCTTCGGTGGTGCAAGGACTGCATGCAGCCCGGAGATTTCGCCCTCCGCGTTCAGCACGATCTGCAGGGCGAGGCGTGGCGCGATGCCCTTCGGGGGTCCCACGATGGTCGTCAGCAGCGCGGGCAGCCCGTTCAGCATGCGTAGCTCGACGCGGACGTCGTCGTGCTTGCCCGTCTTGATCCAGAAGAGCGCGACCTTCGCGCGACCGCGGACGGGCACCCGCGCGGCGGTGAACTGACCACCGGAGTCAGTCGTGCTCGTCACGTCCTCTGCGAGCATCGCGGACACGGCGTCGATGTCGCCCATCACGAGCGCGCTCATCAACGTCGCGAGCGCTGCGCGCGTCCTCACCTGCAGCGCGCGCGTGGGGATGATGCGCGCGTGGTCGTAGGTCTCCATCACGCGACGCGCGCGATGGTGGGTCACCTTCACGTGCGACTCGGTCATGGAGAGATGCGCGGCCGCCTCCTTCACGGAGAAGTCGAACACGTCGCAGAGGAGCAGCACTGCGCGCGCGCGTGGTGTGAGCGCCTCGAGCGCGACGAGGAACGCGAACGACGCGCTCTCGAGCATGTCGTAGCGCTGAGCCGCGCTCCGCTCGGCGCGTTCGGCGAGGTCATCCGCCGCGTTCTCTTCACCGGTGTCCACGGGCTCGGGCAACCACGGGCCGATGTAGCCGCGTCGCTTTCGCTGCCTCAGGAGATCGATGCCGCCGTTGATCGCCACGCGCGTGAGCCACGCACGGAGGTCGCCGTCGGGCGCACTCTGCGCGGCCTTCACGAATGTGTCCTGCACGAGATCGTCCGCGTCCGCGGCGCTGCCGGTCATCCGATACGCGATCGCCCACACGCGCTCTCGCTCCGCGCGGTAGACGATGTCGAGCTCGGACTTGTCGCTCATGCGCGGCGGATCATGCCACGGCCCGGGCCGCGAGTGTCCCTCGTGCAAGCACGCCCGCGACGTTCGCGCTCGCCACGGCGGCGTCCGCGAGCATGCCGCTGTCGGCGGCCCAGTCGCCGGAGCAGAAGAGGCCGGACGCATCCGCGACCGCTGAAGGAGCGCGCTTGCCCCAGCTCTTCGCGAGCGGCAGCGCGTTCGATACGACCATCCGCGGGAGGAACCGTGTGTACAATGCATGCTCTTGCCAGCCGGGTTGCGCTCGTTCGAGCAGCGCGCAAAGCTCCATCTTCACGCGTGCGGCGTCGTCCCCGCGGCCTTCGTCCCCGCGCAGGTAGCGCGCCACATGGAATACCGCGGCGCCGTCCGCCCCGACGCGCGCGAACGCGCTGTGCAGCGAGAGGTAGTCGGCGCTGTCCATGCCTAAGGTGAAATGGTGGCGCGGGTTCGGCAGCTTCGCGAGCGTCACGTCCAGGCACGCGGCGTGAATCGGCACGCACTCATTCGCGACGCGGAGCAGGTGTTCGCTCTCCGGGACGATCGCGTGCGCGACGCGCGGCGCCACGGCAAGAACGACGGCATGCGCGAAGAGCGGCTCTGTGCCCTCCGCCGTAACCTTCCACATGCCGTGCTCGCGCGACAGGTGCCGTGCCGCGCAACCGAGGACGATCGACACGCCGCGCGCTCGCGTGTGCGTCGCGAGCTCGTCTACGAGATGTTGCCAGCCACCGTCCACGTACATGACGCCCTTGTTGCCGGCGAGCCGCAGCTGACGCATCGCCGCGCCCGCAGAGAGCTGCTCGAGATCTGCGGCGTACGTGGATACGCGCACGAGCGCGGACAGGAAATTCCTCGCGCGCCCCGAGACCAGGCGCGAGATCCATTCCGACGCGGGCACGTCGTCCAGCGCGTGATCGTCGGTCATGCCGGAGAGCGCGCGCGCGAGCGCGATCTTGTCCGCGAAGCCGAGCAGGTTCGTCTTGAGGAGGCCGAGCGTAGAGGTCGGCATCGGATGCAGAGCGCCCTCGGACTCCGCGAAGAAGTAGGGCGAGTGCGGCGCAGCGCCCGTCCACGACACGCCGAGCTCGCGCAGCGTTCGCGCCGCCGTCCCGCCGACATAGAGGGCGTGCGGCCCCTGGTTCAACGTGGAGCCATGCTCCACCTGCGAGGTCGCGCGTCCGCCGAGCACGCCCGACCGTTCGAGGAGTGTCACCTTCGCGCCGGAGTCCGCCGCGCGCGCCGCCGCCACGAGCCCCGAGAGACCACCGCCGATCACCGCCACGTCCGTTGCGCCCATGAATCACCTCCGCGCGCCAAATTCGAAGCTGGCGCGCTTTCCATGATCACGAACGGGCCTCGCGAAAGGTTACGGATGGCCCACGGAAACGGACCTCGGGTAATCTCCGGCCCTATGATCAAGCTCCCCGAGACCAGGCCCGAGACGACGAAGGCATTCGGTGGGAAGAAGGCGGCTACTCCGGCTGCGGGGCGAAAACGAGCGGGTAGGTGACGGTCACCTTGCCGCCTTCGGGCGGCGGGAACGTGAGCACCTGGAAGTTCCTGACCACGCAATTCACGACCGCCTCGTCCGGCAGCTGAGAGCCGGCGTCCTGCGCGAGCTGCACCGAGCCGTCCTCACCGATCACGAATTTCACCGCGACGCGACCATGTAGCGTCGGCTTGTCGCGCAGCCCCACGCCGTAGCACGCCGACATGCGCGCGAAGTTCTGGCGCACCACGCCCTGCACGATGGCGCGCGGAAGGCCATGACCCACATCGACGTCCACGTCGCGCAGCGAGACGCGAACGCCGCGATGCCCGCGCTCCGTTCCGTCCGCGCCAACGCCGACAGCGCGCGGTCCGAGCGCCGCGCTCTCCGCTTCACCATCGCCATGACCCACGGTCGCGACATGCACGGAGACGTTCTCGGCAGGTGCTCCGACGCCCGAGCCCGCGGTGGAGAGCGCGATCACGCCGCCCGCAGACTCCGGAAGTGCCGGCGCCCACATGGCGATGCGCGCGGCGACCTCCGGGCGATCCAGCGCCGTCTCCTGCGCCCATGCCGAGACGGGCCCCGTGTCTGCGTGCATCCAGCTCATGGTGTCCGCGAGCGTGTAGGTGCCGTTCGGGCCACTGCCCATGACGACAGCGAAAGCGCCGGCGTGCCCGCCCATCGCGCCCCCGCTCTCGCCATCCGCTGCCGCGAGGACGTCCATCGCGAGCGGCGCCGACAGCAGCTCCGTTGCCGGCACGCTGCGCGGCTCATCCGCCGGATCGGGGTCCACGGACGACGGCGTCGCGCGGGCGCTACCCATCGACAGACACATGCAACCGGTGACCGCAGCGAGCACGGAAGTCTTCATGGAGGCTCCTCAGAAGCAACAGGCGTTCCCGCGACGAGCCCTCACGACAACAAGGGAAATCTCCGCGGCAAGACCATGGACACCGCCAACGCCGCGTTCTTTGGTCCGTGCGGAACGAGGCTCCGACCCGCGTTCAACACGGTATTTCGCCGGTCGGGGGCGAGGTCGAGGTCGAGGTCGAAGTCGAGGTCGAGGTCGAGGT
>JANXLV010000153.1 GCA_025355005.1 Myxococcales bacterium | reverse complement strand
GCAGCGGCATCTTCCTCAGCCGCAGCTCGCGCAGTCCTTGGCGAGCGTCTTGAGCGCATGCCGATGGAACCATCTCCTCGTGCTCCGCCATGTACAGCTCCGCGACCAGGTCGAGCATCTCTTGCGCTGTCGGCGCAGTCGGCAGCGCCTCGTGGAAGTATCGGCGCAGATGCGCATGGCAGGCAGCGCGGCTGCGCGTGGAGACCACGTCGACGACGTTGTAGGGTGTAGCCGCTGTACAAGGAGCACGCCACTTGTACCTTCGAGCAGCGTCTTCGGCGTCGCGCCCGAGCGGTCTTCTCGCAGGCAGCAAGTCCTTCACCGCTTCAAGGCGCAGAAGAAGATGATTGGGCCCCCCTTTTGGGACGCCCCTGAGTTGCTTGAGATTGGTGTCACGGCTGCCCGGTCGTACTGCCGTTGTCCCAAGGTTTGAGCAATCCGTCGACGAGACTCCGATCGAGCTTTCCAGCTGCGATCGTACCCACGTAGATTCCGCGGTACTCGACTTCGAATTCAAGGTTCGCATCCGATACCCTGAGCTGTGCGAACGGCTGGAGGAACCGCTCCACTTCCGCCGCCGGGGTGCTCGGCCCGTCAACGCGGGTGGGTGTGACTTCCAGCACGAAGCCAACGGTGCGGATGGGTTCGTCTTCGGGCTGAGAACAACTCGATGCGTCTGTCTCATCGACAAAGGCCGGTGGCCCAAGTGTCCACCGGCCGCGCTGAAATGTGGCCCCGAGCGAGCGTACCGCATCGATCGTTTCGCTCGTCGGCTCGGACACCAAGAAGACCAACAGCTGTTCCGTGGGCAAGGTTCACCTCAAGTTGCTCAACCAGATGTTCCAGTGATCTGACCCCCGAAAATTCCCTCTTCCTCGAAAGTCGGGCCAGGACGGCTCGCCTCGCAGGGCCGCGACGCAGCATGAAAGACGTGGGCCCGGCGCGGCGGTCGCCTCGAGACGCGCGGTCGATCTCGAAGCCTGCGGGCGGCGTGACGGGCGATCGGTCGTGAGAGTGCGCTTCCCCACCACTTCCGCAACATGCGGTGGCATCCCTCGGGTTGTGAAAGCAGCCTGGAGGACACCGGATGGGGCAGCGCGCTCGTATTCTTACAGAAGTTTTCGGATTTGATGGGTGGCGGGTGAAGGAGGCGCACTTCGAAAACGCTGAAGGCGCTCGCGTGGTGCCCGTTCGCGGATACGCGGTGCTGCGGGAGGCGAAGGTGGTGCTCGTGGTCGAGCGTGTTCGCGTCGCACGATGCGGGGCGTGCACGGGCGTCTGCCGTGTGGTTCACGAGCGTGGTCCGCGGCGACGTTGGGCCGACCTTCCGTGGGGCGGCCATCCTGTCGAGATCGAGTACGCGACGTGCCGCATGAAGTGTCCTCGGTGCGGGAGCGCCCCCGTCGAGATGGTCGCGTGGGCCGATGCCTACCAGCGTCAGAGCCGACGCTTGCAGCAGCACCTCGCGATCGAGGCGGCGTCGATGCCCGTGATGCATGTCGCCGCGCTGCACGGTCTGAGCTGGCTCACCGTGCGGCGCGCCGAGGAGCGCGCGATCGCCCGCTGGGAGCTGACGCGGCCTGCGGTACCTCTTCGCCACGTCGGCGTCGACGAGAAGTGGCTCGGTCGTCGACACCACCTCGAGCACAAGTACGTCACCGTGATCAGCAATCTGGAGACGGGCGAGCCGGTGTGGCTCGGCAAGGGCCGCAGCGAAGCGACGTTGCGCCGCTGGCTCGAGAGCCTGTCGCGCGAGCAACGTGCGGCCATCCAGCTTTTCGCGATGGACCTGCATCGTGCGTACTGGAACGCCGTCGATGGCGTGCGCGGCCTCGAGCACGCGGCGATCGTCCACGACCCCTTCCACGTGCTGAAGCTCGCCGGGCAGATGCTCGACGAGCTTCGGCGCGAGGTCTTCTTCCGCGCGAGCGCCGAGATGCGTGCCGTTGGCGCGGGGCGACGCTGGCTCCTCTTGCGCGCGTGGGAGCGGATCTCCGAGCGGCAGCAGTCGGAGCTCACGGTGATGCTCTCGCACAATGCGACCCTGGCGCGCGCCTACCAGATCAAGGAGGAGCTTCGGCTGGTCCTGCGGGCCCCCGACGCTTCCGCGATGAGGGCCGGTCTCGACCGCATCCTGCGTCGTGCGCATTCCGGTCAACGTGACCGCTTCGATCGGAGCAACGTGACCGCCGGGATCGGGCGATCGTGGTCGGAGCGAAGCGACGCTCTTGGTTCCGTTCAGGTGTCTGCGGTGGGCTTCTCCTTTCTTCGAGACGGGCCCTTTAGCATGAGCCGGTGCGCGTGATGGACGATGCGGTCACAGATGGCGTCCGCCAGGGTTGGATCTGCGAGGTAGTCGTGCCAGTCACTGGGCGCGAGCTGGCTGGTCACGATGGTAGATCTGGTGCCGTATCGGTCCTCGAGTAGCTCCAGCAAGTGGCGACGCTCCTCGTCCGAGACCGGCGAGATCGCAAAGTCGTCGATGACCAGGACGTCGATGCGCGCGAGCCGCGTGAGCACACGCGGGTATGTGCCGTCTGCGCGTGCGATTCGCAGCTCATCGAAGAGCCGCGACGCACGTCTGTAGACTGCACGGAATCCTTTTCGACACGCCTGCTGCGCGAGCGCGCAAGCAACGTACGTCTTCCCGGTGCCGGTCGCGCCCGTGATCAGGATCGCCTGGTGCTCGTGCACCCACTTGCACGAGGCGAGCTGGCGCACGACGGACTTGTCGATCTCGCGGCGTGCCGAGTAATCGATATCCTCCACGCAGGCTTCACCGAGTTTCAACTTCGCCTCCTTCAGCACGCGCGCCAGACGCTTGTTTTCTCGATACATCCACTCCGCGTCCACGAGCATGGCGAAGCGCTCGTCGAAGCCGAGCCTCGTCGCGTCCGTGTCCTTCTGCTGCGCGAGCCAGCCGTCCGCCATGCCTTCCAGGCGCATGGCGCGTAGCTTTTCCATCGTCGGTTGGGTCAACATCTCTTCGTTCCTTTCAGTGGTAGTAACCAGGTCCTCGTACGTTCTCTTTGGTGATCACTCTCGTGTCGTCGTCTGCGGTGGTCGGCAGCGCGACGCGATCGAGTCCGCTCTTCAAGATGGCGTCGACGTGGCGGTATGAGCGTGCGCGCACGCTGACTGCGCGTGCGCACGCTGCCTCCAAGCGCTCACCGCCGTACTTCTTGCTGAGGCGCAAGATCCCGAGGCATGAGCGATAGCCCTGCTCGGGATGGCGACGCTCCGTGAGGATCGCCTCGACGAGGCACGCGGTCTCAGGACCGATCGTCTTTGCCCAGCCGATGATCCGCGACGGTGACCATTCTGCGTGCGCTCGATGCACGAGCGGCATGTGCTCTGCGCACGTCGTATGGCGTCCGCGATTGTGGCTGCGCACGTGAGAGGCGATGCGCTCGTTGCGCATGAAGATCTCCACGGTCGTCTGCGTGGCGCGCACGTCCACGGTTGCGCGCTCGCCCGTGCGCGTGTCGTGTGCGCGTCCGTGTGGCACCGAGTAGAAGTGCCCGTCGACCTCCACGTGGTAGTCGATGTTCACGCGCGCGTGGCCCCACACGCCGAAGACGAATCGCTCTGACGGCAGCGGCCGCAGCGCAGGCTTGTCGAGCCGTTCGAAGAGCTCGCGCCGAGTCGCACGGTACGTCTTCATGGTGCGATCGTTCAGCTCCTCCACAAGCTCGGCGATCGCGGCGTTCAGCTCGGCGAGCGAGAAGAACGTGCGGTGCCGGAGGCGAGCAAGGATCCATCGCTGCACCACCTGCACCGCACGTTCGACCTTCGCCTTGTCCTTCGGATGCGCCGGGCGCGCGGGCAAGATCGTCGTCTCGTAGTGGTGGGCCAGCTCCTCGTACGTCCGCTGAATCGTCGGCTCGTATCGGCACGCCCTCGTGACGCCGCTCTTCAGTTGGTCGGGCACCACGTCGCGCGGGACGCCGCCAAGAAATTCGAAGCACCGCACGTGCGCGCCGATGAAGTCGGCTATCTGCTGCGTGTGCGTCGCCTCCGCGTAAGTGTAGTTGCTCGCGCCCATCGCGGCGACGAAGAGCTCCACCTCCGTCACGACACCCGTCTTTGGATCGGCGATGCACGGCTTCTTTCCGGAGTAGTCGACGAAGAGCTTCTCTCCCGCGCGATGCACCTGCCGCATCGAGAT
>JANXLV010000149.1 GCA_025355005.1 Myxococcales bacterium | reverse complement strand
ATCCCTCATGAATTCCACACTCCCGCTCCTGCCTCTCCGCACCGGTGCACTCCTCCCCTCCACCACCCTCTCACTCGCCGTAGGCCGCGCGCGCTCCGTTGCGTTGACGCGGACACTTCGCAACGGCGACGTCATCGTGACGTTTCCACAGAAACAGGCCCGGAAGGAGTCTCCCGATCGGGATGATCTCTTCGACGTAGGCACGTTTGCCATCGTTCGCCAGGTCGTCCGGCGCGGGCAGGACGAATATCAGCTCACGCTCGAGGGGCTCGGGCGGGCGAGCCTCATCAAGGTCGACGACACCTCGCAGCCATACCTGATGGCAGAGGTCAGCCGCATCGAGGACATCGATGGCGCGACCGAGGAGGCGATCGGGCTAGGTCGCGCGCTGCGCGCTCAGATCGCCGAGATGGTCGCCGACGGTGGTGGTGCCGTGTCGCAGCTCGACGCAAGTGATGACGAGCCCGGAAAGGTCGCGGACCAGGTGGCGAGTCACCTTGGTCTCCCCACCGACGCTGAAGTGCAGGTCCTTGCCCAGGCCAACGTGCCCGAACGCGTGCGGCTGGTCGCGCGCTTGCTCGGCGAGGTGCGGACCAAGGCAGAGGTGCGCACGCGCATCGATCAAGAGGTGCGCAAGGAGGTCGGAAAGACCCAGCGCGAGCACGTGCTGCGTGAGCAGATGCGGGCGATCAAGCGCGAGCTCGGCGACGACGACGACGACCTGCGCGCGCTCAAGGACCGGCTGGACGCTGCGAACCTGCCGGAGGAGGCCCGCAAGGTGGCGGACAAGACGCTCGATCGACTCGAGCGCCAGGGTCAGAGCGCAGAATCCCACGTGCTTCGCAATCACCTCGAGCTCATCGCGGACATGCCGTGGACCAAGTCCGCGGAGGGCGCGGTGGACATCGATGCCATCTCGGACAAGCTCGATCGCGATCACTTCGGGCTGACCGACGTGAAGAAGCGGATCCTGGAGCACATGGCGGTGCTCAGGCTCGCTGGACAGAAGCGCGGCACGATCCTGTGCCTCGTCGGACCGCCGGGCGTCGGCAAGACGTCGCTCGGTCAGTCGATCGCGGACGCCACGGGGAGGCCGCTCGTGCGCGTGTCGCTCGGCGGCGTGCGCGATGAAGCGGAGATCCGTGGGCACCGCCGGACGTACGTCGGCGCGCTCCCCGGTCGTATCGTGGCGGCGATGCGGAAGGCCGCGGTGAAGAACCCGGTCGTGCTCCTGGATGAGGTCGACAAGCTGTCGTCCACCTGGGGCTCGCCCGAGGCCGCGCTGCTGGAGGTGCTCGACCCCGAGCAGAACAAGTCGTTCGTCGACCACTACCTGGAGATCCCGTTCGACCTCTCGGAGGTGTTCTTCATCTGCACTGCGAACACGCTCGAGACGCTGTCTCCGCCGCTCCGCGACCGCCTGGAGATCGTCGAGATCTCCGGCTACACCCCGGACGAGAAGAGCCACATTCTCTTCTCGCACCTGCTCCCGAAGCAGATCCGCCTGCACGGCCTCACGGAAAAGGATCTCGCCATCGAGAAGGCGGCCGCCACGCAGCTGATCACCGACTACACGCGCGAGGCGGGCGTGCGCCAGCTCGAGCGTGAGGTCTCACGCATCTGCCGGGCCGTCGCGCTACAGGTGGCGAAGCGCAAGAAGGACGATGTGGTGCACGAGCCCGTCGTGATCGACGAGGCCGCGGTGGACAAGCACCTCGGCAAGCCGAAGTTCCAGAGCGAGCTTGCCGAACGCACCGCCTTCGCGGGCGTAGCGACGGGCCTTGCGTGGACGCCGTTCGGCGGAGACATCCTCTTCATCGAGACCTCGAAGATGCCCGGCAAAGGTCGCATCGAAATCACGGGACAGCTCGGCGACGTCATGAAGGAGTCGGCGCGCGCGGCCCTCACCTTCGTGCGGAGCAACGGCGAGGCGCTCGGCATCCCGCCGTTCGAGCTCGAGAACCAGGACATCCACATCCACGTGCCCGCCGGCGCAGTCCCGAAGGACGGCCCCTCCGCAGGCGTGACCATCTTCACGGCGCTCGCATCGCTGCTCTCCGGGCGACGCGTTCGGAAGGACACGGCGATGACAGGAGAGTGCACGCTCCGCGGACGCGTGCTCCCCGTCGGAGGCATCAAGGCGAAGGTGCTCGCGGCGCACCGCGCGGGCATCACGCGCGTCATCCTTCCGCGCAAGTGCGAGCGGGATCTCGACACGCTGCCAGAGAGCGTCAAGAAGGAGCTCACCTTCTTCCTGGTGGATGACATGAGCGAGGTGCTCACCGCTGCGCTGGAGTCTCCGGACGGAGACAAGGACTTGGGGGTGAGCGGCCCGGATGGATCGGGATCTCACCAACCCGAGGGCAAGAGGCCGAACGTGAACCCAGGAAATCCCGCGCTCACGCCATAATTCTGTCCCACGGTGTGGGCGCAAAAACCGCCCCCGTTGCTTCGAATGCAGCGGGGGCGGACCTGTATCCGATGGCGCAGGCCTTGCGATGATCTCCCACCATGAAGACGCGATCGACGCTGTTCCTTGGTGCGCTCCTCCTGACGGCCTGCGGAACGGCAGCGAATGTCTCGACCGAGGAAACGTCCACGGCGCGCGCAAACGAGGTCGGTGTCACG
Source organism: Myxococcales bacterium (assembly GCA_025355005.1). Taxonomy (GTDB): domain Bacteria; phylum Myxococcota_A; class Polyangia; order Polyangiales; family Polyangiaceae; genus JANXLV01. The sequence continues at coordinate 26,985 of JANXLV010000149.1, read as the reverse complement.
GGCGCCGCGCGCGTCGGTGTCGATCGGTTGGTCGCGCACACCGGCAAGGGCTGGAGCGTGTCGGCGCACGAGCTCTTCGGCACCACGTCGCATCTCGAGGGGTCGGCGCCCGGCGCGCTGCTCGGTAACGAAGGGTACAAGAGCACGCTCGCCTTCCTCACCGAGTACAAGGACATCTTCTCGATGCGCGCACCCGCCGAGGAGCTTCGTCTCTCGCGCGAGCGCACGGACGACCTTGGCACGCGGCACGTGCGCATGCAGCAGATCGTCGCTGGCCTCCGCGTGGTGGACGCGGAGATGATGGCGCACTTCGACAAGAGCGGCGCGCTCGTCACGCTCGACGCGCGCTACGTCCCGGACCTCCACAATCTGGACACGGTGCCGACGCTCGAGAAGCCCGCGGCGCTGTCGCTCGCGACGGCGGACGCACTGTCTGGCCGCGAGCTCGGGACCGAGCCGTCGGAGCCGGAGCTCGTCGTCTATGCGCCCGGCACGCAGGCGCCGCGCCTCGCGTACCACGTCCGCGTCCGCGTCGAGTCGGACATGCCGCAGATCCTGGTCTACGAGATCGACGCGAAGACCGGCGCGGTCCTGAACAAGTACGACGACATCCAGACCGTCTCGGGCTCCGGCAAGGGCGTGAAGGGCGACACCAAGAAGATCGAGGTCACGTCGCAGGGCGGTAGCTACGTGCTCGTCGACTCCACGCGCACGGCCAACAAGATCACGACGAACACCGCGTCCGGCAGCCAGACCACACCCGGCGCTCTGGTGTCGTCGACAAGCATGACGTCCTGGGACACGGCAGGCGCAGGCGCGCCGGGCTCCGCGGTCGACGCGCACTATCACGCAGGCGTCGTGTACGACTATTACAAGAAGACACACAACCGCGCGGGCATCGACGGCAAGGACGGCGCGATCATCTCCACCGTTCACTTCTCGCAGAACTACGACAACGCGTTCTGGGACGGCACCCAGATGGTCTACGGCGACGGCGACGGGCAGATGTTCTACGGCTTCGCGGCCGGCATGGACGTCGTCGGCCATGAGCTCACGCACGGCGTTACGCAGAACGAGTCGAACCTCACCTACCAGGGTCAGTCCGGCGCGCTGAACGAGGCACTCAGCGACATCATGTCGAGCTTCGTCGAGCACTTCGGCAAGCCCGATCCGGTGAAGAACTGGCTCCTCGGCGAGGACATCGGGCCGAGCCCGACGCGCGACATGGTGCACCCGGCGAAGGGCCAGCAGCCCGGGAACATGTCGCAGTTCGTGAACACGTCGCAGGACAACGGCGGCGTGCACACCAACTCCGGCATCATCAACAACGCCGGCTACCTGATGACGATGGGCGGCACGAACGACAAGTCCGCCATCAAGGTGGCGTTCGGCCTCGGCTGGGACAAGTCCGCGAAGCTCTGGTACCTGACCAACACGCAGTACCTGACCGCCGGTTCGACGTTCAAGACCGCGGCCGCCGCGACGCAGACCGCGGCGAAGGCGCTCAACTTCACGCAGAACGAGCAGAACATCGTGGAGTGCGCGTGGATCGCCGTTGGCGTCCTCACGGGCAGCTGCCAGGCGCTCACGGATCCGGCGACGTCCACGGGCAGTGGCCCGAGCATGGATACGGACGCGGGCTCTGGCGATGGCCGTGGAACCGGCAACGGCAACGGAAACGGAAACGGCAACGGAAACGGCAACGGCAGCGGCAACGGGAATGGCTCATCGGGTAGCAACGGCAACAACGCCGGCAGCGGCTCCGGTTCCGGCAACACGAACGGTGGCTTTGGTGGTCAGCAGACTGGCCTCAACAGCACGCCTACCAGCGGCGGCTGCTCCGTGACGAACGACAAGACGCCCGACCTCGGCTCCTTCGCCGCCTTCGGCCTTGGCATGGTTGGTCTGGTCGCGGTGCGCCGCCGCCGCCTTCTGAAGTGAAGCGAAGTGCAACGAAGTGAACGCGACGTGAACGCTACTTCTTCGTGAAGGTGCGGAACGCCGCCACGGTGCGCGCAAGACCCTCGCGCACGCGGACCTTCGGCTCGAAGCCGATCAGCTCGCGTGCGCGTGTGATGTCCGCGAGGGAGTCCTTCACGTCGCCCGCGCGCGTTTCCTTGTATTCTGCACTCAACTTGGTCGCCGTCTCCTCGCCGATGTGAGCGAGCAGCTGGTTCAAGGAGATGCGGTCGCCGCAGGCGATGTTCACGACCTGCCCGGTGAGCTTGGTCGTCGTGCCGGCGGCGAGCAGGTTCGCGTCGACGGTGTTGTCGATGTAGCAGAAGTCGCGCGTCTGCTCCCCGTCGCCGTAGACGACCGGGCGCGTGGCCGTGAGCGCGGCCGTGATGAACTTCGGGATGACGGCGGCGTACTCGCTCGCGGGATCTTGCCGCGGACCGAACACGTTGAAGTAGCGCAGCGCGAGGGTCTCGATGCCGTAGAGCGAAGAGAAGACGCGCAGGAGCTCTTCGCCCGTGAGCTTGGAGACGGCGTACGGCGAGAGCGGCGCGGGGGCCATGGACTCGATCTTGGGCAAGGTGGGCGTGTTGCCGTACGCGGAGGAGCTGGCCGCGAAGACCAGGCGACGGACGCCGGCGCGGCGGGCCTCGTCCAGGATCACGGTCGTGCCCTGCACGTTTGCGAACATGGACATCTGCGGGTCGTCGACGGAGCGCGACACGGACGGGATGGCCGCCTGATGGAAGACGACCTCCACGCCCTGCATGGCCTTCTTGACGACAGCGGCGTCGCAGATGGAGCCTTCGATGAGCTCGACCTGGCCCTTCAGCGTCTCCACGTTGAGGCGGCGACCGGTGGAAAAATCGTCGATGATGCGGACGCGTTCGCCCTGTCCGAGCAAGCGCTCCGCGATGGACGAGCCGATGAAACCTGCGCCTCCGGTCACGAGATACTTCGCCATGGTGGGCGCGGACCCTACCATGAAACTTGTCCCTCTTCCGGTCGCTCTCGTAGTTTCCAGGGCATGAGCCGAGACACCTCCATGCCCTGCTCCTCATCCAACATTGCTTGCGCCGTCTGTGGGCATGCCGACGCGCGCGCTCTGACGACCACGATGCTTGCCACGGGCGAGATGGTCCCCGTGTGCGGCAACCACGCGCTGATGCACGACCGCGCGCTGCGCAAGGCCACCTCCGCGAAGGAGCTCTCGAAGATGGCCGGTGAGCGCCGCGACCGCAAGGACCGACGCGACGGGACTGCCGACGAGCTGGGCGGGCGCCTCATCGCGGCGTTCTGTGGCGACCGACGCAAGACCGACGAACGCCGCGCTTAGTTCTTCTCATGCCAATGTAGTGGCGTTAGCGAAGGCGAATCGGCTCGTCCTTTAGTAAGGTCGGGGCCGTGAAGATCGTTCACGCGGCGGACCTGCACATCGACAGCCCCATGGTCGGCGTCGAGAAGTATCCAGGCGTGCCGGTGGAGCGGCTCCGGAGCGCCACGCGCGACGCGTTCAAGAACCTGGTGACGTTCACGCTGGACGAAGGCGCCGCGCTCCTCATCCTGGCCGGCGACATCTTCGACGACAACTGGCGCGACTACGCGACGGGGCTCTACTTCTTGCGCGAGCTCGGTCGGCTTCGCGACGCTGGAACGAAGGTGGTGCTGCTTCGTGGCAATCACGACGCCGCGGGGCACGTCACGCGCAAGCTTCTCCTCCCGAAGGAGTACGTGACAGAGCTCTCCACGAAGAAGGCGGAGAGCATCGTGTTCGAGGAGCTCGGCGTCGCGGTGCACGGACAGGGCTATGCGCAGCGTGAGACGACGCAGGATCTCGCGCTCAGCTACCCCACGCCGGTCTCTGGTCTCCTGAACATCGGCGTCCTGCACACGTCGCTCGACGGGCGCGAGGGACACGCCAGCTATGCGCCGACGAACGTACGGACGCTGGAGGCAAAGGGGTACGACTACTGGGCGCTGGGACACGTGCACGCACGCGAGGTCGTCTCGCGCGAACCGTGGGTCGTATTCCCTGGGAATTTGCAGGGCCGGAGCGTGCGCGAGACCGGCGCCAAGGGCGCCACGTTGATAACGGCGCAGGGCGGAGCGATCACCGAAGTCACGCATGTCCCGCAAGACGTGGTGCGGTGGAACGTGCTCGACGTCGATGCGACCGACGCCCAGGACGACGAGGCGGTGCTCGGCTTGTTCGAGCGCGCGCTCGAGGAGCAGGGCCGCGCGCTGGAATCGCGACTGGGCGTTGCGCGGGTGCGGATCAAGGTCAACCAGAGGCTGTTCGGTCGCTTGCTGTCTGACGAGGAGAGCTTCTTCTCCGAGCTGCGCAACCACGCCAACACCAGGACCGGTGAGAGCTGGGCGCTCGAGAAAGTGAAGCTTTCGCTCGCGGCCGAGAGCCCGCAGATCGACGCTGGCGGGGGCGCGTTGCTCGTGAACGACGACACGCTACGCGCGGATCCCGCGCTGCTCGAACGCGCGAAGGAGAAGCTCCGCGCGTTCAACGCAAAGATGCCGAAGGACGTCCGCGAGGCGCTTCCGCTGGATGACGAGCGCGTGCTGTCGCAGCTGCTCGCGGAGGCAGACGCAATCCTCACACGCGCGCTTCGCGAGGACGGGCGATGAGGCTCCTGCGACTGCTGCTCTCGCCCTATGGCTCGCACGAGCGGACGGAATTGACCCTGGGCGGAAGCGGCACGCTCGATGTGATCTACGGCCCGAACGAGGCCGGAAAGAGCACCTTGCGACGTGCGGTCGTGGGTCTCTTCTACGGTATCGAGGAGCGCACGACGGACGCGCACCGCTTTCCCGGCAAGGACCTGCGCATCACCGCCGACGTGCTCATCGACGGCGTCACCCGTACCGTGACGCGAAAGAAGGGCCGCAAGACGACGCTCGTAGACGACGCGGGCGCACCAGTAGACGCGGCGACGTGGGCGCGTGCGCTCGCTGGCATCACGCGCGAGGCGTACGAGCGCGGCTTCGGACTGGACCATGAGCTCCTGCGGCGTGGCGCGGAAGGAATGCTGTCGGGCGATGCGGATCTGGGCGAGAGCCTGCTTTCCGCGAGCACGGGCGCCGTGAATCTTGGTCGGTTCCGCGAGGAGCAGCGCGAGCGCGCCGACGCCATCTACTCCGACAGGGCCAAGACCAAGGCCCTGAACGAAGCCCTCGCGACCTATGCCGCAAAGCGACGCATGGTGAGCGAGCTCTCCACGAACAGCGAGGTCTACCTCGGCCAGAAGCGACTGCTCGACGAGGCGGAGGCGGCGCGTGATCTTGCCCAGAAGCGGCGCACGGAGCTCGTCGTCGAGAAGCAGCGCGCGGAACGGCAAGACAGGCTCGGGATCCTGTTCTCCCAGCGCAAAGGCGTGCTGGGGAACCTCCTCCGCGTCGGCGAGGTTCCGCGGGTCACGGAGGAAGCTGCGCGAAGCCGCGCCGTCGCGGCAGATACGCTGAAGAAAGCGGAGACGGAGATCGCGTCACTAGCAGCGCGCGTCCAGGCTCTTTCGTCCGAGCTCCAGGCGAACGCGCTGCGCATGCAGGCGTACTCGCCGCTCGCCCACGTGGACGAGGCGGAGTTCCTGAGCCGGCGCGGCGCCGTTGCCAGCTACAGGGACGAGCACGCATCGAAGGAAGCGGAGCTCGCAGAAGCGCAGGCAAGGGTCGCAACGCGGCTGGCTGCGATCGCGGGTGACAGGCCGGCGCTCTCGGTCGCGGCGTTGTCCGCGATGTCCATGAACCTCGCCGAGCTGAGCCAGGCGCGGAGCAGAAGGACCGACAGGATCGACGCAGAACGCGTGCAACTTGCACGTATCGACGCCGAGCTGTCGGAGGTGGTGGATGCGAGAAGCACGCGCTCCGCGAGCGCGAAGACCGCTCTCCTGGTGAGCCTCTTTGCCGCGGAAAAGGTGCTGGAACGAAGCAGCGATCTCCCGCGGCTTCGTGTCGAGATGACCGCGCTGCACGAGGAGCTCGCGACGCTGCCGACGCTGCCGGATGGTGCCGTGCTGCCCGACGAGTCGGCGCTGACGGAGGTGGCCGCGCTACGAACGCCGCTGCTCGGCGCGACGCTCGAGATAGAACGAGAGCTGTCGGTGCTCCGGGACCGGACCGCGGGGATCGACACGGACCTTCTTGCGCTCACCGCGGCACGGGTCCCGTCGGAGGCGGAGCTCACCGAGACGCGCGCGGCACGCGACGCGCTGCTGTCGCCCGCGAAAGGTCTCGAGACACGAATGCAGGCGCTGCGTGATGCGATCGCCCAGGCCGACTCCATGGCGGACCGCATGCGACGCGAGTCGGACGGCGTTGCACGGCGCGCGCGCCTGGGAGCCGAGAAGGATGCGGCCGAGGCGCAGGCGCGCAAGGCGGACCTCGCGCTCGTGCGCGTGGGGAAGGAGCTCGGTGAGGTCGAGCGACGATATCGTGAGCTGTTCGTCGGGCTTCCTGCGCCGGATCCCGCGAGTGCGTCCTCGTTCGTGCGCAAGGCGCTCCAAGGCGTCGCACTCCGCGCGCGGGCAGTGACACAGGCGGCGGCGATCGCTGCGCTGGAGACCGAGGAGACTGGAGCCGCGAACGAGCTGTCGGTCGCGCTCGGCGGCGCGAGAGGCCCGCTGCGGGCGCTCGTCGAGACGGCACGTACCGAGAGGGTCGCTGGCGAGAGCGCCGTCCAAGTAGAGAAGGAGCGCGAGGAGCACCGTGCTCGGAAGCGCCACGAGAGGGCCGACCACGCGGCGAGGCTTGCGGCGCTGATCGAGGACGAACGAAGCGCGCAACGCACACTGGACGGACTGCTTGCGGAGCTGGGGCTAAGGCCCGATTCGAGCGCGGAGCTCGCGGTGCAGAAAGCGGGAGCGCTCCGGGAGCTCGCGGAAGAAGAGGACGTCGCGCGGAAGCTCGGACGCGATGTCGCCGTGATTGCAGAGCGCATACAGGCCCATGACCACGCAACGACCGTCCTCTTCGGCGCGCTGGCCCTGCCGTCCGAGGCGAGCGGTGAGCGGCGCGCTCAGACCATCGCGGAGATGCTGAAGGCGCAGGGCAGCATGCAGAAGCTCGAGGACCAGACCGACGCGGAGCTGAGAAGTACGCACGCGCGGCACGCAGAGGCAGTGGTGCGCAGGGACGCTGCGCGAGCAACGCTCGATGCGGCGGCGTTGCATCTTGGTGCGAAGGACTACGCCGAGCTCGATGTACTGGAGGAGCGCTCGCGCGAGCGCGCCAAGCTGCTCTCCGATCGGGACGATCTCGATCGCCGCATCTCGGAGGCGGGCGGCGATCCGGGCTCACCGATCGAGGATAGTGAGCGCGAGGCTGCGCAGGCCCGCCTTCCGGTGATCGAGGAGGAGCTCGTCGAGCTGGAAAATAGCCTGCGAAAGGCGAACGAGAACATTGGCGGTCTCCGCGGTGGAATCAAGATCTTCGAGCAGACCGACACGCCCATGATCCTCGCCACGCAGGAGGAGGCGCAGCAGGAGCTCGCGAAGATCACCGATCTGACGACGCGGTACGCGCGCCTGGTCCTCACCGGCATGCTGCTGGACGAACGGATCGCCGCGCATCGCGAGGAGAACGAGAACGACGTGCTCACGCACGCAAGCGCGCTGGTCGCGAAGATCACCAGCGGCTCCATCAAGGGGCTAGAGCCGAGCTACGAGGACGAAGAGCATCCCGTGCTCGTGTGCCTCCGCGACGACGGCAAGCAGACGCCAGTGGCCGGCCTCTCCGACGGCACGAAGGACGCGCTCTACCTCTCGCTCCGCATCGCGAGCCTGAGCAAGCTGGCGCGAAGCGGACAGGCGCTGCCCGTGCTGCTGGACGACGTGCTCATCCACATGGACGACGAGCGCGCGAAGGTCGCCGTGACGGCGCTCGCGGAGCTGGCGAAGGAGACGCAGGTGCTCTTCTTCACCCACCACAAGCGGATGGTGGAGCTGTGCGAGGCGGCCATCCCAAAGGCGATGCTGCGCGTCGAGACCATCTGAGAGTACGATCAGGCCGGTGAGCGACGAGCCCCCGATCCTCTTCGGCAGGTACACGTTCCAGAAGCAGCTGGGGCACGGCGGCATGGGCATCGTCGTGCTTGCCACGGACAAGGTGCTCGAGCGGCTCGTCGCCATCAAGGTGATCAGGCCGGAGCAGAAGGAGCTCGAGGAGGCACGCGCGCGGTTCTTCCGGGAGGCCCGCCTGGCTGCGCAGCTGGTCCACCCCAACTCCGTGCAGATCTTCGACCTGGGCGAGCGCGACGACGGGACGATGTTCCTGGTGATGGAATACGTCGAGGGCAAGGCGCTCGCCGCGTACTGCGGGACGCCGGAGCCGCCGGTGTCACGCAAGCTGCGGTGGCTCGTCGACATCGCGCGCGGGCTCGCCGCGGGGCACAAGAAGGGGCTCGTTCACCGCGACATGAAGCCGCAGAACGTCATGATCTCGAACGACGGTATCGCGAAGGTCGTCGACTACGGGCTCGCGAAGCGTCAGCAAACGAACGAGGTGCTCAGAAAGAGCTATCGCACGGAGCTCGGCTTCGTGGTCGGCACGCCCGCGTACATGGCGCCGGAGCAGCTGAGCGGCCAGGACGTCGACGCGCGCGCGGACCAGTTCGCGTGGGGGCTCACCGCGTATGCCGTGCTGGCGGGAAAGAACCCGCGCGCGCTGGACCCGATGCTGGAGAGGCCCATCCCTCCCCTCACGAACGTCGAGGGCGTCAACGAGGAAGCGGCGCACGTCTTCTCGCGCGCGGTCGAGAAGGTTCGCGACGCGCGATACCCCACGATGGACGACGCTGCGCTGCGGCTGGAAGAGGCCCTGATGCGCCGCTCGCACAAGGTGACGGTCGTCCCGTCGGTGGTACCGGTGAAGCCCCCGTTCGTTGCTCCGGTGGCACCGGTGCGGTCGATCATCGTGCCGCCACCGAGAACGGCTTCGCAGGCAACGCCCGAGATGCGCTCGGCGCCGCCGCGTCCCCCTCCAAAGGCGGCACAGGCGCTCGCGTTCGAGCGCAGAGAGGGCGCGTGCTTCGTCGCCCCCATCGAGCTCGCCGCCTTCTCACCGGACGGCGAGCGCGTCGTGGCCTTCGGGCGCTCGCAATGTGCAGTATACACGTACTTCTCCTCATGGCGTGTGATGGCCCTGCCGCCGCTGGTGCAGGCGTCCGACGTTCGGTGTGTGGCGTTGCTGTACGACGGAAGAATGGTCCTCGGCGGTCGCGGTAGTCTGTCCTTGAAGATCAAACCAAACCTGGAGGTCACGCGCTGGGCCGACAGGTCCGGTGGCCCGCTTCGCGAGTTCACGGCGCTGGACGTGACGGCGGAGGGCTGGGTCTCGTTTCTTGCTCCGTCCGAAGGTGGCAGCGTCGTCGCGACGGTGGGGGATAGCGGCCTTTCGTGCGTGGAGGTCGGCGCGCGCCTCCGCGCTGTCGCGACGGCGGCCACTGGCGAGCTCGTCGCATGCGGGGAGCGCGGCAAGCTGGTCTATTTGACGCAGGCGCGAGAGCTCGTGATCGACCGCCTGGGCGAGAGTACGCTCTCCGCCATCGCGCGCGGGCGCGATCGGCTTTACGTCGTGGGCTACGATGGCGCGAGCGGCTGCGTGGACCCGGCGCGCGGACGCGTCACGCGCGATCCGGTAAGTCGCGTGTCGTTCGAGCACGTCGCCGTGCACGAGGACGACGTGTGGGCCGCGGATGACGGCGGCGGCATCCACCAGCGGATGAGCACCGGCGAGTGGGTGCTGCGCTCACCCGCGCCCGCCGACACGCCGAAGGTCCGCGCGCTGTGGGCGGGCCCCGATCGCGTGCGCGCTCTGATGCACGACGGGTCGATGCTGGTGGGCCGGCGCGCCTGAAGCGCTACTTGGAGCCGCTACTTGGAGCCGCTACTTGGAGCCGGGCGAGCAGTGCAGGTGCGCATTGTCGCACGAGTTCTGCGACGGATAGAGGCGCTGGCAGTCCGCGCCGGTGCAGTTGCACGCGTGCGTGTAGATGCAGCTGGTCCCGGTCCACATGTAGCCGGTGGCGCCGCCGTTGCAGTTCCCGCTGATGCCGTTGACGTCCATGGCCTTGCACGACGCGTTGCAACCGGCGAGGACAGCCATGGCAATGGCCGAGGCAAATAGAAACGCGACGATGATGGCGATGCTCGAGCGAGCGCTTGCGGGGCTGATCACGCAGGAATCTTTACCAACAAATCCGGCGCTGCGCTTGACGATCCTCCCCCGTGCGTTATCGATAAAGCATGGTGCAAGGCAATTTCGCCTGCACTGGCACAACCCCGTCGGGAGCGTAACGCCCCGGCGAGAGGAAATAGAGAACATGCATCCTGCATTCTTTTATGAGTGGAAGAAGGCGTGGAACCACGCCCGTGGCTCCGAGCGTGGAGGCTGCGGACACGAATCCCATGCACATGGCGGCGCCGAAGGGCACTGCGGTCCTGGCCGCGGGCATTCCGAAGAGCACGGCCACGGGCCGCGCGCATGGGCGAGCCGGTTTGGTCACGGTGGCGATGATGGCGGCGGCTTCGGCGTGAGACGGCCGCTGCGCTTCCTGGCGCACAAGCTCGATCTGACGGACGAACAGGTCGGCTCGCTCGCACGAATCCTGAACGAGCTCAAGACGGAGCGCGCGCAGGCGGAGGTCGACAACCAGCGCACGGTGACCGCGTTCGCGGACGCCATCGAGGGTGACGCATTCGACGCCGCTCGCGCGGACGACGGCAGCAAGCTCCGGCTCGCAAGCGCCGAGCGATTGAAGGCCGCGGTGCAGACGGCGCTTGCGGGCATCCACGGCGTGCTCACGAAGGAGCAGCGCGAGAAGTTCGCGTACCTCGTGAGGACGGGCGTCGTGTCGATGTAACGGAGGAGTGGTAATGTGGGGGCCGTCTTTCGGGACGGTCTCCACATGAGTTTCCATTCAATGCTTCGTCGTTCGCTCTCGATCGCTTCGCTGCTCGCCGCTGGCGTTTTCGGGTGTGGGGCTGGGTTGCCGGCCAGCGTTCGCGCGGAGATGGCTCAGACACCGCGCGGGCAGGTCACCATCGTCGAGTTCACGGACTTCGAGTGCCCGTATTGCCGGCGCATGCATGTGGCGGCTGCTCCTTCGCTCAAGGAGCACGCGGGGAGCGTGCGCATCGTGCGCAAGCACCTGCCGCTGTCCTTTCATCCGCACGCAGAGCCCGCGGCGCGCGTGTACCTCTGCGCCGAGGAGCAGGGCGCACGCACCGAGGAGCTCGCGGAGATCTTCTACACGGCGCCGCCGGCAGAGCTCTCGCTGGAGCCGGGGATCGCGACGGCTGTTCGCCTGGGTGCGGACGAAGGCAAGCTCCGCGAATGCGTGAATGATGCACACATCACGACGCGCCTGCGCGAGGACGGTCGTGCATTCGGAGACGCCAACGGCGAAGGCGTGCCCCTCACGTACGTGGGCAGGACCCGCCTGGACGGCGCAGTGGATGCGGAGACGTTCAAGAGCGTGCTGGATGCGGAGCTCGAGAGCGTGGGTGCGCAGAAGGGCGCGCCGCCGCCGCAGTCTGCGCAGGTCGTCGGGCCACGGACCGCGGCCACTGTCGCGGATGGCAGCGCAGTGCCGTTCATCTTTGACGACTACCCACGGGCGCTCGCAGAGGCGAAGGCGCGAAAGGTGCCGCTGTTCGTGGATGCCTGGGCGCCGTGGTGCCACTCGTGCCTGAGCATGCGTGAGTACACGTTCACGCAGAGCTCGCTTGCGCCACTGGCCAAGGACTTCGTGTTCCTTTCGCTCGACACAGAGAAGGAGAGCAACGCGCCGTTCGTCCGCAAGTTCGCGAACGAGGTGTGGCCCACGCTCTACGTCATCGATCCGAACGCGGAGCGCGCGGACGTGAAATGGGGCGGGACAGCCACCGCGCTGGAGCTGTCGGAGCTCCTGTACTCTGCGCGTCCTCGGGCCGGTGAAGGGCCGGAGGCGCGCGCGCGCGAGGCCTTCGCCGCAGGCAACAGAGCTACGGCGGCGGGAGAGCTGGACCACGCGGAGGCGTCGTACCGCGCGGCGCTCGGCGTCTGGGGCACCGGCGCAGATGCGCCCATGACGCGCGATCGCGCGCGCGTGGTGGAGGCGCTCACGTCGAACCTGTCGGACCGCGAGAAGTGGGCGGACTGCCTGACGCTCACGCATTCGGAGCTCCCGCACATGCCGCGCGGCTCCTCGCGCGCAACGGTGGTGTCGGTCGCGGTGGAGTGCGCGGACGAGGCGCACGACGCAGACAAGAGCAACGCGCTGCTCGCGCTCGTGCGCGCGGAGCTCGCTGGACCCGATGATGGCAGCATGCTCGCTGACGATCGCTCGAGCCTCTACGACACGCTCGTGGGCGCGCAGGAGAAGCGCCCCGAGACGAAGGACCAGGCGAAGAAGGACGCGGAGGCGTGGGCCGCGATGCTGGAGCACGAGGCGAACGCCGCGAAGACCAAGGAGGCCCGCGCGGTGTTCGATCCGCATCGCCTGCTCGCGTACACGGCAGCGGGGAGGGAGGCAGACGCGATCCCCATGCTCGCGGCGAGCGAGAAGGATTTCCCCGCCGACTACAACCCGAAGGCGCGCCTCGCGAAGGTCTACTTCGACACGAAGGACTTCACGCGCGCGCGGAGCTACGTGGATGCGGCGTTCGCGCAGGTGTACGGACCGCGCACGCTTCGGGTGGCCGCGCTGGGCGCGAGCATCGCCGCGGCGCAGGGCAAGCCTGATGACGCGAAGAAGTTTCTCAAGTCAGCGCTGGATCGAACACGAATGCTTCCGCTAACCGCCAAGCAGCGGAAGCTCTTCGAATCGACGGAGCGCGACCTCACGAGCGGTCCAATGAGCCCTGCGAGCCCTCCAAAATAGGGCGCGCGTCGCTGCTCAGTGACCGAGCGGGTAGAGCTGCTTCGCCTTGCGCGCAGTGACGAGCGAGGGCTGAAGACCATTCTCGTGCGTGTCCTTGCGAGCCTGCGTCTCCTGCGGGGAAGAGACGAAGATCTCCTTCTCCTCGGGCGCGGTGTACTCGGCGGCGTCGTAGACGCGCGGCGCTTCGGTCTGCGCGGGGGCAGCGACCGGCTTCTGCGCGGAGGCGCAGCCAGCAAGCGAGGCGAGAGAGATGCAAACGACGATGGCGATGTTCGAGTTCATGGCGGTCTCCAGTTGGTGCCACTCTTTAGTGCAGAGTTGGTGCCACGTCCAATATTTTTGGAATTATGAAAAACCAGCGGAAATATGTCGCACCTTGTCGCCTGTTTTAGACCGTTTTGGATGAACGGAGATCCAGCTTGAATGAGGAAAGATCCATCCAATGTGAATTTTTACACGTGAGCTGGAATCGCGAGGGAGACTCGAAAGTGGCCGAATTTCTGGCATTATCACGCGGTCCAGACCGAGAGCCTGCCCGTTCTCGCCCCTGACCCCGACCCTGACCTCGACCCTGACCTCGAGCCCTCCCCTCCCCTCCCCTCCCCCATGACCCGCGCCCGCCTTCTTCTCCTCTTCTCACTCGCGATCGGGACCGGTGCGCTCGTTCAGGCTTGTGGGTCGGACCACGCCACCGAGTGTGTCGGGCAGACCGGCGGCCAGGCTCTCAGCGTCTGCACGAAGGGCGCTTCGCTTCGTGGTGTCGACGTGTCCGTGTATCAGAACACCGTCGACTGGAAAGCGGTGAAGGGCGCTGGCAACACGTTCGCGTTCATTCGCGTCTCGGATGGCGCGACGACTTCGGATACGCAGTTCGCCGCCAACTGGCCGAACAGCAAGAAGGAGGGCGTCATTCGCGGCGCCTATCAGTTCTTCCGTCCCGGTCAGGATCCCACGGCGCAGGTCACGCTCTTCCTCGCGAAGATGCACGCGGCGGGTGGGCTCGCAAAGGGCGATCTTCCGCCCGTCCTCGACATCGAGACCGCGGACAAGCAGTCGAACGCGACGGTGGTCGCCCGCGCGCAGTCGTGGCTCACGCAGATGGAAGCGAAGACGGGAATCAAGCCGATCGTCTACACCGCCGCGTTCATGTCGAGCGTCATCGGCGCAAACTTCTCGAAGTATCCGCTCTGGGTCGCGAACTACGGCGTGAAGTGCCCCACCATGCCGACCGGATGGACCGACTGGCAGTTCTGGCAGGACTCGTCCACGGGAAAGGTGGCGGGCATCACTGGCGCCGTCGACACGGACTACTTCAACGGAGACCTCGCGATGCTCACGAAGATGACGCTCACAACGGGCGTCGACGTGGATGCATCAGCCGACTTCGACGCGAGCGCTCCCGAGCCCGACGGCGGAGGCGCAGCCATGGCGGGCGCAGGTGATCCGCCGCCGCCGTTGCCATCGCCCGACGCAGGCTCCACCGATCCCTGCGCGCGATAGGCGCGGTCGGCCGCTACGGAGAGGCGGGCACGGGCGTTGCTGCACGACATGTCGTGAGCACGCTCTGCTCGACGCACGGCAGACCCGTGGAATTCGCTTCTGGCGAAATCCAGCGGGAGTCAGCCCTCGCAGTCGCGTTGGAGAGACGCCACTGACGGGGCCGATTCGGCTGGAGGATCCAGCGCGACCTCCTCCGGATCGATCCGGGGCAAAGGTACGACCTTCGCGGATCGCCGCAGAAAAATGCAGGTCTAGCGTCCAAGCTGGGACGGTGGCACTGCCATTCTTCATGGACCACCCGTTGCAGTTCCTTCTTCCCGGAGGACACGGGACCCATGAAGACAAACCTCTTCGCAGCACTCGCGCTCGCAGCAGTTGGCAGCACCCTCATCGCTTGCGGTGGGTCTGACTCTGGCAGCGACGGGACGTTCGGCCCCCAGTACGGCAACTCCAACTCCTCCGGCAATGGCAGCGGCGGGGGCAACAACCCTGGCAGCCTCGGCGGCAACGGCGGCTCCGGCAACGGCACGGGCGGCGGCGGTGGCGGCATCGCGATGTGCGCGCAGGCCACGCTCAGCGCGCAGGCCCAGCCGCTTCACCTGGTCTTCGTCGTCGATCGCTCCGGCAGCATGTGCGAGTACGACAGCAACGGCAACGCTGACTGCAGCAACAAGAACTCGAAGTGGGTGCAAGCCACCGGCGCGCTCAAGACCTTCGTCGGCAGCCCGGACTCGCGCGGCATCAAGGCCAGCATGATCATGTTCCCGGACAAGGATCCGACGAGCAACAACGATCTGCGCTGCACCGTGAGCAACTATACGAAGCCGATCGCCCCCGAGGTCACGCTCCCCGACACCACGACGCTCGGACCCGCAATGGACAAGCACATCGCGGTCAGCGGCAACACGCCCACCGCCAGCGCGCTCAGCGGCGCGGTGCAGTACGCGCAGTCGCTCCAGACGCAGAACCCGAACGACAAGATCGTCCTCGTGATCGCGACGGACGGCATCCCGATGGGTTGCAACGATCAGGGCAGCATCAGCGGCGCTTCGAAGGTCGTGAGCCCCGTCGCGGCCGACATGCCCACGTACGTCATCGGCGTCGGCGACAACACCGGCGACCTCAACGCGCTTGCGTCGGCCGGCGGCACCTCGAAGGCTTTCAGCGCGAGCAACGCCACTCCCTCCGCGACGGGCAAGCTGCTCTCCGATGCGCTCACAGCCATCCGCACTGCGTCCGTGTCCTGCACGTTCCCGATCCCCGCGGCGCCCTCCGGCCAGACGATCGACTACACCAAGGTCAACGTCCAGGTGACGACCAAGGGCACGCCCGGCACCATCAAGCAGAGCCAGGACTGCTCGGACCCCGCCGGCTGGAAGTACGACGACGCAAACAAGCCGACCAAGATCGAGCTCTGCACCGCGTCATGCGGCACCGTCAAGGCAGACGCGTACTCGAGCGTCGGCGTCGTCCTCGGCTGCGCCACCGAAAAGGCCGGCGTCAACTAGGTCGAAGGCAGCGCCGGCTCAGGCCTTGTCGAAGCGCTTCGCGCGGGCGATCAGCGCGGTGCCTATGGCGATGAACGGCACCGACGGCAGACTTGCGTAGAGCGCGAACGGGAATAGCGGACTGCCGGGCGCGCGCGAAAACATCATCATGCTCACGTCGATGAGGAGCACGAAGAGGATCATCGTGAGCCCCACCACGCGGGCCGTGAGCGCGTCCGAAATCACGGGACGGTAGATAGCGCGATTTAGACCTTTTGCGAGCCGTCATCACGACTATGATGCCGGCCGAAATGCTGAAGGCTTCGCTCGTGGTGTGGGGGTTCTGTCTGGGGGGCACGGCGCTCGCGTTCGTCGCTTGCGATCACAGCGCGCCGTTCACGGTCGAGAAGGCGCGCCTCGGCGAGAAGTCCAAGCTGGTCACCGGCGACGCCATGCGCCTCGCGCGGCCCGCACAGGAAGGCTACGACGGGATGCACCCGGGCTACCACGTGGTGCGCACGGCGGACGAGTGGCGCTCGCTCTTCGAGGGCGGCAAGGAGGCGACCCCGCCGAAGGCCGTCGACTTCATGCGCAACATGGTCGTCGTGTCTTCCGGGACCACGGCCATGACCCGGACCCACGTCAATCGCGTGGTCGACACCGCGAACACCATCCACGTGTACATCTCGGACACGCTTCGCGGCGCGGGCTGCAAGAACGAGAAGGGCACGCTGCCGCCCTACGCGGTGTCCATCACCGATCGCATCGACAAGCCGATCATGGTGCACGTGGACACCGAAGAGTCGCCCGGGTGCGGCACCGGCCCCACCGCGACCGTGAAGTGCAGGCTCGCGAACGGGCAGACGTGGTCGGAGAAGGTCTCCGCCACCCCCGGCGACGCAGTCGAGTGCGAGGCCACCACGCAGGCCACGGGCGCGTTCGCCGTGGTGGACAAGAGCTGGCAGTTCGCGGAGCTGCCCGGCGGCTCAACCACGAAGATGGCGTTCTCGCGCGAGAACACGCGCGTGTCATTCACCCCGGACATCTTCGGCAACTACAAGCCCGTGTTCGAGGTCTCCGACGAGGCAGACCGCCGGGGCACTGCCAGCGGAATGGTGGAGGTCGCGCCGCCGAAGAGCACCGAACCGTTCATCCAGATGCTCTGGGCGGGCTTCGACGCGAGCGACGATCCGTCCACGTTCCCGCGCGTGGAGCTCTTCGCCCACGACATGCCGCTCACGAAGGCACAGAAGGAGAAGCGCTGCGACGTGGCCATCACGCCGAAGCCCGAGTTCTGCGACATCAAGCGCGAGGGCGCCGTCACGAACCTCAAGCTCGCCGGCTCTGGCGGCAAGCCCTTCATCATGGGTGTACACTACACGGATGATCGCTACGACGGCGGTCCGTACATCTGCATCCGCGTCTACCTCAACGGCGCCCGCACCGCGGATACCTGCGACCGCGCAAAGCGTGGCGCGGACGACACGTGGAGCCTTGGCGCGCTGGACACGGAGACGGGCACCTTCATGGACGCGGCCACTGCGTTCGCGAAGGCGCGTGGCCTGTACGACGCGGGCGCACCGCCGGGCACCGTGACGAACGCGACCGACGGCGGAGCCGCTGGCACCACCACGCCAGAGGGCGGTGCGCCGCCGCCGAAGCCGAAGGCCACGCCGCCGAAGAAGTAACGATGCGCGCGCTCTGGGTGCTGACGAAGATCCGCGCGCTGGAGGTCCTGCGCTCGCGGTCGTCGACGTTCTGGTTCTTCGCCCTGCCTGCGCTCATCTTCGGCGTGCTCGCGTTCGTCTTCCAGAACGGGCATCCGTTCGAGGTGCGACGGGTCGTCGTCCTCGGCGAGCATCCCGCAGCGGAGGCAGTGCTGGCTCGGCAAGAGGGTGTGTGGGTAACTCATGAGCCCACCGTGGAGCGCGCGTTCGCGAGGCTCGACAGCGCGGACGCCACCGCCGTGATCCTGGGCGATGGCGGCGGGCTCAGCGTGGTGGTGAGCCCGAAGGACGAGCTCTTCGCTATTGGCCTCGCATCGAAGCTCACACCATCCGCCGGCGTGACGGTGCGCACGCCACGCCCGCATGGCTATTTGCGGTTCCTGTTTCCGGGTCTCCTGGCGCAGGGGGTGGTGCTCGCTGGCCTGTTCGGCATGGGCTACGCGATGGCGAAGTACAGGCAGAGCCTCTTCCTGAAGAAGCTGGCGACGACGCCGCTGCCTCGGTGGAAGTTCGTGCTGTCGCAGATGCTTGCGCGCGTGATGCTGGTGTCCGCGCAGATCGCCTTCCTGGTGGTCCTGGGCACTGCCACGCTGGGGCTCTCCATCACGGCAGGAGGCGTCGCCTACCTGGCCGCTGCGACCGTGCTGGGGCTATTCGCGTTCATGGGAATAGGCTTTCTCATCGCGGCGCTCATCAAGAGCGAGTCCATCGTGGCGGATGTCATCAACGCCGTGAGCGTGCCCATCGCGCTCCTGTCGGAGCTGTTCTTCTCCACGGAGAGCATGCCGCAGGCGCTCCGCGTCCTTTCCGCGGCGCTGCCATCCACTGCGCTGGTGCGTCTCTACCGGCATGCGCTGCTCTCGCATGCCACGGCGGACGTCTCGGCGACCACGTTGCAGGATTTTGCGGTGCTCATCGGATGGACCGCAGTCACCTTCGCGCTCTCCAGCCGCGTCTTCCGGTTCACGTGATGAACCTCTCCGATCTTCGCCTCGAGGCGCAGCTCGACACGAACGGTTACTACGCGCTCGGCGTGCCGGCGTATCTGGCGATCATCGGCGTGGAGTGGCTGCTCCTGCGGAGGCGCGGCATCAAGAGCTACGCGCTCCCGGAGTCGCTCGCGAACATGTCCGCGGGTCTGGGCGAGGTGACGCTTGGCGTGTTCATCGGACCGTCGCTCGTGCTGCTGTACGAGTGGGCGTACCGGCATCTCGCCGTCGTGCACCTGTTCCGCGAGGGCTCGCTCGCATCGTGGGTGTTCGCGTTCCTGCTCGCGGACTTTTGCTACTACGTCTATCACCGCGCAAGTCACGGGGTCGGCGCGTTCTGGGCGATCCACGGCGTGCACCACCAGGCGCGCGTGATGAACGTGACGGTGGCGCTGCGGCATCCGTGGCTGAGCGACTCGTACTCGGCGCCGTTCTATGCGCTGTGCCCGATCATGGGCATTCCCACCGCGCAGTTCTTCGTCGCGATCTCGTTCATCTCGTTCTACGCGTTCACGGTGCACTCGCGCACGTTCCGGCGACCGGGGCTCTTCGTGTTCGTCACGCCGCAGACGCACATCGTCCATCACGCGAAGAACCCGCGCTACATCGACAAGAACTTCGGCGCGATGCTCACGCTGTGGGACCGCATCTTCGGCACCCACGTCGAGGTGGTGCCCGACGATCCGCCCGTGCTCGGCACGCTGTCCGGCTGCGACACCTACGACGGCGCGAAGGCGCAATGGGTCGGGTGGCGCGATCTGTTCGAGCGCGCGAGGCTCGTGCGCGGCCCCCTCGCGAAGCTCGTGTCGTTCTTCCGTCCGCCCGCATGGAGACCAGCGGGGAGCGAGAAGAGAGACGAGCGCGCGGCGCCAGAGGGGCGGCTGAGCATGGTCCGCGGAGTCGCGCATGCAGCGGCGTTCATGGTGGTGTTGATGATCGCGGCGCAGCTTTTTCTGCGAGCGGAGCAGCTGGGGATGACGGTGAAGGTCGTGATGGGAGCAGTGGTGCTCGGAGGACTTCACCTGCTGGGGCGAGGGATTGATAGAGCGACAGCGACGACGACAACGACGGCGACAACGACTTCGACTTCGACTTCGACTTCGACCTCGACCTCGAGCTCGACCTCGACTTGAACGGGCTCGGGCTCGGGCTTCTCCCCTTCACTTCCCCAGCTTCGCGGGCTTCGGGGCTGGCTCCAGCACTTCCATCCGGTGGTACGTGAGAATCCCGTTCTGCGGGTCCGTGACCATTCCCGTGCTCAGACGCGTGAAGGCGAAGGAGAGGGTGCCCGTGACCTTGACCTTCGCGCCGACGGCGGGGAGGGGGTACGGCACCTCGACCTGAATCACGTCGTCGATGAGCGGCTGCGCGGGCTTTCCCTTCGCGTAGAGCGCGTTTGCGTCGAAGAGGATGGCGTAGTTCCGTGCCCAGCCCATGACCTTGATGCCGGTGGTCGCGTCCTTCGCGTCCGCAATGACGAAGGTCGGGATCGGAGGCGCGGCGCAGCCCTCGGGATCGGCCTTACCGGTCTTGTGGATCGCGCACGCGGGTGCCGTCTTCATGTTCTCGTCGACGACGTAGCCGATGATCGCGATGTCGCCGCGCGTCACCTCTGCCGAGCCGAAGCGACTCCGGAGCGCGTGCGTGGCGCCGAAGACGGTGAACGCGTCGCCGACCTTCACAGGCGCCTGCAGGATTGTCGGGACGTCGGGGAGCTGCGGCGCGCGACCGGACGATGCAGGCGTGGGCTGGTAAGGGTCGTCGGAGCTGCAGCTGCCGACCTTCGGAGCCGTGACGTCTGCCGGCGCGGTCGCGGTGGACGTTGCAGACGGCGCGGTCGTCGGCACCTGCTCGAGGACGACCGGCGCTGGCGCTGCGCCGCAGCTCACGGCCACGCAGGAAAGAGCTGCGTAGAAGCCGAGCCATACTGTGTTCGAGAGGAGCCCCCGCATGACGCGAGAGACGATACCATGACGGCATGCGTCGCTTGCTCCTCCTGTGTTCCTTGATCGTCGCGTGCGCGGCGGTCACGCAGCGCGCCCATGCGGAGTGCGCGCCGACGCAACGCAAGGCGATCGATCTCTCGAACGAAGCGGACGCTGCGCGCGCCACCGATCTGGATCACGCGATCGCAAAGTACGAGGAAGCGGTCAAGGCGGACCCGACGAACCCCCGCATCTTCCACAAGCTCGCGCTCGCGCAGATGAAGAAGGAGAACTGGACCGCAGTGGTCCAATCCGAAGAGAGCGCGACGAGGCTGGCGCCCACCTTCGCGATCTACTTTGCCACGCTGGGACGCGCGCGAAGCTGGCTCGCGCTCTCTGGAAAAGCGAAGTGGGAAGACGCGCGCGCGCCTCTCGAGAGCGCGCTGACGCTCGATCCACGGCTCGCCGACGCGCACCATGAGCTCGCCGAGGTGCTCCTGCATCTTGGAGATGAACGCGGCGCGCTTGTCCATTACAGCAAGGCGATCGAGTGCAATCCGCAGCAGCCGGCGTCATGGGCTGCGCTTGCCGACCTCTACATCCGACTGGGCCACCTCGCGCACGCGGAGAAGACGCTGGACCAGTCCATCCAGTTCATCGATGGCGAGCCGCGCTTCATCCTCCAGTCGCTTCGCGGCGAGGTCCTCACGGAGAAGGGCGACCTTCCGGGTGCCCTGAACGCATACGAAGAGGCGGCCAAGAGCTGCGGTAACTGCAACGCGCCGGGGCAGGCCATCGCGTACTTCAACCTGGGTGCGGCCTACGCGAGCGTTGCTCCGCCTCGAAAGTCGGAGGCCGTGAACAACCTCCAGCGCTTCCACAAGACCATCTGCAAGGGCGCCGCAGCCAACCGCTACGTGGACCAGTGCCACCAGGCGCAGGCGCTGGTATTCAAGCTCGGCGGCGTGCTCCAGTGACAGGTGCGCGGGTCATCCGGAGAGCGTTCGCGATCGCCGTCGCGTTGTTGGTCCTCGTTGCGACCATCCCGGCACGCGCGGCGGTGGCTGGCTCGGAGCTCACCGTGTCCGTGCTCACGTTCGGGCCGGGGGACCATCCGTTCTACAAGTTCGGCCACAACGCGATCTGGATCCACGACGACCGGCTCGGGCGCGATCTGGTCTACAACTTCGGCACGTTCGATTTTCATTCGAAGACGCTCGTGAGCGACTTTCTGAAAGGCCGGCTCTCGTACTGGCTCTCCGTGCAGTCGCTGGACGGGACCATCGCGCACTACCGCGCGGAGCGACGCAGCATCGACGCGCAGCAGCTCGCGCTCACCCCGGAGCAGCGGCGGTTGCTCGCGCAGCGGCTCGCAGAGAACGCGCTGCCGCAGAACCGCGCGTACCGGTACGACTACTACGGGGACAACTGCTCCACGCGCGTGCGAGACGCGGTGGATGGCGTGCTGGACGGACAGCTCCACGAGGCGTCGAAGGGCCCCGCGGCGCTGTCGTTCCGCGGGCACACGACGCGACTGACAGCGGACGACGCGACCCTTGCGCTGGCGCTGGACGCGGCGATGGGCGACGTGATCGACAAGCCCGTCACGCAGTGGGAGGAGATGTTCCTGCCGTCGAAGCTGCACGACGGGCTCACGAACGTGACCATGCATGGCGCGGGCGGTGACGTGCCGCTCGTGGCGAAGGAGATCCCGCTGCTCACCGCAGACAGGCCACCGTTGCGCTCGGAGCCTCCGCGCTGGCACGTGCAGCTCGCGCTCATCAGCATCGCGATAGGCGGTGCGCTCGCGTGGCTCGGGCGCATGGCGCGGCGGCGCAGAGCAGCGCGCGTCGGCTACGGGCTGCTCCTCTTGCTGTTCGCGTTGCCCGCGGGCGTGCTTGGAGCGATCTTCGTTTTCTTCTGGTTCGGAACGGACCACCTGGTCGCGCACCACAACGAGAACCTCCTCCAGTGCTCACCGCTGGCGCTCGCGATCGCGGTCCTCGCGATCGGCGTGATGTGGGGACGTCCCGGCGCCATGGAGAAGACGAGGAAGCTGCTCCGCGTGATCGCGACCGGAGCAGCCCTCGGGATCCTTCTCAAGGTCTTGCCGTGGTTCGATCAAGTGAACGGCCAGATCATCGCGTTGATGTTACCCGCGTGGGCAGGAGCCGCGACAGGAGCAAGGTGGATGACGGCGACCCCGCCTGAATCTTAGAATCCCTCCTCGAGGCGCTCGATGTCTTGCTTGAGGTCGTAGTCCTTGCGCGGGGCCGGCGCTGGTGAGGGCGCGCCGGGTTGCGGTGCGCCGCCGGTGGCCGAGGGTCGCGCGGCCTGGCGCTTCATCTCCACCACGAGGGTCGGCGGATATTCGATCGTGTACTGGATCTCGAACTTCTGCTTCTCCTTCGGCTTCACGGTCAGCGGCCAGCGCAGGATGCCCTTGGAGTCGGGCTTCACGTCGGGGCTGATCTTCACGCCGGTGATCACGATGTCCTTGTCCTCGGAGACGGGCACGCGATCGGCGAGCTGAAGCGGCATCGGTTTGCTCGACAGGTTCTCGACCGTGACAACGAACGTGAGCTGCATCTGCGTGTGTTGCTTCCGGATCAGCGCGCTGTGCTTCTTGTCCAGCACGCGGGAGATCTTGAGCTGATCGGCCACGCTCAGGAACAGCGCGAACTGCTCGCCGTCGGCGACGAAGTCCAGGTTGGTCATGCCGAGGAACGCGCCCGCCTGATACATGGCGACGTTGCCGGGCAGGAGCGACTGCCCGCTGTCGTTCAGCATCTCCAGCGTCTGTGCAGCGTTCAGTGACTGCTCCGGCGCCGCGACGATGGCCTTCTTGGCCTTCAGCTTGGCGTGGCCGATCGGCACTCGCACGGCGCGACCGTCGGCACGCACGCGCGTCGTGCTTGTCGCCTTGAACTGCGTCGTCGTGCCGCGTTGCTGCAGGCTCTGGAAGATCTGCACGGTCTTGCTCTGCGTCACCTGTAGCGATTCGAAGTTCGCCTGGTAGCTCTCCTCGAAGTTGCTCGTCGCGTCGACGCTCTGCACCCGCTTGTTCCATAGGTGATTTTGGCCCTTGAACGCGGCCTCGGCGCGGCGGAACGACGCCGAGTGCGACTCGACCGTCTGTATGGCGGCGCGTGGGGTGCCGAGCGTCAGCGCCTCGAGCTCCGGGATGCGAACGGCTGCCACGGACGACTGCGTCGAGAACGTGAGCTCCGCGTTGTCCCAGTCGTCACCGCTTGCCTGACTGACCACGGCATACGACGTGACATCGACCGAGGTGGGATCCGCGTCGGACGTGCGGACCTCGTGGGTGCTCTCCCACGTCGCACCGGGAAGCATGTAGGTGAGCTCGAGCTGCGCATCGCCAGCGGCGGTGCCCTGCACGGTGACGAGGACCTTGGTCTCCTCGAGCTGGGTGAGCCCGCGCAGCTCCTCGAGGCGCTTGTTGTTGGCCTCGACCGCGGGCACGATCTTCTCGCGCTCGGCCTGGACCGCGCGACGCCCCTTCGCGATCTCGCGCAGCTCCTTGGCGATGAACTCCACCACGCCGGCGTACGTCTCGACACCGACGCTGCCGTTGCCCGTGCCGCTGCCGGATGGGGTGCCTGCGGCGCCGCGCGCGCCTCCCGCTGCGATCTCTTTGTTGAGTCTGTCGAGCGAGAACGCCTTGATGTCCTCCACCTGCTTCGCCTGCGCGTCGAGCACCTTGAGCTCGTCGTCGAGCGCCAGGAGACGGTTGGTGAGCTCGTGGGCATCCGCCTCTGCCTTCACGACGCGCGGCTCCGTTGCGCGCGCGAGGTATCCGCGCACGACGCGCACGTCCATGATGTTGCCCGCGGAGGTCGCCGCGCGCACCGAGCCCTCGTCCACCCAGCCGGGCAGCTGGCGGAACGCATACACCGTGGCTGTGGTGCCGACCTTGACCGATCCCTGGCGCGAGACGAGCGCACGGTCCGAATACACCGTGACCTTCTTGATCGTGGACGCGACCGGTACGGAGTTCGGATCATCGACATTGGAGACCACATTCGGGCCCGTGCCCACGCCGGGCCCGACGCTCGTGGTCCTTGGCGCGGTCGAGGATGGAGGCGGAGCCGCTGTCGTCGTGGGAGCACAGCCCGCCGACATGGTGAACCACGCGCCGAGGCCGAGCAGGCAGAGGTGCCGGAGTCCGGGTGTGTTGAGCATCGGTGCGATGATACGGGCGATTCGACGTTTCGATCTATTTCGCCTCAAAAAACCGTCACGCGCGGAGAGAATCGAGGTCGCGCAAGAGCTCACTGAAGTCGATCGGCGAGAGATCACCGAGCGGCAGCGACTCGTTCTGGCCGTACCAGGCGCTCTCACCCTTCGTGATCTGCAGCACGCCGAGCTTCTGCTCCGGCGCCTCGCTGATCATGCCGGTGAAGATCCCTGGGTCGAGATCCAGGGTCGCGAGCCGTCCGCCGGAGAGCGCCTTCTCGTACCAGCACACGACGCCGCCGTCCTGCGCAGGACCGCGCCGCCATCCGCGGTTGTCGAGTCCGAGCACCTTGCCCGTGGGTACCGTGAGGCCCACGACGCGCTCGAGCTTCTGTCCGCCCTTCTCTGCCGGCGTGGGGACGGCGGTCTCGCGCGAGAGCTGCACGAACGGCTGCAGCACCTCGTAGTCGGCGAAGATCTGGCCCCACGCGGCGGCCGTGGCGTCGCTCATGTCGAGCCTATGCACGAGGCCCACAAGGGCGCCGTCCTCGAGATCGAACGCGTTGTCCTTCGCGTCCGCGAAGCTGCGATCCTCCGCGACGCGGAACGTGGACCCGAGCTTGCCGCTGCTGTCGTAGACACCCCACAGGAGGCGGCGCACGACGTGGACGAGGAGCGGGTGCTCCACGAGGAAGCGACGAAACACGTCGCTCGGCCAGCGCCGCTGCGCGCACATCGCGATCTCGAGGCGCAGGATCTGTCCGCTCGCAATCGTCTTCGCGTCCTTCTTCAGCGCCTTCCACGTGTCGGTCGAGGCCTTGGATTTCTCAGCGTCGTCGGTCTGCTTCGGCTTCGGCAGATCGGGTAGGCGCTTGCCATCGCCATCCATGAGCGCGGGCTTCAGCGACTCGTCGAAGACCACGCGGAAGCTCCGTGACCCGAAGTCGAGGACCAGCGTGCCGTCATCTTCCAGACCAAGGTCGGGCACCAGCCTGTCGGCGAGCTGCTCGGTCGTGAGGCCGCGCACCTCCGCGATCTGATCGATCTTCTCGCGCGCCTTCTCCTGAAGACCCTTGAATTTCAGCTTCTGCGCGATCCCGTGCAGATGCATCAGCGCGACGTCGCTTCCGATCCGCGCGAGCACGTCGAGCCCCAGCACCGCGCGCGCGTGCGCGGCTTCGCCCGGCCATGCCCGGACCAGCGGCGTGAGCTTTCGTGCACAGTCGTCGTCGCCGAGGAAGCCCAGCGCAACGAAGGCCCACTGCTCCTTCGACGCAGCGCCGGAGACCAGCCATGCCTGGAACAGATCCCACGCGATCTCGCCGAGCGACGCCGGATCACAGGCCTCGCGCACGAGCGGGATGCCCGCATAGAGATCATCGGGACTGGTGAACGCGAGCATGGTGCCGAGCGCGTCCATCGCGGAGAGCGGCAGCGCCTTCTTGCGATCCCTGAGGAGCGGTCGCGTGAAGGCGCCTGCATTCCAGAACGCGGGGAGCTTCGGGAGCTTCGCCGGGAACGTGCGGAGCGGGTCGAAGTCGAGCACCGCGCGCATTCCGCTCTCCGCGAGGGCGCCATACCTCTTCGCGACGTCCTCGATGGCGGCACGTGCTCCGCGCTGCGAGAGGAGTCGAAGCGCGGTCTCGGCGGAGGCCCGTGTCTTCCCCGGCTCGCCGAGCGCGAGCGGTACGAGGCCCACCGCTGCGGCCTCGGGAAATGCGAGCAGCCACTCGAGCGCCGTGGGCCGGGCCTTCTTGAGGCGCGCATAGGCATCGGCCATCAGCGGCGCGACGCGCGGTGAGCGCACGCGCACGAGCGCCTCCACGGCGCCCACGGTCTCCACGTCGGCGGCGCGCAGCGCAAAACCGAGCACTTCGAGACCATGCCGCGCGATGAGCGTGCCGATGACGTCGTAGTAGGACCAGTTGAAGCGCGAGAGCTCGATCGTGTTCGGCAGCGCGAGCAGGGCGGTCTTTGGCAGATACGTAAAAATGACTGCATTCTGCATGTTCCACGAGCGCTCGTTCACTGCGGTCGTGGTGGCGCTCTGAGCGTGGATGATCGCGAGGTTCTCGGCGAGCTTCTCCGGCTGTTCGGCGAGCCACGTGGGGCCGCTCTTGCGCTTCGCTTCCTCACCTGGCTTCCACGCGATCTCCTCCTTGAACGGCAGAGGCGACAGCGTGACGACGACGGGTGGCGTGACCTTCACCTTGATCGTCCACGGCGGCGTCCGCAACACGGGCGGCAGCTCCTCGGCCGTCGCCTCCTCGCGCGGCTTGCTCTGCTCGGTAAGGTGGGTGAGCAGCTCCGCGGCAGCAGGCGATACGCGCGCCT
>JANXLV010000135.1 GCA_025355005.1 Myxococcales bacterium | reverse complement strand
CGAAGGCTGGTACCAGGTCGTGAGCCCCACGGCGCCCGGCGGCATGGCGAACGAGATCGCATACTGTGTGCTCCCCGAAGGCACCGACGTGGAGCGCGTGATCGACGAGACCATCGCGACGTACCGCGCGTGCAATCAACCTACGAAATGGCGCGTCGGAGCGTGGAGCCGTCCGCTCGATCTCGGCGAGCGCCTGCTCGCGCGCGGCTTCACCGCATCGACGGTGCGCGGCATGGGAATCGCGACGGACCATGCGCTCGAATCGCAGCGCGGGGTGAGCGTGGCCGAGGTGACGCTTGCGGCGGTCGACACCTACATCGCGGTGATGTCCGAAGGCTGGGGCATCGAGACGCGACCGATCGTTCGCGACGCGTTCGTACGGTCGTTGGGTGAAGCGCCGCGCATGTCGCGCCTCTTCATCGCGTTCGTCGATGGAGAGCCCGCGGGCACTGGAGCCCTCATCGATCGCGACGACCATGGCTATCTCCAGGGCGCGCAGGTCCTCGCGCGTTTCCGAGGACGGGGCGCCTACCAGGCGCTGCTCGCCTCACGCCTCATGAGCCTGCGCGAGCGCGGCATCGCGTACGCCGTCACGCACGCGATGGACGCGACGTCGGCGCCCATCCTCGAGCGCCTCGGCTTCGAGACGCTCTTCAGCTCGCAGACCTACACGCTCCCTCCCGTCACTGCGTGAACAGCGCGTCCAGGAGCTCGTTCTTCTCGAAGAGCTCGCGCATGTCGGCCTTCGGGAAGGTCACGCTCTGGTAACCGGCGACGTAGGGCGCGACCTCGTACGGGTTGAAGCTCACCTCGATCTCGGTGTCGCGGAGGCACACGTTCGTCGTCTTCTGGATCTCCACATCGTCCGCATAGAAGTACGAGTCCGTGAGCTTCGTGACGCCGAGCTGCTTCATGAGCGCGTGGGTCGTCAGGTCGCCGAGCTTCTTTCGGCCCGCCTCCGTGAGCGACTCCGCCAGGCGGATGCGCGACAGATTCTTCACGTCGAGCACGAAGCACTCGGTCGCTCCGTTGCCGTGCGCACCGCCCGTATACGAGTAGCCGCCCTGCGAAATGCCCACGAAACGCCCTGATTTGCGCGTCGAGAGCGAGTAGGTCTCGGACGTCTCGTAGTCCATGATCTCCGGCTCGTCGGGCCCGACGCACGTCTTCTCCTTGCCCAGACTTCCGGAGAGGATCGCGTTCAGCGCGCTCTGCTTCGCCGCGTCCTTCGCGCCGCGGAGCTGGGGGAAGACGAAGTCTTCCTTGCAGCGCTTGCCCTCGATCAGGCTCTCCTGCGGGTAGAGCCTGATGCCCTGGCCCACCTCCACGGTCTCCGGGTAGCCAGCGCCCTCATCCATCTTCACCGGGAAGCGGCGCTCGCCGTCGGGCGACGACCACTCCGCGAGCATGCCTGCCTTGGAGACGAAGACACCGGCGAAGTGCCCGGTGATCTTCGAGCCGACCTTCTCCGTAAGCTCGAACGCGCCGGTCTTGTCCTTCGCGGTCCCCTCGAGCCGGATGTCCTCTGCGCTCTTCGCATAGCGATAGACGCCGGTCACCTTCTCCCCCGTCTTCTCCAGCTTCATGCGGATGAAGCGGCCGCCGAGCGAGCCCGTATACTCCTCCTTGAAGTCGGCGCTCCGCTCGTCGAAGACGTCCCCCTTCGAGGCGAGCGACGTCTTCTTCTGGGTGCGACCATCGGTGATGGTGGCGATCAGCGCGGAGTCGGACGCGAGCTCGCCGACCAGCGTCGCCGGTTTTTCGCCCCTGGGGACGCGGCTCTCGCGCAGCGTGAAGTGAGTCGCGTCGGTCATGTGGCCGGTGAAGCTGGTCGAGGATGATGCGCGGTAGAGCGCGTGCAACTCCTCTCCGCGCCGCCGCAGCCCGAGCCAGAACGATGGGCCGCTCGCGCTCTTGCCGAAGAAGCCATGGAACTCCGCACGTGGCTGCTCGTGTTCGGCCGCGCTCGTCGTTTTGGCGGCGCCTGCGTCGGGCGGGGGAGCCGCGGTCTGCGCGCTCGCGGCTGGGGCTCGTGTCGCGGCGTCCGGGGCATCGTGAGCCCCGATCGCGTCGGTGCCGTCCTTCTTGCAGCCGCACGGGCCGAGGCCAGCCAGCGCAGTGAGGGGCGCGAGGAAAACCATCACATGGAACGGAAGGTTCGAGCTTCTACGCATGTCGTCGGATGCTACAACGCTCATGGTGACCTCCCAGATTCCGGTGCTGGACCTGAAGCGCGAGATCCTGGACCAGGCGCAGCTCGTGCTGAAGAAGACGCTGGCCGAGGCAAAGGCGCGGGCCGAGGACGCGCGCGAGGCAGCCACACACGAAGAGAACCGCCCCGAGAACGACAAGGACATGCGCTCCACCGAAGCCAGCTACATCGCGCGCGGGATGGCGGAGCGCATCGCTGCCATGGAGCGTGGCCTCGCGAAGCTCTCGTCACTGCAGCTCCTGTCCTTCCCGGACGGCAAGCAGATCGCGGTGAGCGCCCTTGTCACGCTCGAGCACGACGGCGCTGCGTCGAGCTACCTTCTGGTCGCGGAGCCCGGTGGTCTTGCGATGGAGGTGCGCGGCGAGCGCTACGCGACACTCGCGACGACGAGCCCGCTCGGTCGCGCGTTGCTCGGTCAGCGCGAGGGCGACGAGGTCTCTGCGGGACCGAAGGCGCACGTCTACGAGATCGTCCGCGTCCGGTGAGCAGGGCGGTTGATCACGAACGCGGTGGGGCTTTTCTGATCCACGCCGAAGCGGTGGTCACGTGTCCTACCTCACCCGACGAAACTCCGTCTGCGCGAGATCGTTACCGCTGTGGTGCGGCACAAAACGCGTCTCGATTCACGTAGTTGGTTTTCTCGGTGGCTCCCATCCCACATCCTTATTGGAGGCGCAGCGTGTCGCTGGCCGCTTCAGGAGGATCGGATGAGCGTTGAGAACCAGTGGTACGTGAGACTGCCCAACGGCAACGTCATCACCGTCTCGCTCGACGATCTCGATGCTGCCTTCCAGCGCGGTGACGTGACGGAAGAGACCCTCGTGTTCCGTCAGGGCATGAAGGAGTGGTTGCCGCTCGGTCAGGCCGCAGGGCTCGACGACGCAGACGACACCACGCAGACCGCGCCGCCCCAGGTGCAGGCTCATCAGGTCGCGCAGGTTGCGCCCCCCAGCTCGATGACGCCGTTCGCGGTTCCCGTCTCGCAGCCGAACGGCATCGCGCAGTACTCCACCCCGTATGTCGATCCGTCGCTTCCCTCCACCGTTCGTCCCGTCGCGTTCGATACGTTCGACACGCAGAGCAGCGCATACGACGACCTGGACGCGCCCGCGTTCAAGTCGGGTGGCAAGAAGAAGGTCGTCTTCGGCGCCATCGCCCTCGCCGCCGTCATTGGTCTCGGCGTGCTCGGCCTCTCCAGCATCAAGGGCGCGGACGCATCCGCCGCCGAGTCGAACGTGGCGCCCAAGGTCGTTGCCGCCGTCGCGCCGCCGCCCGCTCCGACCCCGATCCCCGAAGCATCGCTCGTTGGCCAGAACCGCCTCAGCGATGACCAGCGCAAGGCGCTCACCCAGTTCGACGACAAGCAGAAGGCCGACTCCGCAAAGCGAGCCCAGGATCGCGCCGCGAAAATGCCGAAGCCCCGCGGCCCCCGCCAGAAGGCGAAGGACGTCTTCGTCAAGGGCGGCAACAAGTACGATCCGCTGAACTCCTCTCTGTAGGCTGCCCCCAGCCGTTCGGGTCAGAGCCCGCGCGGCTGACGTTTCGAAACACACTCGAAACTTTTCATCCGGTACGCTCGCTGTGGTGCGCATCGGTCCTTACGACACTGGCGGGTTCTACGACGAGATGTGGGTCGATGGTGGGGTCGAGCCTCGCCCTCACGCATCGCTCCTTGCGAAGCGCCTCGCGGCATTGCCGGATGGTGAGCTCGAGAGCCGGCAGCGGGCGGCCGAGCACGCGCTGCTCCAGCGTGGCATCACGTTCGCGGTCTACGGGCACAACGCCGGCGCCGAGAAAATCATGCCCTTCGACATCGTGCCGCGCGTGGTGCCGGCGCATGAGTGGCGGCTGATCGAACGTGGATTGAAGCAGCGGGTGTTCGCGCTGAACGCGTTCATCGCGGATATGTACGGCGCGCAGAAGATCCTCGCTGACGGCATCATCCCGCGCGACATCGTGATGAGCGCGAAGGGCCTGCTTCCGCCGTGCGCAGGTCTGACTCCGCCGAAGGGGATCTTCTGCCATATCGTGGGCACCGACCTCGTGCGCGATCGCGACGGTCAGTACTACGTGCTGGAAGACAACCTGCGCTGTCCCTCCGGCGTGTCGTACCTGCTCGAGAACAGGCAGGTGGTGAAGCGCACGTTCCCGCAGATCTGGACGGAGCTCTCCGTGCGCCCGGTCGACATGTATCCCAGCAAGCTGCTCGCCACGCTTCAGAGCCTCTCTCCCGCGCGCGAGCCGTCCGTCGTGGTGCTCACGCCGGGCGTCTTCAACTCCGCTTACTTCGAGCACTCCTTCCTGGCGCAGCAGATGGGCGTGGAGCTCGTCGAGGGGCGTGACCTGCTCGTGCGCGAAGGCCGCGTCGTCATGCGCACCACGCGCGGCTTTCAGCCCGTCGACGTCATCTATCGGCGAATCGACGACAGCTTCCTCGATCCCGACGCGTTCCGCGCGGACTCCATGCTCGGTGTGCGCGGCCTCATGTCCGTGTATCGTGCAGGTAAAGTGGCGCTCGCCAACGCGCCCGGCACTGGCGTCGCGGATGACAAGGTCGTCTACGCGTACGTGCCCAAGATGATCCGCTACTACATGAACGAGGAGCCCGTGCTTCCCAACGTTCCCACGTTCCTCTGCTGGGACGAGACGGATCGCGCGCACGTCCTCGCGAACCTGGACAAGCTGGTCGTGAAGGCTGCGAACGAATCGGGCGGCTACGGCATGCTGATCGGCCCCGAGGCCACCGCGGAGGAGCGCGCCGTCTTCAAGGATCGCATCCTCGCGTCGCCGCGCGAGTACATCGCGCAGCCCATGCTCGGTCTCTCTCGCGTGCCCACGATCGCTGGCGACGCGCTCGAGGGACGCCACGTTGACCTGCGCCCCTACGTGCTGTACGGCGGCGACGACATCTTCGTGCTCCCGGGTGGCCTCACACGCGTCGCGCTGAAGAAGGGCTCGTGCGTCGTCAACTCGTCGCAGGGCGGCGGAAGCAAGGACACGTGGGTGCTCGCGGACGACTCGCCCGGAAACGGTAACGGTGGTGGATGCTGAGCCGCGTCGCTGACGCGATCTACTGGATGAGCCGCTACATCGAGCGCGCGGAGAACGTCGCGCGCTTCGTGGACGTGAACCTGCACCTCACGCTGGACGGCGGCGAACCGTTCGAGCAGTGGGCGCCGCTCGTGGAGACCACCGGTGACACCGTGGCCTTCAAGGAGCGCTTCAGCGACGCCACACGCGACAACGTGCTTCGCTTCCTCACGTTCGATCCGGAGACGCCCAACTCGATCCTCTCGTGCTTCACGCGCGCCCGCGACAACGCGCGCGGCATCCGGGAGATCATCTCCTCCGAGATGTGGGAGCAGATCAACGCCGCGTACCTGATGGTGACGGACGCGGCGCGCTCCGGCATGGCCATGGAGTCCCCGCACGACTTCTTCACCGCGGTGAAGCAGGCCTCGCACCTCTTCGTGGGCATCAACTACCTGACCATGACGCACAACGAAGCCTGGCACTTCGGTCGTCTTGGTCGCCTCATCGAGCGCGCGGACATGACGTCGCGCATCGTGGACGTGAAGTACTACATCCTGCTGCCGTCCCCGCAGCTCGTGGGAAGCCCCGTGGACGAGGTGCAGTGGGCCGCGCTACTTCGCAGCACGAGCTCCTTCGAGATGTACCGCAAGCGCCACGGCAACATCACCCCGGACAAGGTGATCGCGTTCCTGCTTCTTTCCAGGCGTTTTCCGCGCTCCGTTCGCTACTGCACGAGCAACGCAGAGAGCTCGCTCCACGCGATCACGGGCAACGAGCTCGGCACCTGGACGACCGCCGCCGAACGCGAGCTAGGCAAGCTGAACGCAGAGCTCTCCTACACGGCCTCCGACGAGATCGTCGCCCAGGGAGTGCACGAGACCATCGACATGCTGCAGGTGCGTCTGAGCAAGGTGACGACCGCGATCTACGACACCTTCTTCGCGCTGGGCCCCTCTCCCTCGGAGCTAGACCTGGACGACCCCGCCCCCCGCTCCCAGCACCAGACCCAGTCCCGCCGCTAACGCTTCAAACCGGGTCCACCCGTACGTCCACGTCGAGCGTCTCTCCCGCTCCGCCGATATAGATCGTCCCGGACGTCGGCGCCGCGTCGATGAAGTTGCGTCCCACGGCCGTCCGCACGTGCTCCGTCTGCGTGACCGTTCCGTTCGTCGGATCGAACCCACGCCATCCGAGCTCCGGAATGTAGACTTGCACCCACGCGTGCGTGGCCTCGCCCATGCGCTGATTCAGGTGCTTCGGGCCCGTGAAGACGTAGCCACACACGTAGCGCGCGGGCAGCCCGAGCAGGCGCGCGAGACAGATGAAGAGGTTCGAGAAGTCCTGACAGACGCCGCGCCGTGCGGTGTAGACCTCGAACGGTGTGGTCGCGAGCGTGGTGCTGCCGGGCTTGTATGCATACTCCTTGAAGATGCTCGTGTTCATGTCGAGCAGCGTGTCGAGGAGATCGTAATCGCTGCGCTCCACGAAGCTCATCGCGTACTCGAGGAGCTCGCGCAGCTCGGTCTCGGGCAATTCCTGCGGCAACAGATATGGCTGCAGCATGTGGTGCTGCCAGGGCATCCAGGTGAGCGGGATGGTCGCGCGCTCGCGGATGTGACCTTCGCCGAACGGATTCACATCCGTCACTTCCACGCGTGACCGCGCGATGATCACGAGCTCCGAGAACGGGCGCTCGAGTCGCACGCGCCTGCATCGATTGCCGAACACGTCCTCGTAGTCGCGTGACGCGCCGTCGACCGAGACGGTGAGCTCGTGAGCGACGAGCCTCTGCAGCCGATCGTGGAAGGGCTCGAGGCGGAACAGATGCGTGCTGCGGACGACGGGCTGCGCGTACCTGTACGTGGTCTTGTGGACGACGTCGTACGCGCGCGGCTCGCTCTGCTTCGGACGCGCGATGGGGATTCGCGTCACGCTCTCGGGGCGGTTCGTCACGGGGCGCAGCGGATCGCGCAGCTCCGACGTGATCGCGCCCTGTCGCACCACGACCAGCTCACCTGGCTCGAGCAGACGGAAGGTCGGCGAGACGCCACGTCCTTCGAGCGCGTTCGACGCGACGATCACGCCCTTGCGCGGCTTCACGTCACGCTTCGTGAGATCGATGTCGATGTCGTCGTCGCGGAGTCCGAGCTCCGTGTACGGCGGAAGCACCTGCCACAGATGGAGATCCGTCTCGCCGCGCTTGTCGCGATACACGAGAAGGTCGCGGCCATCCGTGAGCACGAGCGACAGGCTCCCGTGATCGTTGATCTCGACCAGCCACTGACGAAGCGTCTCCGGCGGGATGTCGCCGAGGCTCTTCTTCCCGTACGTGACGGCGCGGTTCAGGAGCTCGCAGAAGACGAGCTCGCTGTCGGTGCCGCCGACGGGCTCGAAGAAATTCGGCGCAGACAGGTTGAAGCGCCGCCGCAGCGAGCCGCCGTGCGCCATGAGCCAGTCGCGCCCGCCGAACGTGCGCTTGAACGGCTGCGTGTTCGCGTCGGAGTTGCGACCCCACGTCGCCTTGCGGATGTGCAGCACGAAGATCGAGGAGTCGAGGTGCTCCCACGCCTTGATCAGTTCGCTGCGGATGCTGCCCTCGGGCGGCGCGGCTTCCTTCAGGACCGGCGCGCTGGGCTCACCGCCGGGGTAGTAGCCGATACCCCAGCCGTCGGGCAGCTGCTTCTGTCCTTCGTGAAGACACAGAAGATCGAACGAGGGGGCGAGCTCCCCCTCGAACGACATCGCAAAGAGGTTGGGCACGCGATTACTTCGGCGGCGGCGGCGGCGCGGAGATGAGGTTCAGGTTGAGGCCACCCGGGTACATGTAGCTCGTGTAGTCGCCGTAGCCCATGATCTGCACGCCAACGGGGCTCATCGACGTGAGCGTGTGCGCGCCGTCGTTCTTCGCGCCGCCGTCGAGCTTCACACGCCACGTTCCGAACGGGCCGTTGCCGATCTTCGTCCATGCACCGCCGACTGCCTTGCCGTCGAGGATGGGCGCGGAGTTTTGCGTCCCGACGATGTCGGCCCAGTTCTCCGTGTAGTCGACCGGCGCGAGGAACAGGTACTTCGTACGGTACTGCGCGACCGCGGGGAAAATCGACTGATCGGGATCACCACCGGTCGTCTTGTAGGACGCGGCGCCCGGCGTGAAGATTGACGCGGCGAACTCCTTGTCGCCCGTGACCTCGAAGTCTGCGCTCGCGATCTTGCACTCGCCGACCTGACCAGCCTTGAGCGTCGTCGGGCAGCCGGCGGGCGCGCTCGGGTTGTACGTGAGCGTGGTGTTGTCCTGGTTGCCGTAGAAGCGGACGATGCCCTTGCCGACTCCGCCACCGGGCTTGTCCGGCATCGTGACGACGTAGTGGTTGCCGAGGGTCTCTGCGGGGATCACGCTCTCCTCGATGTGATCGCACGCGCTGGTTCCTTCCGGCACGTTGATGCACGGCATGCCGGAGATCACCTGGATCGCCTTGTCCGCTTGCACGAGCGAACCGGAGAAGTCGTACTTGTCGCCCTTGTCGAGGATGACCTCCGCGACGTCACCGGCCTTCGCCAGCGCGAACGTGAGCTTCCCGCCCGTGGTTGCCGTGATGCCGCCGCCTGCGATCACCTTCGCGGAGCTCTGGAGCGTCATCGTCACGTTGGTCGCGTCCGCGGTCGCGGTCACGCTGAGGAACGCACCCATGACGTCCGTCGGCGTGCCGAACGGCGGTGGCAAGATGGGTTGCTCCGTCCATCCCTGGTGCCCGATGACGCGGTAATTTGCGGTCATCGCGGTGCTCGGGAGGAGAAGCGATGCGTCGTTCGTGAACGAGAAGCAGCCGATGGCTGCGTTGCCGTTGCCCGCGCATTTCTTGATGGTGCCGGGGCACTGCGACCAGTCCTTGGCGCCGCCATCGCCGCTGGCTTCACCGCCCGCGCCTTTGTATTCCAGCGCGTTGAACTGGTAGACGATGACGGGGCTGGTGCTGACGAGGTGATACGCGCCGCCCGCTTTCACGACGGATGCGGGCAAGCCCGGGGCCGAGCCGCATTCGTCGCCGTCTGCGCCCTTGAGCTCCGGGACCCACGGCAGGTAGATCGTCGCGAGCGCGCCCGGCTGCACGGTCGCGGTCTTCGGCGCGCCCAGCGCCCCACCCGTCACGGTGATGTCTGCAGCAGCTGTTCCGGCGTTGGAGACAACCACAGCGAAGTCGAAGATCGACCACACGCTGTTCGCCGTCACGGTCGGCCAGTAATCGCAGCCGACGTACGAGTGCGACGTCTTTGCTTCGGTGCAGTCCTTCGGATCGCGCGTCTCGCCCGGTGGAAGTCCGCCGTCGCCTGCGCCGCCTTCGCCGCCGAGCCCGATGGGGTTGCCTGCTTCGTCGTAGATGCCCGTCGGGCCGCTGTCCCCCGTGTCAGTCGGGGTGTCGAAACCGCTGGTCTTGTCGTTTCCGCCGCACGCGACGACGAGTCCCCACACGCCCACCACGGCGACCGTGGCCAAACCAAGCTTCCTCATCCGCGGCAACCTAGCAGATGTCGGCCGTTTGTCACCTCGTCGGAGGCGTGAAAATAGGCCGTTTCTGTGCGTAGTCAGCGCGACCGGGTGATCTCGATCGTCGTGACGCTCCGCCCCATCCCACCGGTCGCCGAGGCGGGCGAAGCGGTAACGAGGATGGTGCCCAGCG
>JANXLV010000128.1 GCA_025355005.1 Myxococcales bacterium | reverse complement strand
TGTCCGGGCCCGCGCGCGGGGCTCATCTGTGTGGCGTTGCCGCGCGCCTGCATCGGCTCGGGCGCACCCTGCATCTGCGTGGTGTGCGCGCCCTGCCTGGCGGGTCGCGCACGTGGGTCGCTGCCCGTGGGATCGGCCATGCCAGTCGGAAGAGGAGACGTGCGCTCCTGGATCGACGGGATGGATGGGATGGAGGGAGAGGACACGCCCGAGGTGGAGATGAGCGAGAGATCGTCGCTCACCTGACCGAACCGGTCGGGATCCTCGCGTCGGCCGTCGCGACGAGAGGACGAGGCGCCCCTCGCCGGCACCGGGTCGACCATCTGCGTCTGCGTGACGCCCGTGGTGGAGACGAGCGAGAGGTCGCGCACCTCTCCGAATGGTCCCTGCGTGTCCTCGTCGGAGCCTGGCCCACCGGAGTACGGCGCGTTCCCGGGATAGGCAGTCGCGGTCGGGCTCGTGACGTTCGCGCGGCCGCTGGGTGTGCTGTAGAGCGACGGCGGCTCGTCCATCGCGCCGAAGCCGCCGGGTCCCGACGGAATCCGCGGCGCCTTCTGGAGGACCTGCTCGGAATCAACCTGGGCTGTGAGCGTGCTCGCGTTCTGGTTCCATTCGAACGGAGAGCCACCGACGAGATCGGGGACGCTCTGCAGCGACGGATCCTCCGCGCCATGCCCCGGCTTCGGCAGCGTGGGCATCGGGTTCGTGTGGGGGGCCACCTGGGTCACCATGGTGTTGGGCGGCTGCGACTGCTTGCCCGGCATGCCCGGTACGGCGGGCAGCTTGCCCGGCACGTGCGAGGTCTTTTGACCTGGGACCTGCGACACCTTGCCCGGCGGGGACGAGCCCCTCGCCCCTGGCGGCGACGAGCCTCTTGCACCCGGTGCAACGGCGCCCCGCGTGGCCTGGCCTGGAACGACCGACTGCTTCTTCTGCGTCGGAACGCCCTGCGTGACGGAGGTGTTCTCGCTGCGACCGAGCACGTCGCCTTCGGTCACGTCCTCGACCTCGCCGCCGGTTCCGCGCATCGTGCGCGGCGCGTTGCCCGCGGGGACGGCGGGGGGCGCGGGGATCTCGCGCCTTCGGTTGGCGTCGACGAGAGCTGCGGCCTGGATCGCCGCG
Source organism: Myxococcales bacterium (assembly GCA_025355005.1). Taxonomy (GTDB): domain Bacteria; phylum Myxococcota_A; class Polyangia; order Polyangiales; family Polyangiaceae; genus JANXLV01. Next base: position 16,740 of record JANXLV010000128.1, on the reverse strand, counting down.
CCGACGGCGACGACCTCGTCCGGGTTCAGCTTGTCCATCGGCTTGGCGCCGAAGAATGCCTCGACGCGCTGCCGCACGAGCGGGATGCGCGTGGAGCCACCGACGAGGATGATGCGATCGAATGACGTGGGAGAGAGGCGCGCAAGACCGAGCGCGTCCTGCGTGACCTTGAAGCTCCGCTCCACGAGCGGCGTGATGATCTGCTCGAGCTCCTTCCGCTTCATGGAGAACTGGACGTTGAGCGGCGCACCACCGACGCCGAAGCCGACGTCGTCGAGCGCCATGTGCGCCTCGTCCTGCGTCGAAAGCGTCATCTTGAGCGTTTCGCCGGCGACCTTGAGACGCTCGAACGCTTGATTGTCGGAGCGTGCATCGAAGCGATATGTGCGAAGAATGTACTCGCACATGCGCTCTGCGATCGCGGCGTCCACGTCGTCGCCGCCGAGGAACGAGTCACCGGCGCTCGCGAGCACCTCGAACACGTTGCCGTTGAGGTCGAGCAGCGTGCAGTCGAACGTGCCGCCGCCGAAGTCGTAGATGGCAACGCGCTCTGCGCCGCCACGCCCGAGGCCGTACGCGAGCGCGGCCGCCGTCGGCTCGTTCAGGATGCGCATGACCTCGACGCCGCTGATGCGACCGGCCACCTTGGTCGACGCACGCTGCAGCTCGTTGAAGTGCGCTGGCACCGTGATGACGGCGCGCTCGACGGGCTCGCCCAGCGCGGTCTCCGCGATCTGCCGCGCGCGCTTGAGGACGAACGCGCTGATCTCCGGGAGCGTGTAGTCCTGCCCGCGCACGTGCACGAGCGCGCCCTGTCCGGGACCCTCGCGCAGCTCGAACGGGGAGCGCTGTCGCGCCTCCACCAGCTCGGGGCTGTTCCACGAGTGCCCTATGATGCGCTTGTGGTTGGCGATGGTGTGCTTCGGGTCGATGACCCGTCGCGCCTTCGCTGGCTGGCCGGTGAGGACCTCGCCGTTGGGGTGGAAGCTCACGATGCTCGGCAGGAGACGGTTGCCCGTCTCGTCAGCAAGCACGTGGACCTTGCCGCCGCGCACGCACGCGACGACCGTATTGGTGGTTCCGAGATCGATTCCGACGACGCTCATGGTGGCTTCGCCGCCGCGCGGCTAACTGATTGATATCATCATGTAGTGGGGGATAGCGCGCGAATTTGCGCGATCTCGTCATCGATCCAGCGGTTGATTTGCCGGGGAAACGGCCACATCCAGCCATAGTCGGGCCCCGTGAAGCGTGCGATCAGCATGGGGCGCAGCTCCTCGCAGGCGTCAATCCCGTAGACCTCTGCCGTGGCGCGGAGCGTCTGCACGTAGGCCTCCCACTCGATCCGCGCGCGACCCCACGCGAGGAATAGCGGGAAGAAAGGGAGCAGGTAGACAACGCCCATCACGAACCCACCCATGCGCGCGCGTTGCCGGAGGTGGACGCGCTCGTGGCAGAGCAGCACGTAGCGATCGTCGTCCGACATGCCCTCGTAGCTGTCCGGCACCCAGAGCTTGCCGAACAGCGCCGTGTGATAGCGCGTCATGTACGACCGCTGGCCTCCCAGGGTCACCACGCGGAGCGCGACGTCGATCGCTGCCTGCAGGCGGTCCCCGCGTTTGGGCACGATGCGAAACGAGGGGAACTCCGCCTCGATCTCGGCGATGAGCGCGCGCGATCTCTCCACCCGATCACTATATCAGCGAGGCTCAAGAGCAGACGGTGAGCTTAAAAGCAGACGTCGCGCAACGACCTGGGGGGGGATTAGGTCATCGTCGCGACGTCTTGTCCCGCACTGAAGCGAGATGCGTGCCACGTAGCTCCGTCTGCGCACCATGGACTTGGCGCGAGGCTCGCCGCGTGACACTTCAGATCTGAAAAAGCAGGCTTCATGGACGAAACGCCACAGCCACCGGCGCTACAATGGGGCCCACGTGGCGAGCATCGGCCCCAATGTGATCGGCTTCGACGACGGCCCCTTCGCGCCGGACCACCGCGGGGATGTCCTGCTCGTGGGCGTGGTGTGCTCGCGCACGCGCATCGACGGCATCGTGTCCGGAAAGGTGAGGCGCGATGGCGCGAACTCGACGCGCGTGATGATCGAGCTCCTGCGCCAGAGCCAGTTCGGTGAGCACGTGCGCGCCGTGCTCCTGCAGGGCATCGCGGTCGCCGGGTTCAACGTCGTCGACATCCACGGTCTGTCTCGCGCGCTGTGCTTGCCCGTGCTCGTCGTCACGCGCCGGCAGCCGAACCTCCACGAGGTGGAGCGCGCGCTCTTCAGCGGTGCTCCGCATGGCCGTCCAAAGGTGATGGGCGCGAAGCGGAAGTGGGCGCTCATCCAGGGCGCTGGCCCGCTCGAGGCGCTCGGTCCGTCGAGGCGGTCGCAGACGAGAGGGACTGCGCCCGCGTGGTCGCTCCACGTGCAGAGGGCAGGGCTCTCCATGGACGAGGCACGAGATCTAGTCGTCGCGACGACGTTGCACGGCAACATCCCCGAGCCGCTGCGTGTCGCGCACCTGATCGCTGGCGGAATCACGACAGGCACGAGCCGCGGTCGCGCGTAAGCCTCACCAGGAGGTGGGGCGGTAGTCCTTCAGGAACTTTCCGGAGTGGTGCTCTCCAGTGAGCAGACCGGAGAAGAACGGGTCGCAGATCCTGGCGGCGCCGTCCACGATGTCGAGCGGCGGCTGGAAGTCGTGCTCCTCGGTCTTGCGCGCGGCGAGCTGCGCGGGGTCCTCGTCCGTCACCCAGCCCGTGTCGACGGCGTTCATGAAGATGCCGTCCGCGGCGTAGTCCGGCGCAGAGGTCAGCGTCATCATGTTGAGCGCGGCCTTCGCCATGTTCGTGTGCGGGTGCTTGTCCGTCTTCGTGCGGCGGGAGAACTGCCCCTCCATCGCCGACACGTTCACGATGTGCTTGTCGTCCGTTCGGTGCCGCATCATGAGCGGCTTCAGCTTGCTCGCGAGGATGAATGGCGCAACGGCGTTCACCAGCTGCACCTCCAGCATCTCCGGCGCCGGCACGTCTGCGAGCGCGAGGCGCCAGCTGTTCACTGTGCGCAGGTCCATCTGCTGCTGGTCCGCGTCCGACATGCCCAGAGGGAAGGCCTGCTTCCCGCCGCCGTCGTCGTCGTAGGCGCAGGGGAGCTGCGACATGGCCGCCGACGAGCGAATGCCAAGGCCTGCTTCGCCGCCCTGGAACGCCACGAGGCGCATGGTCGTGTCGCGCGCGTCGCGTGAGGCCTGGCCGTCGCCATGTGCATCCAGCGAGAGCGCCGCCTTGCACGCCTCGTGACCGCGCAGGACGGAGCGCACGTCGTCCGGCAGCTCGTCCCACGGCTTCGATTCGACGGCCAGAAGATGCGTGTAGAATGCAGGTGGTCGCCGGACCGTCTGCGCGGCGTTGTTGATGAGGATGTCCAGGCGGTCCTTCTTCGCGACCAGGTACCGCGCGAAGAGCTCCACGCTGGGTGCATGGCGCAGGTCGAGGCCGTAGATCGACAGCCGCTCCGACCAGCGCCCGAAGTCCGCCTCGCGAGCGAAGCGTGACGCTGCGTCGTGCGGGAACCGGGTAGTGACCAGCACCTCTGCGCCCACCCGCAACATCATGAGCGCCGCCTGGAAGCCGATCTTCACGCGCGCGCCCGTGATCAACGCGACGCGTCCGTCCAGCTTCGCGGTCTGGAAGCGCTTGTCGTAGTTGAACTCTGCGCACGCGGGGCAGAGCGCGTCGTAGAAGAAGTGCAGCTTCTTGAACTCCTGCTTGCACACGTAGCAGTCGCGCGGCTTCAAGAGCTCCGGTCTCTCCTCGGCGGTGGGGGCGGACACGCCCGGCAGGAGCTGCGGCGGCGGGGCAAAGACCTCCGCGCGTCGGGCAGCGCGGATCTCGGTGGTGGCCCGCGAGTCCCTGTCAGTGTCGCGCGTCTTCTTGCGCTCGACCCTGCGGAACGCCTTGGACACGCGGATGCTCTCGTCACGCGTGGGGCGCGAGATGCGGCCAGCGGCGATCAGCATGCGCACGCGAATGCCCGGGTCGACGTAGGAGAGGAGGGTGCGATCCTGGACGATCGCCTCGAGCACTTCGATCGTGCGCTGGAGCTCTTCGGGAGTGAGGGCAGGCATTGGAGCCGGCGGACCATAGCCGTTGCCGCGCCCACATTCCAGCCGTTGCCGCGCTCGGATTCCACCGTGGTAAGGGTCGGAGCGCATGCAGGGTCGTCCGTACTGGTATCTGGTCCCGTGTCTGGGCGTCGACATCGCCGATCTGCAGGACGCGCTCGATGAGCTGCGCCAGCGCGAGTTCACCGCCGGTCGCTACTATCCCGCGGTGCCAACGGTGGACTTCGTGGAGCCCGCGTTCAGCAGGCAGCGTCGCGGCGCACGACACGACAGCATCGAGGACGCGATCATGGACGCCGGCGAGGAGGGCACACGCTCCATCCTGGACATCCACACCGTGAGCGCGCGACCGGGCTTCGGCATGGCCTCGCCATTTCCGCGCGCCGCGTACATGGAGCTGTACCGGTCGGAGCGGCCGACCCAGCACGAGGTCCGCGCAAACAAGGACTTTCTGCGCTGGGCATCGCCTGCACAATGCATCTATGTCCTGGTCTACGCAGACGGCGACGTCCCGACCGAGGTGCTCTTCGCAGGTCGCTCGTTCGGGTAGGTCGTGCGCGATTGTTGGCCCCGTCGGTGCGGGCTTTTTACGATTCGACTCTGAGGCTACGAGCGCGCTCTCTATTGGCGCGCCGCCGCTTCGTCGAAGGAGGCTTGGAAGATGCTCACCGCGGTTCGCAGCTCGTTTCGCCGGTATGTTCGTGTCCCCTGCCAGGTCGTGCGCGAGCACGATTTCAAGCTCGTCGCGGACCTCGGCCTCGATCTCTCGACGACCGGCATGCGCGTGCGCGGCCTCACGAAGGTGCTCTCCGGCGAAGAGGTCGTGGTGAGCTTCAAGCCCCCGCGGTCGAACACGTACATCGATCTGACCGCCACGGTCGCGCGCGTCCTCCACGGCAATCGCCCCGGCGACCGCGGCCTCGCGTTCGGCCTGGAATTCCAGGGCCTCGACAAGGAGATGTACGACCTCCTCTTCGAGCACCTGAAGGGGCTGTCCCCAGCAGAAGCGATGCGTCCCCTGCGTCCGCTCGCCGCCTAGCTGCCCAGGACGTCGCCTTCCGCTACTCCTCGGCCCATCGCCCAGCTGGACCCGTCGACGGGTTTTTTCCCTTCGAGCTGCACTCTGACGAGCTCGATGGCGCCCGGGTCGCAGGCCACGAGGACTCGTGCCTTGTCTGCGATGAGGACCTCTCCGGGCTTCTTGTCCGTCCGCGATACGTCGCTCACGCGTGTCTCGTGCACCTTGATGATCTTGTCGCCGCGCCTCGTGAACGCGCCGGGCCATGGCGACATGCCGCGCACGTGATCGTGCACGCGTCGCGCCGGCACCGTGAAGTCGATCCGGCCGTCCTCCTTCTTCAGGATGGGCGCCAGCGTTGCCTGCGCATGGTCCTGCGCGACCGCCGTGTACTCCCCGCGCTCGAACTTCGGTAAGCCCTTACGGACTGCCAGCGCGCCGATCGCAGCGAGGCGCGCGGAGAGCTCGCCGGCGGTCTCTTCGGGGCTGATCTCGGTCGCGAACTTCTCGAGGATGTCGCCGGTGTCCATGCCGACGTCCATCTTCATCAGCGTGACGCCGGTCTCCGTCTCACCCCGGACCACGGCCCATGTGATGGGCGCTGCGCCGCGGAGCTTCGGCAGGAGTGATGCATGAACGTTCACGCACCCGAGCCGTGGCCCGGACAGCACATCGAGAGGCAGGATGCGCCCGTACGCCACGACCAGCGCCACATCCACGTTCTGCTCGCGCACCCACGCAGCGAACGTCCCGTCGCGAAGCTTCGTGGGCTGCGTGACTGAAAGCCCCAGCGCCTCCGCGCACACCTTCACTGGTGGCGCCGTGACCACGTTGCCGCGCCCCGCGGGCCTGTCTGGCTGACACACGACGCCGACGACCTCCGCGATCTCCGCGAGCGCCTGCAGCGACGGGACCGCAAACTCCGGCGTTCCGAAGAACAGCGCGCGCATGACCGTCAGATGACCTCGATGGGGATCTTCGGCGCCGTCACTTCATGCTCCACGCCCTCGAACACGCCCACGAGCGGCGTGATCACGCGGAGCATGTACTTGCCCTTCGGGAGCGGCCCAGCGGGGGTGCGCGGATAGCCGCGGTCCAGGATGGCGCCCTTCACCTTGCTCGGATCCCACTTCATCTTGGACGCGGTCCAGTTCATCTTCACCTTGCCGTAGCCGTTGGGCGCGATCGTGTACTTCGCGATCTTCGGCTCCGCGCCCTGCGGCTGGACCATGTCCTTCGGGAACGGCGGCGGATTCCCGCCCGGCAAATCCACGCGCTTTCCCTTCTCGGTGTATGTCTCGACCGTGAAGTGCGGCTCCGGGTTGATCTGGAAGAAGAGCGTGAGCGGCTCCTTCGACTTGTTCACGAACGACACGACGATCTCCGCGATCGCGCCGGGCTGCACCTTGGTCGGAAACGGCGAGACGCGGATCTCGAGCTTGTCTTTCATGTCGACGCTGCCCTGCGCGGCGGACATGTCCTTCATCTCGCAGCCGATCTTCATGAGCGCTTCGTCGAGCTTCGGCTCCTCGAAGCCGGTGCACTCACTGCCACCACCATCCGCGCCTCCGCCTCCGCCTCCTCCGAAGCCCGAAGGTTCCTCGCTGCCGGCGTCTCCCGCGGAGTCGTCGTGCGTGGTCTTCGCGGGCTTCTTGTTGCCACCGCCGCACGCGATGATCGCGACGGGTAGGCAAAGGCCGAGGGCGGCGATGAGCGTCTTCAGTCGATGCATGCTTGCCAACTTTCGGGAGAAGGCGCCTTCATGGCGCAATCGAGCTCCGACATCCGGACCTCGGCTTCGCATTGCGCGAGTGCCTTCTTGTAACTCTCCTCGCCCTTCTTTTGGGCCTTTTTCGTCTCGATGACCGCCGCGCGCTCCCTTTCCGGGGCACGCGCGACGTCGTCGGTGCGACCGGCTTCCATGCCGATGTATTTATCGATCATGGCTGTGCATTCCACGCGCGTCGCGTGACGCGAGCACCCCGCCAAAAGGAGCGCCACGAACGCCAGGCAGGGCAGGAGGGGGGCATGGGCCCGACGCATGGCCGGGGAGCTTAGCCCGTAGTAGGCTCTGCGCACCATGACACGCGCCAAGAACTTCAACGCAGGTCCCGCGGCACTTCCTCTCCAGGCGCTCGAGCGCGCGCAGAAGGAGCTCCTCGACTTCGAGGGCACCGGAATGAGCGTCATGGAGCAGTCGCACCGCGGCAAGGAGTACGAGAAGGTCCACGACGAGGCGCGCGCGCAGATCGCGCGGCTGCTTGGAGCCCCCGCCGACTACGAGGTGCTCTTCCTGCAAGGCGGCGCGTCGCAGCAGTTCGCCGTCATCCCGATGAACTTCCTCACGGAGAAGAGCGCGGCCGCCTACGTCGTCACTGGCGTGTGGGGCGAGAAGGCCGTGGGTGAGGCGCAGATCGTCGCAAAGTCCGTGGGCGCAGAGGTGGTCGTCGCGGCCTCGACGGAGGCAAACAAGACGTACGTGAAGGTGCCGGGCGACGCGCAGATCAAGGTGCCGGACGGCGCGAAGTACATGCACTTTACATCCAACGAGACCATCCACGGTGTGCAGTTCGCGACGGCGGAAGGCGCGGCGTTCCCCACACCCACGCCGCATGTCCCGGTCATCTGCGACATGTCGAGCGACTTTCTCTGGCGCAAGGTCGACGTGTCGAAGTTCGACATGATCTACGCGGGCGCGCAGAAGAACATCGGCCCGAGCGGCGTCACCGTCGTCGTCGCCAAGAAGTCGTTCCTGGAGAGCGGGCGCAAGGACATCCCCAAGATCTTCCAGTACCGCACGCACGTGGAGAACAAGTCGCTCTACAACACGCCGCCCACGTTCGGCATCTACCTCGTGCGCAACGTCCTCACGTGGCTCGAAGAGAAGGGCGGCCTCTCCGCCATGGAGACGGAGAACCGCGCGAAGGCCGCGGCGCTCTACGGCGCGATCGATCGCAACCCGGGCTTCTACAAGTGCCCCGTCGAGAAGGGCAGCCGCTCCTTCATGAACGTGGTCTTCCGCCTGCCCAGCGAGGAGCAAGAAGAGGCCTTCGTCAAGCGCGCGAAGTCCGCCGGCATGGTGGGCCTCAAGGGTCACCGCTCCGTCGGCGGCATCCGCGTGTCGCTCTACAACGCAGTGCCGCTCGCGTGGGTGACCGAGCTCGTCACGCTGATGGACGAGTTCGCCGGCGCTTCGCCGTAGGGAAGCAGCGCGCTGCAGCGCCACTTCAGTAGCTGATCGATTGCTCCCAGAACACGATCTGCGAATCGCGCTGCGCGACGAACGTCACGCCGCCGTCGTGCGAGATAACGATGGCAAGGCCCGCGGGATGATCGTTGATGAAGCGATACGCGGCGCGATGGCGCGTGCCCACGGCCTCGATGTCCGCGCGCTCCCGCCGTGTCCCTTCGGCGTCGAGCGCGCGCCACACCTCCTTGGGCGACGGGAGCTCCGCGGAGACCTCGGCGCCGAACCCCAGGAGGCCAAAGCGCTTGTCGAGCACCACGGCGCCATCGATCGCAGCGAGATTTCCGATCGCGCGGCTCCATTCGAACACGGCCTGCTCGAGGCGTTCGAGCTCGGGGCTGCTGCTCGAGACGAAGTCCGCCCAGTCGACGGATGGCTTCTCCGTGGCGTTCGCGAGCGCCTCCAGGATTCCGAGCAGGAGCGTGCGAAAGCGGCGCGTGGGCTCGTCCTGTTCGAAGCAGTACTTCAGACGGAGGCCATCCGAGGGGTAGCCCGCGACGGTCGGGTCGTCCTGCACGAGCATCATTCCGCCGTGCTGCGCGCCGCGGATCAGCTGGATGCAGCGACGAAGCATGTGCTGTCCAATTCGGCCCACGAGCCCATGCTCCGCGTTCGTCGGTGTCGGGCTCACGGCTTGTCGCTGCGAGTGTCGCTCGCGCACCTCCTCGCGCTCGCGCACGAACATCGCGGGGAGCCACGTGGAGTCGAATACGTCCATGGTCGCGTCGCCCAGAGCCCCGCGCTCGATCGCGCCGACGAGCTTCCCCGCGCAGCGAACCGCGAGCTGTCCGGGCCCCGTGACGTGGATGATGGGATCGTGGGTCCAGCTGCGCACGCTGCCGCGTCCGCCCCACGCCGGCGCGAGCCATCTTGGACCGGAGTGCGCGATGCCCCAGATGCGCGGCGCGCCGTCCTCCAAGTGCGCGCCGATGAGCGCCGTCTCGAAGGGCGCCGCGGGAGCGAGCCGCCGAAGCTCGTCGGCGTGCAGCGGCCTCGCGCGATCGAACATGAGTCGAAGGACCTCGCGGTTCGGCTCGCCGTCGACAGGGAGGCTCGCCGGGTGCGTGAGCAACAATCGAAACCGCGTCGGCCGCGCCTCCTCGGTCGTCATCGAGGCTTGATACGAGGCCGCGAGCGCCTCTTCGAGCAGCTCGATAGGCACCGTCAGCGGCGAGTCCGACGGCCAGTGCGACACGACGAAGCGCACGAGATCCGGGGGATACGCGCGTACGAGGTTTCCCATGGCGAACGCTCGCCTCATAGCATGCAAACGCGCAGGTTGGCGCTGCCGATCGTCGAGCTTCGTGGCACTCCACAGCCAGTCGACTGGCTGTCTAGAGCCAGTGACTGGCTGTCTACGATCGACCCCTCGGCGAAGCTCAATGCGACGACCGCCCGGGTGGCGCGGCGATGACGTGGACGCGCCACTCCTTCGCATGATGCACCGCCTTGCACTCGACAACGCGGAACCCAGCGGCGCGCAAGGTCGCGCGTGCGAGCTTGGCCCCGGCGTCGGCGGCGCGCTCCGCGTCGGACTTCTCGTGCGTCCTCTTGCGTTCGGCGCTGGCCTGGGCGGCGATGTCGCGCGCGGTCATGCTCGTGAGGTGCTTGCGGCCACGGCCATGGCTGCCCGTCTTCACGCCGGACGTGAGCAAGGAGCCGATGGTGTCGGGCTCGGTGGTCTCAGCCACGAGCCGTGCCGCAGCGTAGGCCTTCTCCACCCCTCCGAGCGCGAGCGCCTGGTCGCGCGTCATGGCGTCCACGATCTCGATGAGCTTGCTCGCTTGCGTGTGGCCGAGTACGTCGCGGTCGTCGAGCAACGCGACGAAGCTCTTGTAGCCAAGCGACGCATAGAGCTTCTTCTTCTTGATCTCGCGCAGCGCGAGGCCGATTTCGTAGAAGCTCTCGCCGATGAGCTTCTTCTTGCGCTCGATCAAGTCGAGGAGCTCGGCCACGCGACGAGAGGCCGCAGTGCCGGCTTCGACCGCGATCGCCGCCGCGCGAACCTGCACTGCTGTCCTCTTCTTTTGCCCCTTCGTCTTCGTCGTACGCTTTTGCATGGCGCCGATGATACGCGGCACACGAGGTCACTTGCCAGGCGCGGTCGAGCGGAGCCTCACCACCTACTTCTACTGCGGGAAGTTGGGCGCCGGTCCTCGGTTCGCTCGGGCTTGTGCGCGGCAGCGTGACGAACTGCGGCGGGGCCGCTGTCAGGGCCCTCCGAGAGAGGATGCGACGCGTGGCGTCGATGTCTTCCCGTCGCCAATCGTCCCCGGTTACGCCGGGTATTGTCGCGTTGCCACGGCGCGAACGAGCCGCAAATTCGAGCTTGAGACGGCGACGTCCCGCATTAGTGCTACCTCGTCGCCCGGGGCAGGCGGCGGAGCTCGGTCTCGAGCTGCGCGGCCGTGAAGGGCTTGTGCAAGAGCGGAAGCTTCGCCATGTCTGGCGGTAGCTGTCCCGCGTAGCCGCTGACGAAGATGGCCTCCAGGTTGGGGCGGATCGCGCGCATGCGGGCGAGCGCCTCTGGTCCTTTGAGCTTGGGCATGACCACGTCCAGAACGACCAACCCGTACGAATCGGGATCCTTCTCGAAGGTCCGCAGCGCATCTTCGCCGTCCACGGCGCCGACCACCTCGTAGCCAAGCTTCTTGAGCATTCGCTCGGTGAAGCTGCGCACCATCGGCTCGTCGTCCGCGACGAGGACGCGTGCGAGCCCGAGCGCCGTCGCCGTGGGGGCGCTGGCAGTCCGGGCCTCCGGTGCGAGCGGCAAGTACACGGAGATCGTCGTTCCTACGCCTGGACGCGACTCCGGGCGAAGAAACCCTTCGTGACGCTGCACCACGCCGTGCACGATGGCGAGCCCCAGCCCCGTGCCGTCGGACTTGGTGGTGAAGAACGGCTCGAACACGCGCGAGAGCGTCGCGTCGTCCATGCCGTGTCCGTCGTCATGGACCGAGAGCACGACATAGCGCCCTGGACGTGCGCGCGGGAACGGGGCCACGTCGCCGGAGCTGACGTCCGCGATGAACGTTCGCACGACGACAGTGCCGGACTCCGGAATGGCCTGTCCCGCGTTGACCACCAGGTTCGAGATCAGCTGCTCGATCTCCGTGCGGTCCCCGAGGACAGGAGCGCTCGCGACGCCGTGGTCGACCTGGAGCGCGATCTTCTCGCCGAGCAGCCGCCGGAGGATCCCGGTGAGGTCGCTCAGCACGGCGACCACGTCGATCGGCGTTCGGTCGAGCATCACACGCTGGCTGAAGAGCACCAGCTTCTTCGTCAGGTTGGTGCCTCGCAGAACTGCGTCGAACAGGTGGCCAAGATCCTCCCTCCCGGCGGTTCCCTCCGGAACTTCGTCCATGAGGGCCGTCGCGCAGCCATGGATCACGGTGAGCATGTTGTTGAAGTCGTGCGCGATGCCCCCCGCGAAGACGCCCATCGCGTCCATCTTCTGGGCATGGCGCAGCTGGACTTCAACCTCTTGCCGCTCGGTCACGTCCCGGATGATCGCGATGCGTGCAGTGGCCTCGGCGAAGACGATCGGCTTGTCGACGATCTCCGTCACCACGGTCGAGCCGTCGCGGCGAAGCTGTCGTGACGTGCTGCGACGTTCCCCTGTCGGATTCGACTCGTAGAGCGCGCGCAGACTCGCGCGCTCGTCGGCGTGGAACAGATCGACCCAGAGCATGTCGCGGAGCTCGTCCTCCCGCGCGCCGTAGAGGTCGACGGCCGCGGGGTTCGCCGCAAGGATGGCGAGCGATCCCACGTTGACCACGACGACGGGGTCCGGATTGGACTCGAAGAGCGTTCGATAGCGCGCCTCCGAAGCACGAAGATCTTCCGCCGCGCGAAGGACGTGCGTCTTCTCGGTCCGGATGAGGAGGTAGCGGAGTGCGTCGCTGGTGGGATCCGGAACCGGAATGCACTTCTCCACGAACCACCGCTCGCTGCCGTCGAGCGCGTTGATGCGCACGGCATCGTCGACGACGGGCCTTCCCGAGGCGCGCGCCTCGTTCAGCATCGCCCTGATGCGGCGCGCGCGTGGCGCAGACAGGAACGCCTCGAGAGGCTTGCCCTCGACCTCGCTGTGGTCAGCGCCGCGCACACTGCGGTTCATGTAGAGGGCGATGCCGTCACCGTCCACCACGCCGACGAAGTCGCTGGTGTGAGTCGCGAGCGAGAAGGCCAGCAGCGACGAAAGCGGGCCTGAGAACGGATTGGCAGCGGTGCTCATTGGCGTTTTCCAAGCGAAGCGATCACGCTTTCACAGTACCGCAACGTCTGACTCCGTAGGGACATCCGCGTGCGCAAACACCGTCATTTCCCCACACGATACAAACACGGGGCGCCACCCCGCCCCCCAAGAAAAGGAACATGCACATGACAGCCACACTGGATTCCGATGCTCGCAGGTTGTACGCGCTCCTTGCCGCTGGCGGCCTCGCACTGGCGAGGACCAACACCGGGTATGGCCTGGTGGCCATGAAGAGCGAGGCCGTCCGCCGGATCTACGCGCTGAAGGGTCGTTCGGCGGAGAAGCCCTGCGTCACCGTGGGGACCATGGAGATCCTCGATGATGTGGCGACCGGCGTCGATCCCGCGACGCGTGGCTGGCTCTCCGCGACGGTCACGCGCTGGCCGATGGCGCTCATCGCGCGCACCAATCGTCAGTCCGCGCTGCTCTCGAGCTTCGAGCCGTTCGTGGCTTCGCAGTGCACCAAGGCCGACACGATCGCGACGTTCTTCGGCGTTGGAGATCTCATCGCACGCACCGCGAGCATCGCGCGCGGACATGGTCAGCTGATCGTCGGCTCGAGCGCGAACCTCGCTGGAACGGGCAACAACTACACGCTGGAAGCTGTCCCCAACGTCATTCGCAACGAAGTCGACCTGGAGCTGGACTATGGCCCTGCCCCATTTCAATCGGAGCGCAAGCTGGCCTCCACCATCCTCGACCTCACGCGCGGCACGTTCCAGCGCGAGGGCGTCGCATTCGACGAGGTAGCGGCTTCATGGCGCGACTTCCTGGCCCACGCGCATCGAAGGCAAGCGCCAGGCGTGCCGCAAGGGGCACTTCTTCGTCAGCCTCGCTGACAAGGACCACGTGTTCCTCGACTTCCAGGTCAAGCACACAAGACCTGACGACGATGTACCTTGCGCGCTCTCCGTTCATGGATTACAAACTGAACCACATGGTTCAGTATCGACCGGCACGCCTCGACGCGTCGTTTTCCGCGTTATCAGATGCCACTCGTCGTGGCGTTCTGGAGCAGCTCGGGCGCGCAGATGCTTCGATCACGGACCTCGCCGACAAGTTCCACATGACGCTGACGGGCATGAAGAAGCACGTCGGCGTCCTGGAGCAGGCGGGGCTCGTGACCACCGAGAAGATCGGTCGCGTGCGCACCTGCAAGCTCGGGCCGCGTCGGCTCGAGGACGAGACCGCTTGGATAGAGAGACATCGGCAGCTCTGGGACCAGCGCTTCGACGCGCTGCAAGACATCGTCCGTGGGATGACGTTGAAGGAGAAGGTAGATGGACGCAAAAAAAGGTAGCACCACGGTGGAACGGAAATCCGATCGCGAGCTCGTCGTGACGCGAACGATCACGGGCCCCGCGCGCCTCGTGTTCGCGGCATGGACGAAGGCCGAGCTCCTGCAGAAGTGGTGGGTGCCGAAGTCAGCGCCCGTCACGCTGGTCTCGTGCGAGGTGGATGCGCGTGTCGGCGGCAGCTACAAGCTCGTGTTCGAGCTGGACCACGCGCCACCGATGGCGTTCGTGGGCAAGTACCTCGAGGTGACTCCGCCGTCGCGCCTCGTGTGGACGAACGACGAAGGCGGTCCCGACGCCATGTCGATCACCACGGTGACCTTCGAGGAAAAGGACGGCAAGACGCTCGTGGTCATGAGCGAGCTCTTTCCCTCGAAGGAAGCGCCCGACGCCCAGATGGCAAGCGGCGCCACCCGCGGAACGGAAGAGACCTTCGACCAGCTGGAGACCTTCATCACCGCGAGCCAGGGCTAAGCCGTGGTGGGCGACGCATGATCGGCGCCGGCTGCGCACGCGGCGAGAACGCTGGCCGTGATGCCAGCCGCGGCAACAGCCAACGGCATCCGGACTCTACGGTTCATCGCGTCAGCCTAGTGAGGTCACTCGCTGGACACCAGGGCTGCGATGTCCTTCACTTCGAGCACTTGCTTGGGCGCGCCGCTCTTCACGCAATGAATCATCGCGCGGCCGACCTGCTCCAGCGTGAGGAACGGAAGAAACAGCTTCATCACGGGCGCGAGCACGAGGCCCGCGCGGAAGAGCGCCTTCACGTGCTTCTGCCCCGGCTTCGGCGTCATCAGCCCAGGCCGGAAGTTGTATACGCCCTTGAATGGCAACTTCATGAGCGCGTTCTCGGCGCGACCCTTCACGCGCGCCCACATGATGCGGCCCTTCTCGGTGCCGTCCGTGCTCTGGCCGCTCACGTGCGTGAGCACCATGTCCGGATTCAGTCGCGACAGCGTCGACGCGAAGGCCAGGGGCGTGTCGTACGTGACCACGGTGTAGTCCGCTTCGTTCATGCCGGCGGAGCTGATACCAGCGCAGTAGAAGCATGCGTCGTAGCCGGTGAGCTTCGCTTCGATGTCATCAGCGAGCTTCCGGAAGTCGGGCACGAGGAGCTGTTCGAGCTTTGCGTGCACGTGGTCCGTGGGCTTGCGCGAGACGCTGAGCACCTTCTCGACCGCGGGATTCTCGAGGCACGCGAGCAACACTCCTTCGCCGACCATCCCGGTGACGCCAGTCAAGATCACGCGCATGGCGCAGGTGTACACCGAATGACGCGAGGCGCGACCGAAATCCCGGGGACCGACGCTGCCGACTTTCGTGAGGTCTGATCCTGGATTTCGCGCACAGCGCGGGGTGCTCGCGATCGAAATCGTCTGACGCAACGCGAACGGCTTGAATTTTAGGCCCGGCGTAACCGTCCAAGTTCTTGCGATGGATACAAGGACAATTACGCCGAGCACCCGCAAGGTGCGTCGAGATGCGGTCGGAGGCAAGCGCGGAGACGGGCATCGTCGCACGCGGCGGATCCGCCGCGGGGACCCGCGCACGATAACCATGGGCCGCAGTGACGCGACCTTGACGGCGCACGCGGGACTGGCCCCGTTCGGCGCGTGGATGCGGACGGAGGGACTCGACGCGGATCTTCATCGGCTCTTCTTCCGGCTCAAGGCCGGTCCGCTCGTCGTCTATCCGATGGAGGCGCAGATGCGGCTTCTTATCGACGCCAATATCGCAGGCGAAGAGCGCGTCTTCGGGCTCGAAGGTCTCGCGGCCGATCGCATGGTCGTGCATCTCGCGGGCGGCGTGATGCCGAGCCTCGACACGGTCTACCGAGACCTCGCGCGTTTCGACGATCAGGCGCTCGGCGATCTGGAGCGCTTGATGGCGCGTGAGGGGCTTCGGGCCCTTCGCGGCACCAAGCTCGCTCGCGTCCACCTCGACGTCGACACCACCGTCGAGCCGCTCTTCGGCTCGCAAGAGGGCGCTCACCTCGGCCCCAATCCGCGCTACCACGCTCGCCCGAGCTACCACCCCGTCCTCGGCCGGATCGCCGAGACCGACACCATCGTCGGCGCCCTCCTGCGACCGGGCGACACGGGCTTCGGCGGTGACGAGACGCTGCTCGTCAAGATGTGGCTCCTCCGACTGCGCGCTGTACTCGGCCCCGACACGATCCTGTGCACGCGCATCGACGCCGCCGGCGATTGCACCGCATTGATGCAGGGAATCCACGCCGATGGCGCGTACTTCGTCATCAAGGCCCACCAGGATCAAGCGCTGCTCAACGCCGTCGCGATGCACAAGACGTGGACCACCGTCGACGTCGACGCCGAGGGCAAGCCACTCACGCAAGTCGCCGAAGTCAACTTTGTTCGCGAGGCATGGCGGGCCGTCGGCCTCGACGTACGCGTCGTCGCGATGCGCACCCGCGGCGACCGCAGCGGCAAGCAGACCTTCCTCTGGCAGGATCTCGACTTCACCACCCAGGTCTTCCTCACCAACGATCGCGACATCGACGCCGGAGACTTGGCGTTCGAGTACAACGCCCGAGCGGGCATCGAGCCCGTCATCGGCGAGCTGAAAAACAGCTGGGGCCTCGGCAAGGTGCCGAGCCAGGTCTTCGGCGCCAACCACGCCGCGATGTTGCTCAAGCTGCTCTCGTACAACTTGATGCGGCGCTACGCCGTGGCCACTTGCCCGCCCGAGCTGCACCGCTGGCGCGCGCCCTGGCTGCGCCGCGCGCTCATCTGCGTCCCGGGCCGCCTCGTCCGCTCTGGCCGCCGATGGACGCTCCGCGT
>JANXLV010000125.1 GCA_025355005.1 Myxococcales bacterium | reverse complement strand
ACAGCGAACCCACGCTACTGGTGAATCTCGATCCCGCCCTTGGGAGCCCTCGCCCTGTCGCCGCCTTCGGCGACGCTGTCTACACCGTAGTGTCAGGGAGTCTGTCGAAGGTCAGTGTCGCGAGCGGCAAGGGAACTCCGGTCGCGACGCTATCTCCGCAAACGTCCATTGGCAGCAACTACAGAGAATACTGCAGTCCGCCGTCGTTCGCGCTCGACGGGCATTTTCTCTACTGGGCGGACCCCGGTCCGCTGCGCACCGCCAACCAGGGATCGGTGATGCGGCTCGACCTCAACTCGCCAGGGACGCCAGCGACGGCCGTCCTTTCTGGTCACAACTTCGTGACCGACGTCGCGGTCGATGAAACGTTCATCTACTGGATCGAGGTTCTCGCGGGAAAGAGCGGGGATACAACGACCACGGGCGCTGTCACGGCCATTTTTCGTATGCGCAAGTAAACGCCGGCGGCGAATCTGGTGGAGCACTTGATGCCGCGTGCGCAGCTTCGTCGGTGGGTGTTGACGCTGCCGTTCGCGTGGCGGGCGCGGCTTGGGTGACGCCACGTCGCCCGACGACTCACGGGCGTGAAGTCCTCTAGTGGTGGCGGCGGCCGCAAGTGACCGCTCACTTCGGCGTGAAGCGGGGTGAGGGGGGGCTGACTGGCGAGCTCACCTTCATGTAGCTCACGAGCGCGTCCAGGTCCGTTCCCGCGTTCCACGTGGCGCTCGGCAGCTTCGCGGCCGCCGCAAGGGGCGCGAACCCGCTGGTGTCCTGCACCAGGAACGAGTTGACGGTGACCCGGTAGCTCGTGTTCGGCGCGAGAGGCTGACCGCCGACGGTGATGTCGGCGATGGAGAACCGCGGCGAGCCCACGGGATCGAACTTTCCGATCAGGCCCGCCGTGTGAGGGGCGCCGCCGCCACCCGCGCTGCTCTCGAGGACGGACACGACATCCGCGCCGTTCACGTCGATGGTGACGAGCTGGTTGCCGAACGGCTCGACGGAATAGCCCTCGGCGTAGCGCACCTGTCCGTCCGCCGTCTCGGGGCCGCTCTTCGCGTACGGCAGGCTGGCGCGGACGCCACCTGCGTTCATGAACGCGATCTGCGCGCCGGCAGCAGAGGTAGCCGCAAGGTACGAATCCGCGATGACGTCACCAAGCGGCGATTCGTAGGACGTGGTGGACGGCACCTGCGACAGGTCCGCGGTGATTGTGCCGATCACGGCGTCGCCGATGGGCGAGACCACCGCGTTCCACTTCGACACGATCGCGCCGACGTCGGGGTCCGGCGTGACGTCCGGCGTGATGGGGATGTTCTTCGCCGTCGCGGAGAGGATGGTCTGCGTCGTGGGATCGATCGCAAGCTCCACATCGGTCAGATAGGCGCCGTTCGAGCCCGCCTGCGTGACCAGCTTGCCGCCGACCTTACAGTTGTAGAATGCATGCGTATGCCCGGACAGGATGACCTTCACCTCCGGAGGCATCGCCATCGCGATTCCGGGGATGTATCCGGTGAGAGACTTGCACGAGTTCGCGTCCCCGGTCGGATCCATCTGCGCGCCGCCCTGGTGGATGATCACGACGATGTTCGAGACGCCCTCCGCCTTGATCTCCGGCACCAGCGCCTTCACGGTGGAGACCTCGTTCTGGAAGCTCAGGTCCGTGATCAGCGAGCCCAGCGTGGTGGCGGGCGTGTCCTGCAGCGTCATGCCGACGAACGCGAGCTTCACGCCCCCGAAGTCCTTGATCACGTACCCGGGAAAGAGCGTCTTCTGCGTCGCGTTGACGGTCACGTTCGCGGCCAGGAATGGAAACGAAGCGCCTGCGAACGTCGGCCCACCCTTGCATCCATCCACGGGATGGCAGCCGCCATGCTGCATGCGCAGGAGCTCTGCGGTGCCCTCGTCGAACTCGTGATTGCCCACGCCGTGGAGATCCAGGTGCATGGCGTTCATGACCTCGATCGTGCTCTCGTCGTGGTCGTAGCCCGACACCAGCGGGCTCGCGCCGATGAGATCTCCGGCGGAGACGAAGATGGAGTGCTTGCTCCTCAGCTTCTTCACCGTCGCCGCAAGGTAGGCCGCGCCACCTGCGCCATTCACGGGGGCGAGTGCGCCGTGGAAATCGTTGATCGCCAGGATCTGCACCTTCGTCCCGGCGGCGCCAGCGTCGGGTGCTGTGCCGTCCGTGTCCGCCGCATCCACCGCGCCGCCGTCGTCGACGACGGGGGCGCCAGCGTGGTCCGAGCCACACGCGCTCGCTGTCACCACTACGATCGCAGCGGTCACCGCAAGCGCACCGAACTGGTGCATGTTCATTTCACGAAGCTATCAGGCAAACAAAGGAGCTGACATAGCGCGTAGGTAAAAGAAGGGCCTCTCGGTCGGAGTCGGAGGGCGCGTGGGGCGGTCAGGCTGGCGAGCGCGAAGACGGAGAGCACGTCTGGGCGCCTTGATTGCGAGTACGGCGGACCTCTCGCGGCAGTGCGCGGTGGGAGCTCGCTCGATCGCCCAGCCTGCGCGCGAACCGTCCCGCCTCTTCTACGTCCGTGAGCACCGCCAGGAGCGTGAGCCGGCCCTGGCACCGCGGACACGAGTCGACCTTCGTGAGAATGTGTGGCGTGATACCCATCACGCGGCCTCGAGTACGTTGAGCGGCTCTTCGGTTTCCACACGTGGCCCGGATCATCATCTGCTCCTCGAATCACTTTCGGGACGTGCGGCGCCACTCCTTGCCTTCTCGCAGAAGTCGGTCACGCGTTTCCTTCGCTAGCGCTGGCGATGTCGGGAAGTGGTGCTCGATGAGGTCGAGCCACGTGCGTAGCTGCCTGCGTGTGACAACGGCGCCCAGCACGAACTCGGGGCGCGCGGCGTAGGACCAGCTCAGCTCGCCTTGTTCGTCGTAGTACTCCTGGAACTGGTCGTGATCGGCGTGGAGCGTGCGGCAGCGGTCTTCGACATCGGCGTCGCTCAGCGTGGCGATCAGGAGCTCGGTGAGTCGCACGAGGGTGCGCTCGTGCGGACGCTGTCTGCTGGCGAAGAGCTCGCGCGCAATGGCCGGCAGGAGATCGCGCGGAGCGTCGCGCTCACTGGACGATGCAAGCGCGAAGCTGTCCACCAGCAGCGTGGAGAGCGTCGTCGACAGCGCGATGTCACGAGTCACGTCCGCGCCCAGGAGCTCGATGCACGCCGTCAGTACGGAGAACCATCTGTGCACGATCGACTCACCCGCATCGGTATGCGAGAGGAGCAGATTCTCCGTGATGGCGAAGCTCCGCATGCGTTGGCCTTCACCCCTGACGTCCTCGAGGAGGGCAGGGACCCCGCGCGCGAGCACCTCCGTATAAGCCTCCAGGTATTCGCCGTACCCCGGATCGCTCATCAACAGACGAGGCAAGTCAGCCACGGTGACGTGCGAGCGCGCACGATCGAGAAGCGCGCAGACAGAAGGCAGATCCCGAGGAGTGGCCACGCTGCAATCCCATCCGATATTCGAGCTGGCGTCAGCGGATCTTTGCGGATTCCGCTCGTACGCGCCTGCACCCGTACGAAATCGGGGAGCGAGGTGTTCTGTCAGTCGACATCGCGCTGGCGCCGGCGGCAGCGGTGCGGAGTCTGCCTCATCGGCGATCTGCTTCTGCGCGCGCTCGAAGTCCGCCGCAAACACCGCGAACGATCGCTGCTTGATGCCGGCGTCCACGATGCTCTTGTACATCGCGCGAAGGTAGGCGTTCTGATCGAAGCCCGGAGCACCGCCGCGAGCGCCGAAGGACACCGTCTGGGCACCCGCGCAACGGGGCCCGACACCATCACGCGCGCCGAGCCCACGTGGAGGTAGACCTCCGGCTCCTTGTGCACCCGGTTCGCGGGCGGTCCCGCACGATGGATCGCAAGCTCGCACCGACCGCTCCGTGCCTGCTTCGAGAGCCAGCGCGCGAGCGGCGGAAACGCACACTCCGCGGACAGCTCCCGGAACGATCCGGGGAAGCCCGTGAAGAGCTTCCCGAGCGCACGCGGAACGAGCCGCGCGAGTGATGGACGTAGCCGCTCGAGCTCCTCCGCGCGCTCCAGCATCGTGCTCGTGCCATCAAGAAGGTTGGCCTCTTCTCGCATAGCTCCGCACTTACCATGGCATGATCACCGGCTCCATGGACCGGACGCTGGTGGACCTCGAGCTCGACGAGGCTAACGCCGGTTACCCGGTCGAGAGCGAAGACGGCATCACCGCTCTGGCGCCACGTCGGATGGCGCCGTATGCTTGAAGGGTCATGGTCCACGTCTCCCGAACCACCCGGCTCAGCGAGCTCCGAGAGCAGCTTGCGGCCGACACGCGCGTGACGGACGGCCAGGTCAACCCGCGCCTTGTCCAGAGCATCCAGCAGTCACTCGCTGTCGAGGGCTACCCGCTCGCCGAAGATGTCGTGCGCGCGGCGGGCGAGCGCATCGCCAGGTAGGCGCATGGCGCGCGGCGAACGCCGAACCAAGCCGCTCGACACGAAAGCGGGTCGGCTTGACCACTACGACGATCAGGAGCCGTTGCTCGTTGACGCCGAGTGGCGCGGCCGGCGCTGGGCGTTCACGCAGACCGGCTCCGGACGCTTGCTCACTGACGCCGTCGTTCTGGACCTTCACCGCGAGATGTTCGAACCGCTCTTCGACTGGGCCGGGGGGACCCGGACGACGGCGATCGGCCCGGGCGGCGTGGAGCACATACCTAGCCACGAGGTGCGGCTGGAGCTCAGAAAGCTCGGCGACGACTTTGCGGCATGGATGGCGGCGGGCGCCGATCCGTCTCTTGAGGAGCTCGCAAGCGTGGTGGCGCGCGCCCACCACCGCTTTCAGTGGATTCATCCGTTCCAGGACACCAACGGCCGTACGGGCCGCGTGCTGGACCACTTCGTTCTCTGGGTGTGCTTCAGGCTCGCAAGCCGCTCACTCGAGACCAGCCCGGTGATCGTGTACTTCCCGGATGCCGAGCGCGAGGACGCATACTACGACGGCCTTGCGGACGCCGACAATGGTCGCCCAGAGGCCCTCGCCGCGTTCTATTTGGAGCGGCTCGAGGTCGCGCTACGGCCGGTGTACACCGTGCACTGCATCGAGGGACGAGGCTCAACGTGCGTCGCGATTCACGACAGCGCCGACGAGGCTACGGACGACGCGGTCGCTCTTTCGAAAGGCGACCCGGCGCATCTGTACCGCGTGCTCGGGGCCGAGGTGCGCGTCGTCGCCCTTGCGATGGGTGGGCGCGTCGTCGATGAGGACGGGAAGCCGATCACGACCTCCGATTCCGGATCATAGACCGCTCCGACACTACGCCACGCCGCACCTCCCCTTCAACGCGGGGACAGGACGTGCTCGTCGCTTGGTCTAACGTCCTTCGCAAGCTCGCGCGGCTTCGTGGTACGGGACTACATCTTGGAGTTGCTCGCGTCGCACCGCTCGAGGCGTTGCCACCGTGAAGTCCCGGGAGTCGCCTACGGCTTCGTGAGTACCTCGAAGTTGGCGCCGAGCGACCGCTTCTGGTCTGGATCGGTTGGATCGCGCTGACCGTCGAGTGCCCTCGTCATAGTCTCGTCGCCAAGGCTGTTTCGGAAGTGCGCCATCGTGGCCCTTGCGTCGCTGACGATCGCGTTCGACACGCCGAGGCATCGCGCCACGGCCAGCCCAGCGGCGAGGCTCCGGATCGCTTCCACCTGGACGTCGTGCAGGCCTTCCGCCTTCTTGCTTTCGAACCATGCGCGCTTCGCGATCCGGATGTCTGCTGCCTTGCTGCTCAGGTTCGGATTGGTGGAGATCTGCGCGAGAAAATCCTTCTCCTTCGGCGAAAAGAGGTCGATGGTGGTGTCCGCATCACAGGCGTCCAGCGTGTCGCGCAGGTGGGCGAAGAGCAGGCCCGCGCGTGCGAGCGCAACCGCGCTCCACGCCGAGCGCGGGAAGTGCTTGTTGATTGCCGCGAGCTGCGTGCTCGCATCCGTCGCCCTTCGGCGGAGCTCGTTCCAGGCGCCCTTCGATTCGGGCGCAAAGGGATCCGCCGGCGAGTCGAACAGATCCCTCGTGACGGTCGCCGGACATTGCCTCTGTGATTCGTTCGGGAGCTCGCGTTCGAGAGCGGCGATGGCGAGTGACGCCTCGGCCTCGGTGACAAGGTCGATGGCGTCTGTGTCGGGTGGCGCAGGAATGTGCACGAACGCCGCGGTCGCGCGCCGGTACCAGATGCCGCGCTGCGCCTCGGGCTTCCTTCGAGCGATCGCAATGGCGATCGCGAGCTCCTCGCGAGGCGTCGTCGCGCCGGTCTTCAATCGCGCCTCGAGCTCGGAGGTCGGCGCATCAGAAACCAGAGGAATGCTCCACGGACGCGACGCCGCGCATCCTCGATCGGGCTCCCATCTTCCAGCGATACACTTCGGTGTGGTCTCGATCACAGGGAGCGCGAATGGCATTGCCAATGACGGCTCCGGTTGCGCATGAACCGATTTCGGCGGCGGTGCTCCGGGCGTCGTCGCCTCCGCGGATCGCTCGGCACCACCGCAGGCTATGGCCACCACCGATGACATCGCGAGCACAGCGATCCGACGCATGCCTAAACGATACTGCATCACGCGTGGCAGCGCCGCGCCGTGGCGCGACGACCGGAGCGACTCTAGCTATAGCTCGCGCCAATCCAGGTCGAGAGTTCGCGGACGAGCGCGATCGCAGCGGTCAGTGCGCAGCAGAGTCTGGATGAAGTTGCCGTCTCCGTAGCTAGTAGGGCACTTCCACATCTCCGCAGCGCATTGCAAGCGGTACGCAGGCTGTAGAAGCGATGGCGCACTCCCAGAACTACTGGGAGACATCTCGCCCGGGCGGGGCCAGCTCCAGGTTGAAAAGACCGACGCCCGTCCCTGCCGAGAAGGATGCCTATCGGTCTTTTGTGGTGGTGTTCTATCGTGCGTGGATGGCAACCAAGAAGAAGACCGCGCTCGCGCGCGTGAAGGACACGACGAAGCTCGCTGCCGCCGAGAAGAAGAGGCTCGAGAAGATCGGGCGGACGCTCGTCCTTCGCGTGAAGAAGCTCAAGGGCGTCGTGGAGCGCTCCGCCTACGACATGGGCGTCGCGCTCACGCAGTTGAAGCAGAGGTCGATGTACCAGGCGCTCGGCTACGAGAACTTCGCCGCGCTCTGCAACGTCGCGCTCCACATCTCGCCCGACCACGCCGACCAGCTCATCACCATTTCGCAGACGTTCACCAAGAAGCAGGCCGGGACACTCACGACGTCGAAGGCGCTCTCCCTCGTTGCGCTGTCGCGTGCGCTCGGCGGCCATCACGCTCCAGCGGCGCTCCGGTCGCGACGGGCGTTGGACGTCGGTCACGGCAAGACCATCGACGTCACTGCCGCGTCCGCCGAAGATATCCACGCCGTCGCCCATGATCTGCGCGCGAGATCGGGACGCGAGCCAACGCGTGGCCTCCACGTGCCTCCGGAAGAGCAGGCGTTCGTGAAGCGCCTTGCCGCCGCGCTCAAGTCACGTGGCGCAGAAGGCGCGAAGGTCACGGCCGTCGCGGGACCCAAGAGCGGCGCGAAGATGCGCGTCGAGATCGCCATCCACGACGCCGCGCTCCTCGCGCGTGCGCTGGCGGATGCGAGGACATGACTTCGCGCTGCTCGAGCGACCAGCGGGAGCGAGAAGACCAGAGTTGGTGGGCGCAGCAGGGATTGAACCTGCGACTTCCTCCGTGTGAAGCTTCGCGGAGAGCCTGTTTTGCTCCCCGAAATCAGCATTTCCGACTGCTCTACTTACTCTTATCTCACCGTTTCGAGCAGTGGTTAAGCGGAAAGTGACGGACGTTCAGCATCCCCCGAGTTCGCTCGTAGTGTCTCCCAACCGGTGGCTCCTACTGCGACAGCGTCATTCCCAAACGCCGCTCCATGCGGAGTAGCTCTCGCCAGTGCGCTGCTGTTGGCGTTCCGTCCTCGACGAATGCCGGTGCGAGCGTACGCGACGTTCGCAACGCTTCGCGCGCCAACGCTTCACGTGGTTGCGTGGCACGAAGACACGCGTACGCCACTTGAAGCCAAACCAGATGGGCTTCCTTGCCGAGCGCGCGAGCCCGTTCAAGGGACACTCCCGCGCGATCCGGATCCTTGAGCACGCCATGGATCATGCCGTTCGTGAACCAAACCTCGGGGCTGTCCGGTTCAAGCGCGACCGCACGTTCGGACTTCACGAGCGCACTCGCGGGGTCCTGCTGCATGCGCAAGAGGAAGAGCGCATAGCGGTCGAAGAGTAGGCCGTTGCTGGGGTCCTCCGCGACGGCGAGCTGGTAGTGGGCTTGACACTCGTCGTAGCGGCCGTCCTGAAACGCTCTCCAGGCCATCTTCGCGAATGGCGTCCGGAACGCCTTCCCCATCCGATCGGCGATCTCCCTGTCACGCATGAGCATGTAGTCACGGTAGCGAGCGAGCACTCGCCTGACAGCTAGCTGCGCAGGCAACGTCACGCCGTCAATGACCACGCGTCGCTGGCGGCAAAATTCCAAGAAACCCTTGCGAAACGTAACGTGCAGCTTGCCCGCGATCCGCTGGATTCGCGCGATGCCATGGCTCTCCTCCAGGGCTTGTTCGGCGCTCGGAAGGAGGACCTCGGCCTCCGCCGCGCACAGACGCAGGAGGGTTTCGTCGTGGGTATCGGCAACCTGCACCATGAGCAAGAGGAGGTGTCGGAGCGGCTCCGAGAAGCGCGCCCATGCGTCGGCATAGAGGAACTCACCCAGGTCCCTCGTCTGCATCTGTCGAACGTTCGCGAACGCTCGCTCCGGAGACAATCCGTTCTCCGCGAGCGTCTGCACGAACACTTCGAGTAGCAGAGGCCGTCCTTCCAGACCTTCCGCGAACTTCTTGAGCTGCGACGCCGTCGCCATTGAGAGCTTGTCGACCGACAAGTCGCGCGCTCGTCGGCGCAGCAACTCTGCTGCACTCGTCGCGCTAAGAGCCTCGAGTTCGATTGGCGCGGCCTCCATCTTTTCGCGGCGCCGGGATGTGACAAGCACGCGACCGACGCGTCGCGACAGCTCCTTGATGTGCGTCGCGAGCAGCGCGATCTCACTCTCCTCCGAAGCGAGCGTCTCGGTGTTGTCTAAGATCAGTAGGTGCTGCGACGGCTGGACGTGCCAGCTGTCACGCAGATATCCACCGAGTCGTTGCGCAAGCTGAGGCAGCTCAAGCTTGTACCAATCGGCATCGAGCGAACGTCGGCTCTCGATGTGTCGCATGATCTCCGTGGGCGCGTCCGACAGTCCGCCCTTGCTGAATCGGATGCGCTCCAGACCGTCCAGACCCCAGCGAGTCTCCTTCGCGCTGTAGTAGCTGATCATCTGCGGCTTCCAAGCCGCGTCGCCAAGCGCCCCTGAAAGCACGCGATGGATGAACTCGACCACGAGAGTTGTCTTGCCCATTCCACCATCGCCGTAGACGATGCACGCTTTTGAGTCCGTGTCGTTGAACCATTCCCACAGAAGCGCCAGCTCCGCGTCACGTCCCATGAACGCCGTTGTCAGCCGCTCCGGAATGTAAGTGTAGAGGGACCACCCCGGCGTAACCGTAATGTCGTAGGACGCGGGCGCGGCAGGAGCCAGCCGCTGCAGCTTGTCGTCGCTGTCCCAGGTGACGTCGGTCTTCTCAAGCGCACCGGTGCGCCTCTGCGCCGTCACGCGACAGATACCAGTTCGGACTGACTTGCTCTTTCGAAAGCAGACGAGATCCCCATCAACGAGTCGCAGATAGGAGATTCGAACGGCGCGCCCGTCAGGCGCGGCAAGCGAAAGGACCGAGCCATCGGGACTCGTCGGAAGCACGGAGGCGAGAACGCTGACGAGCGTCTCCACGAGCGCCAGGAGTGCATCAGGATCCTCGCCGCCAGCGATACCGTGCCCCTCGAGACCGTCGTTGCGCGCGGAGACGAAGCCGCTCAGGACTTGCTGGAGGGAGGCCGCTTTGCCGACGAAGTGCGCGGTAGCGACCGTCTGCTGCGGCTTGAAGAAGCGCCCGATGACGCCTGCCCAGCCCGCGTTCTCGGCGCAAACGAGGCCGCTCGTGAGAAGGTCAACGAGTGTTCCGTCCGTGGGCGCCCGCAAGTCCTCGAGCGGCAGGGAACGTGCCGCTTCCCCGCCATATTCGATCACCCATTCCATCACCGAAAACGCGCAGTACTGGAGCGAGATGCGCGCAAGCCCCATTGCCGAGCGTAGCTGTGCGTCACGCTCGAGCTTGCGAACCTCGGTCACCGCACGCGTGAGGGCATCCGCCACGCGTACAGTGGTCTTCTCCGTGCCACCTTTAGTAGCACTTACCGGAGGCGCCTCCGTGCGCTGTGGCGGAGCACCCGGCGCGGGCTTGCGTGAGGCGTCTTGTAGGAACGGCCGCACCGAGATCTCCCGACCGGCGTGTGTGGAGCCATCCAACATTTGCAGCGCCGTCGAGGCGGCGTTGGCGCTTGACATGGTGATGAAGCCGAAGCCGCGCCGTCGTCCAGTGATCCGGTCCGTCGGGAGCGCGACGTCCAGCACCGTGCCACCTGTTGCTTCGAAGATCGCTTTGCACGCGACCTCGTCGATCGTGTCCGCGAGCCCCGCGACGAAGAGTCTTGCATCGTCTGCTGCACTGGGAGCAGACGATGCGGGCGGCGGCACGATCCCTCCGGCGACATTTGCGGGCCGTGCGGAGGACGTGGACGGCGCTTGGACAGCAGGCTGGAGGGGAGCCTGCTTTACCACTCCTTCGTGCGTCGCAGGGCGCAGGGTCATCTTGAGTCGCTGCACGGTCTCGGCATCGACGGAGCTCATGTGATTGCGAACCTCTGTTGCGCCAATCGATTGAAGGAGCTTCACCGCCTCCTTCGGATCAAGATTCAGCTGTTTGGCGACCTCGTAGACGCGGAACTTCATTGCGACACCATCGTCATCAGAGTCACCGCCATCGGCCTTCCTAGTTTGGGGACAACACAACGATGAACGGCGAGTCCGAGAAGTCGCGCGTACAGGTTCCCGTGTCCATGCGGGTCACCTGCGCCGTGAGGGACGACGGCTTATACCCGGGCGCAACGACCGAGATGGTGTACAGCGCGGTCGGCGGGCGAAAATTGTGGACCGAGTAGTTGCAGGTACCTGCCTTCGAGACCATCCGGCCAGCGTCGCCACCGTCCGATCCAGCATCAGGTGACGCGCCTGCGTCGGGGCATCCCGTGCAGTCGAACGGATAGCTCGCGGCGCCCAGGCTCATCGACACCGTTGCGTTGCACACGTCATATCCCGACGTCTCCTGGACGTGGACGAACACGGGCGACACTTCGATGTCGCTGCAGATGATGTCGACGTCCGCTCCTGCTTCGGAGCTCGTGCTGGCGTCCGAATCGTCGTGGGAGCTTGTGCAGGCCTCCACCGCGATCAGTGAGAGGACAAGCGCGACTACGCCGGTGGCTACGGACAGGCGAGCCATACCCCTTGCCTTGTGTATGAGGCGGCTAGATAGCCGGGAGTCGCGCATGCCGCAGATGCGCAGTGGTTGCTCGCGTCCACTTCGCAACCGTTCGTCGAGTAGCACCAACCTGACGAGGTTGGCGAAGAGCACCCAGGTCCCATCATCGCGGGGGACTGCTGTGGCAGTACGCAGAGGGGCCCGTCCGTCTCTGGCTGCCCAGCATCGGCGAGGTTCGCGGCGACGGCGGCATGGTCGCTCATGGTCCCATCGCAGAGACCGTTGCCCGCGCATCCGCCATCAACGCCATCGACGAGTATGCGGCAGGCCAACATGCCTGCTTCAGTCGGCCGTACCACACCATCGCAGAGGCCATTCTTAAGACGGAAGACCTGATATGTCCCACCGCCGTCCGGGCTCAGGCATGACCCAGGGCCCGCCGGAGCCGCGTCGGACTGCCCGGCAGTCGCGTCGGGGTCCGCGCCGTTCGGCGTTCCCGATGATGTTGACGAGCACGCCGATGCGACCGCGGCCAAAAGGAGGCCGACAAGGGAAGTCGCACCGACGACGCGAAGAAAACTAGGGTCCACAGCCACTCCCAAAAGTCGTGTCAGCACCATTCGGGCACCAGAGGTCGGCCGGAACCGCCTGAGTGAAGGTGCCGACCGTTGCCCCCATCACGCTCTCGGTGATGGTGATCGTAACTGTAGCCGCAAGCTGGTCCGGGCTACATCCACTCAGAAGCACGTAGCTCGAATTATAGGGAACGATGTCCGTTAGCGTACCATCCGGGTTCACGTTTCCGCTCGGTCCGGCCACGTCGCTCGATCGTCCAGGAATGCCCGACAGCTGCGTGGTGATGTGAGCGTTCGGAAAGAGAGTCGCTCCCGAAAAGCAAAGCTTTGGGCCGGTCTCCTCGACGGTGATTCCAAGGTCGACGTGCGCAGTCGGCGGTGGGGTTGGCGGCCCCGGCGGAGTCGGCGGAGTGCCACCCGCCAATGCGTAGACCAAGCCGCAACGTGGCGTGCCAAGACCAGTCGCGAGATCGTAGCCTGGGATCGCGGAGAAGCTCGAGGTGAGCGTCCCCGAGCCGTCGTCGTTGTTCTGGCTTCCGTCCTTGATGTCGTTGAACGCTGAAGCGTAGAGCTGGGGACTGAACCCCGCCGCCCGATAGAGCGCAGGGTTCAAGAACCCGAGAGGGGGTGCGCCCTGACTGGCAGCTCGTTGATTGATCAGGGCCGCGAAGCCAGCCCAGAGCGGAGCTGAGGCGCTCGTGCCCCCGACTCCCGCGTGAGCACCTAGGAACACGACGTCGACGGACTGTGCGATCGCCGAGACGTCGGGCACGTTCCTGTTCGCGGATGAAGCTTGGTTGGCTGCGGTCACGAATCCGGTCTGGTAGCCAGGGAACGGAATTCCGAGCGCCGTTCCTCCTCCCGCCTTGGGCCATGTCGCCTCGCTCTTGTAGGCGAGTCCAGCGCCATCCATCGTCAGCACTGTGCCGCCCACGACGGTGCCGAACTGAATCCCGGCGCCGGTGAACGTGTTGGTGAAGTCCTTCACTACGTTGATGTAGGCGTTCGCCCCGTTATCCCCCGACGACAGAAAGTATGCCTGCCCCTGGGCGATGAACTGCTTCATGGCTTGCGTCGTGTTGTCATCCGCCGACCCACTCCATGACGACGAAATCTGGTTGGCGAGCGGGTGGGGCAAAGTGCTGCTCGGCGTCGCAAGAACGTTGAGACTCGCATTCATGCCGGCGAGTGAACCTTCCGAGAACACGGGCAGGATGATGGCGTTCGGTGCCATGGCAAACGACATCGTGATGTCGAGGGTCGTTTCGAGGCTCAAGGTGGCGACGGTACCGTTCGACGAGATCGGCCGCACGTCAGGTGCTGAGAGGCCTGAATCGTGTGCGTACTGCGTAACGTCCGTTTCCAAGAAGTCGCCTACCTGTACCTGGCCGATGATTTGACCGGTGCCGTCGAGTGGGACGCAGGTTGGATCCTTGTCGAGGTACGCCGTACGAAGGTCGGTCGTGTTGTAGTTCCCGCCGGTTCCGGACCCGTTCAGGGCTGTGGGAAGCACGCGGTTGTCAAGACCCGTGATTCGAAGCACCGTCGCCGTGAGATCGAGTGACGGCTCACGATCGAATGCGTAGAACTGCGTGCCGTCAGGACGCAGGTAGTAGTTGAGGTCTCCGTAGAACGCTGCGCCGAGAGTTCCGGCGGTTCCCTGGATGGCCATGTACGCGTTGCTCGGAAAATCCCGCGTAACAGTCAGACCGTGCGAGCTAGCGAAGTCGATGACAGACTGATGCTCCGCAGCGGTGGGGCCGTAGGAGGCGGTGAAGTCCGAGGGAGAGAGGAAGTGGCGATAGATCGCTGACGACGGATCCGCGACGTCATGAATGAATGAGTCCAGTGCCGCTTGGTTGCGATGCGGCAGACCGATGCCTAGGCGGACCACTTGATCTGGAGGAACCGGCCCAGCGAGTACCGCTCCGGCAGCCGAGCCGATATAACCCGTGAGGGCCTGACTTCCCTTCTGGCCCGCAGCGGATGCAGCGAATCCGGTGTCGAAGCGGATTGCAGCGTGATCGCCAATGGTGACGTCGAACGCGGTCAGCGCGCCATTGACACGAGAGAATTCATCGAAGCTTAGCGTGCCGTGTGGAGCGTTCACGAGCGCACATGTTCGCGACGCCGGTCCAAACGCTGCAGCTGGGATCGAGGGTCGATCGGCGCCTTGAACAGCGATGACGAGACCGCTCGCGTGCTCGCAGTCATCCGACTCGTCGAAGTCTTCAGCGAACCACCACGGGTCTCCGTCCCCATGGTGTCGCTCGTTGTGAACCGACGTGACGACGGACGAGCGGCCCGTTCGAAGAGAGCGCGCCACGCGAACGTCTGCGTCGCCGCCCCGCGCAAAGAGTCGCGCATGATCGCCCAGGGTAAGGCTAGAAAACGCGTAGCGCCCCCCACCGAGAAAAAGCACGCCGTCAACGCTGACGTCTCCGTAGGAGCCTGGAGCCAGCGTCTGTGCATGAAAGCGGGACACTGCAATCGCAGTCGCGCCCGGAGTCGCGATGGCGGCGAGCGATGGATGAGGAAGGTCGATTGGAAGCGTCGCGATCGTGCCCACGTGATCGTGCGCGCCCTGCACCAGGGCATTCGTGAACACGCTCGCGACGTCGACAGCGCGGCCCAGTTGGATCGTGGGCGCAAAGAGACCGACGTCGTGCTCGAACGAAGCGTCGTCCCCGACAGCCAGCTGCGGTCCGAAGCCGGCGGGCGCAGTCAGCGCGACACCGACGGAGCCCCCAGCGAGGCGGGTATCACGGCCCAATCGCACGCTGCGCGTCGCGTAGATCACGAAGTCCGAGACGCCGGGGTGTGGATTCACCGCTCCGCGTCCGCCGTGAAGGTCGCTCGACGCGATTCCGACATGCGCCTCTGGCGAACCGCTCTCGCAACCACCGAGGCACAACGCGAGCAGTCCCGCTACGCGAACAACGAAGCCTTGCCGACCCCAACGCGCGATCTGCATGTCGTCTCCCCACGGGCCGCGCAGAGTGCGGCCATCGTTATCCGACGATCAACGAGGGCGTCGGACCTCGCAATCGAAATCACGTCGCCACTCATCGGT
Organism: Myxococcales bacterium; assembly: GCA_025355005.1. Lineage (GTDB taxonomy): Bacteria > Myxococcota_A > Polyangia > Polyangiales > Polyangiaceae > JANXLV01. Next base: position 559 of record JANXLV010000125.1, on the reverse strand, counting down.
CGTTCTCCGATTTGTGAGAGCGTGACCTACGGAGTCCCTGGCCGATATGGGATAGCGCCAGCCCGTTTTGGACCACTCCGCTAAAGCTGTCGAAGCAACGTCGAGCTCGTCGGGTTCTGCTCGGTGCGAGTCAGTGGAGTGCGGCCGGAACCGCCGATGCGCCCGAGAGCAATACGGCGGCCACCTCTGTCACTGCGGAAAGCATCTCTTCGTCCTCCGCCGTGGAGTAGTGGAATTGCATCTCCTCCGTTTCGTGGCCAGAGATCCGTCGCGTGACGACATCGTGAACCTTTGCGTTTCGCGAGAGGTCTTGGAACGTCCGCCGCATCCCGCGTGGAGTGAGGCGAATCGTCCAGCCGAGCGCCGCGATCACCTCACGGAACGGCTTGTCCAGCACAGAGCATGAGCGGAGACGACCCGTGACGGCGGGGAAGAGGAGGTCCGAATCCTCCATGAACCCGTCGAGCGCCGCGATGTGCTCGCGCAGCACCGCGATCACCGACGCGGGAAGCGGGATGTCGAGATCATGGCCGGTCTTCGTCTGGTCCATGATCTCGTC
>JANXLV010000120.1 GCA_025355005.1 Myxococcales bacterium | reverse complement strand
GCGATTGGTCCCGCTTCCGGTTGGCGCGCGATGATCTTTCACCGCTGCGCCCGCACGCTCGGAGGAGTCTCCTCCACCGTCGCTACCGCTTCCTCGGAGAGGACTCCGAGCGCGGTTCCCATCGCCTCCACCGCCTTGCGCATGGCGAGCGGATCTCCGCTCTCCACCGCGCGAAGGGCGCCTAGGAGGGTTGTCACGGCGTAGTCACGCCGATCGAGGTAAGTACCGGCACGCCCAGACCGATTCGAACGGTCGACCGACGGCTTAGAAGGCGAGGGCTCTAGCGCGAACCAGGCTTCTTTTTCCGATGGTTCGTCAATTCCGAGAAGCGAGAGCGTGCAGTCTGCACGATCGGCTTTCTCGATGAATCGGAACGAGGGGATCCATCGTGGATCCACTTGGAAGGGGCCTGCGTGGGCAGAGTCGATGGCAGCGGAGCTCGAGACCGCGTTCGGGTAGCCTTCGAAAAGAAGCGGCGCGCCGGGGTGAGAGCCGACGCGCCGCGAGACCACGAGGGCAAGCTCATGGCCGCAAAGAAAAGTAGCGACGACGGGGGCGCGGGCAAGGCGGAGCTCGCTGGGCTGGTCGGGGCGATGGGCGCGCAACCGGCCCAGCTCGACCCGATCGCGGAAGGTGACCGTCGGGAGGGAGCGCGCCAGCGAGAGAGGTTGCGCGAAGACCTCGGGCATGAACCGATGTGGCTGGTTGAGGCCCGGCGCAACTATCAGTTTGTCGGAACGCTTCTGGACATTGCGAGAGTCGAGACTCTCTGGGCGCAACACCGAGATTTCGTCGAGACCACCCTGAAGGCATTCGTCAAAGTCTTCACGAAGCGGGACTTCGACGCTCATACGCGGATCCGATTCGCGCTAGCGCTTCACCAGGTATCCGCTGCCGATGGGGAAGAAGGCATCGCGATTTCCAAGATTCGCGCCGCGCTCCCAGCGATATCAGACACCGAAGCAAAGCGTCATGTCCTACGCGCAGTCACCCAGGGGCTAGATCCGGCGTTGCTGGGCGCGCTGGACGCGTACGACACTGACAAACTGGATGATCTGATTGCACGTTGTGCGAGGGGGGCGCCGTGGCGAGAGCAGTTCCTCGAGCTCTGGCGGTCGATGGGCGGTGCCCGTGTGAGCCCTGCCGCTCTAAGCGTTGAGCTTTCCGACGCGGGCTTGAAGAAGCGCACGCGAAGGAGCAGCCGCCAGAACCGAGTTAGGAGCAAGCTCTAACGCGGGCCTTTGGATGGAGCCGTAGGTTCTCGCCTCATGAGACACCGACGCTCCCCGAAGTATCCCGACCGCCGACGCGCGTACGCCGTCGCATCCATCGCCCACTGTGACCACCGCGTCGCGGAGAAGGCACTTCGGTACGGCGTCGAAGCCGTTCGCGGTGCCGCCCTGCGTGAAGCCATCGCGCGTGCGATCGAGCAGACCGCGCCGCAGTCGGCTCCCGACACGTCGCCCTCATCGCCGTCGCGCGCGGCCTAGCCCTTCCACGCCCACAAAAGGCGTACGGCGCTCGCCCGCCACAGGAAGCGCCGCACGCAGGAGAGACCCCAATGAACAGTACATCCGTTGATCCCCTTGTCCAGAGCACGGCGCGCATCCTCGCGTCGGTGATCGCCATCGCCCTACGTCACCCCGAAGTCATCGCCGCGGTGCGGGTGATGATGACGCCAGCGGAGCCCACCGCGCCCATCACCGTCGCCGCCGCTGCGCGGGCGTTGAACATCAGCGCGCCCACCGCACGCAAGCTGGTGACGGAGGCCACCGCCGCGGGCGTAAACGTCGCGGTGTCGGTGGGCCGATGCTCGCGCGTCGACTTGCCCGCGCTGCGTGCCTACCTGGCCACGAGACCCGCGAGAGTGCCACCCACAGGAAGTATCACCCGGCCCCGCGATGACCGGAGCGTGGATGTCGTCGCTCCCCTCCGTTCGCTGGGACTCCGCCCGACCGGAGGTGCAGGATGAGCCGCGCATTCGCCATCACGCCCGCCGATATCGCCGCCCTTGCCGAAGATCGCATTCCCCCGCGCCGCACTCCGACTCCGAGAGAAGAAGCGAAGGCTCTCGTGCTCCTTCTCATCGGGCGTTACCGCGCCCTCGATCGCGTCATCGAGCGTCACGTTACCCGCCTGGTGTGGCTGGCCGATCTGCACGGGCTCGAGAGGGAACATATCCACGCGCTCCAGCGCACGCAGGCCAAGATGCTCGCGACCATCCGCGACCTGGCTGCCGACCTGCAGAGGTTCAGCGACGCGGAGGCAGCGTGATGGCCGACGAGAACACCGTGCCCCGATCCGATAGCGATCAGGATCCGGAGAAGCAGGAAGCGAAAGGGTCCGTCGCTGACCGACTCGTGGAGATCGCACACTGCGAGTGCACCTTCTTTCGCGACCCGATGGACGATGCGTTCGTGCGCGTGCCCATCGGTGGACGGTCCGAGACCATGAAGGTCGAGAGCCATGGCTTCCGCGCCTGGCTCAGTCGTGAGTACTACGTGCGGACCAAACGCGTTCCCAGCGGGCAGGCAAAGTCAGACGCGCTGGGCGTGCTCGTCGGATTCGCCCTTCATGGAGGCGAGCAAGAGCCCGTGCACCTCCGCGTCGCTGGGCACGAAGGTGCCATCTACATCGATCTTGCAGACGAGGCGCGGAACATCGTGGAGGTACAAGCCTCTGGCTGGCGCGTCATCAAAGATGCTCCGATCAAGTTCCTCCGACCCAAGGCCATGCTGCCGCTGCCGCTGCCGGTGCGCGGCGGCAACGTCGCGGAGCTGCGCAGCTACATCAACATGCGCGATGATGGCCAGTTCTGCCTACTCGTCGCGTGGGCGATCGCTGCTCTCCGCCCGACGGGGCCTTACCCCATCCTGACTCTCACGTCCGAGCAAGGCTCCGGCAAGTCATTCGCGACACGGATGGTGTGCGGGCTGGTGGATCCGAACGCCTCTCTCTTGCGCACCATGCCGAAGGAAGAAGGCGACCTTGCGGTGAGCACCCAGCGGCGCCACGTGCTCTCGTTCGACAATCTGAGCGGGCTCAGTCCAGCGGTGAGCGACGCGCTTTGTCGGCTTGCCACCGGAGGCGGGCTCTCGAAGCGTGCGCTCTACACGAATGATGACGAAGTGATCTTGGACGCCAAGCGCCCAGTCATCCTGAACGGCATTGACGACATCGCAACGCGGGCTGACCTCGCGGACCGCTGCCTTGTGCTCTCGCTCCCGGTGATCGCGAAGTCGAAGCGCAAACGCGAGAAGGAGCTCATGGCGGGCTTTGAAGCAGCACGCCCACGACTTTTCGGCGCCTTGCTCGATGGACTCGTGAGCGCCCTCCGCAACGAGGGCACGACCAAGCTTATCGACCTGCCGCGCATGGCGGACTTTGCGGTGTGGGCAACCGCAGCGGAGCAAGGGCTTGGTTGGCCGCCCGGCACGTTCATGACCGCCTATGACGCCAACCGCCGCGACATGACCCAGGTCGCGATCGATGCCGATCCCATCGCCCGCGCGGTGCTCGCCCTCATGGACGACAAGGGAGCGTGGCAGGGGAACGCGACGGCGCTCGTCGTGGCGCTGCACAACCGCGTGTCGGAGGATGCACGCAACGCGCGGGACTGGCCGAAGAAGCCACAGCTGATGGCAAACGCGATCCGCCGCGCCGCGCCGTTGCTCCGGGCCGTAGGTGTCAACGTGGACTATGTCCGAACGGAGTCGGAGCGGACGATTCGCATCGTTCGGGCGGATGAAAGCCCGCCCCGGGCGTCGTCATTGTCGTCATCCCCGTCATCGCTGCGGCCCGTGAATGACGCTCCTGACGACCCTGACGGGCTTCGCGGCGCACACGGGGCTGACATACTGCCGCATGCAGTGGGGGCCGGTGATGCTCTCGCGCGCGCGTGAATGTGCGCAGCCGCGTCGACCGGGCCAGCCACTTGCCCGTCGCGTGGCGGAAAGCGCGTCCTAGCGAACCCCTTCTGCCGCACGGCCCTTGTTTTTGGCTCTCTCCGGAGGCTCCGATCATGACCGCACCCGTCCCTGACTTCCGCTCCGTGGCTCGCATCCTGGCCAAGCTCCCGGCCGACTTCGAAGCGCGCGCACACCGTGGCTTCCGGAGCCGTGGTGGCTCGTCGTCGCGGTGGACGCGTCGGGACTGGCTGGCGATGGCGTACGCGCTGACCGCCACGGAGGACGCACTAGAGCTCGCCTACTCCAGGTTCAACCGCGACGGCCTGCGCACGATGCGTCGCGTGCTCGAGGATGCAGGAGAGCAGCCGGCGCAACGTCGGGCACGGGGTGCCGTGGCATGACCGCCGCCCGCCCGCGAGTCGGTTATGTCATAGCAAGCGCGCGCGTGCGCCCGCGTCTTGGGGTGGCCATGACTCGCGCCGGCCATTTGTCGGCTTTTCCGGCAGTCACGGGCGTGTGCGCGAGCGTCACGGGGTGGCCATGCGGTCGATGCTGACGAAGAAGGTCGCGTTCGGTCGGCGCACCTCCACGGGAAGATCATTCTCGGGGAGCTCGTGTTCGACTCCGCCGCCGAGATGTCCAACGCCGACCCCGACCAGCACGCGCCACGTCTGGGCTTGGAGCTTGCCGATCACCCGGCACGGCACGCTGCCGCGCATGTCTGTGGTGTGGACGATGAATCGCACGGTCGCAGCGTACTACTGGCAGCCGGCCACCGGCTTGTTCAGCCGACGCTCATGCGCGGATGCGCCGCAAATACTCGGAGCGTTGCAGCGAAGTGGATCCGACATCGTGTGGATCCAGACGTTCGACCCTCCCGCGCAATGGGCGTGCCGACCAGCAGTCCATCAACGGTCGTCGCGACCTGCCAGCTACTCCGGCAGGTTACCCGTCACCGCGGCAGGTGAAGCAGGTGAGCTTGCCATTCCTGCACCCCGCAGTCAGCAATTGGGGCACTCACTCCGTATCGACCACGAACATCGCGAAGAGATCGCGGCGCGCGCTCGCCTTCATGTTTTGGAAAGTCTGTTTGCATTCGTCCGCGTGCTCGCGGAGGCGGCGCGCCTGTAGGCACATCTGCACTTCCTCCGTTTGCGCAGAGCACACGTCGACGAAGGTCTTATACAGAGGTGGTCGCGCGGCGGCGGTGGCGTTGGGGTAGATGCGGCGGAAGGCGTCGACAAGTAGGGCTGACTGACCGTAGGCCACCCCGCACGGCGATCCATCTTTCTCGGGCGATGGCTGCGGCGGAGCCACGCCCACGGGCAAGAGCTCGATTACGTCGCCACTGATGGTGAGGACGCTGGTGCAGTAGAGACCCAAATACGTGCGGTAGCTGTGATCTTCACGAAGGTTCTCGAGCACCTGGTTCGGCTCGAGCCCGGCTTTCTTGTACAGAGCGCCCATCGTCGTGGCGTACGGCGGATCGCCGCCTAGCGAAATCCCGGAAAAATTCATGGACGCGCCAGAAGGAACGAAGCAGAGGTACGCGCTCGTCTCCGTGGAGGCGTCGACCGACTTCACGTAGCGCACGGTGCCCACCTGCTGGATGTACTGGTGCTGGTTCAGCGTCGTAGCGTCGCGCACGAACCCCGTGTTCACCCCGCATCCCACCAAGAGCCCTGCCATGGCGAGAAGATGAATCTTCATGGTGCGAGCCTCTCACACGAAAACCGTGAGCGCTATCAGTGAGAAGAGACAACCCGCCACTCCTGGGCGTGTGCGCGGGCGACGTGGGGTGGCTATGCAACCAAGGGCGCCGACGAGGTAACCCCAGAGTCACGGGCGTGTGCGCGAGCGTCACGGGGTGGCTATGCAACGATGGAGCGAAACAATGGGAAGAAGCAGAGGACGTATTCCGACAGGCTGGGACCCGTTCACGGACACGTGGAAGTGGGGCCTCCCATCGCCGAAGATCCCGAAGAAGCAGCAGAAGCGACTTCGACCGCGATGTGGAGCGCGATGCCGTTCCAAAGGTGGTGCTCCGTGTGTCGCTCCCGTGTGCGTTCGGCCCGACGGTGGCGCGCTCGCGCGTCGCTGCCGCATGCACGGCGGACTCTCGACGGGAGCGCGAACATCGGAGGGTCGCGAGCGCCTACGGGATGCGGGGCGTCGCGGAGCTCGTGAGCGCTGGCGTCGCTGGCGTGAAGCGCGGTAGGTGACCGGGTGACGCTCCGCGACGATGGCGGTGTTCTAGGATGATGAACGGCTGGCCAGCTACCCCCGGCCGCGGGCTCCTGTACCTTCGCAGCATGAAGACCGGCGCGATCGTGCTTGCCCTTGCGGCCCTGTTCACCGCATGTTCCACGAGCTCGCCCGCGCCCACCACGGCATGCGTGAACTTCACGACGCGAGCCTGCTCGTGCGAAGCCGGGCCGGAGAGCACGCAGACGTGTCGCGCTGACGGGACCTACGGTGCGTGCGATTGCGGCGGCGGGAACCAAGGCACGTTTGACGCTGCCTGCAACTCCACAGGTAGCGCGGTGACGTGTCCCGAACTGCGCGGGAACGGCGTATCCAGGCAGACCACGTGCGTCAGCGTCCACACGCCGAACACGCCGCACGATGAATTCAACCACTGCGTTTTCTACTGCGTCACCGCAGACGATGGCGGCACGACACCGGACAACGACGCCACCGCGCTCTGTCACACGCTGGGCGGGCAGTGCGTCAGCCCTGGAGCTGGAGCGCTCGAGATGTGCGTGAAGTGACTGCAAAGCAGCGAAACGAACGAGTATCAAGGGACCGCAGTCGTTTCACATCTCACGGCGAATTCGACCCATTTCCCAAACGGCGGAGCCGGCACGCCTCCATCCTCAGCCGGCGGCACGGGCGCGCCCTGTGGTTTTCCGTCGCCACGCGGCGCGAAGATGCGGAGGCCCGCGGTGTGAACGGGGTCCGCCGACTCCTGCTTACATCCCACGATCACGATCATGTTCGTGCGCCAGTCATCGTTGGTACAGGAGAAACCACTTCGGAGGTAGCCCGCCACCGGCACCGGCACGTCGCGACGACATTTCCAGAGCTGGTCTGCTGGTAGCCAAACCTCGATGGGGACGTTGGGGTTCTCGTCATAGGTCCGTTTCCCATCGCCGAACCTGGTTTCGTAGTGGAACGTCGTCGCGTAGCGCGGCGGATCCGCAGCGAAGGACTGGTTCACAAAGAACACTGCAGCGGCAACGACGGCGCTCACGCTTCGATTCATGGCTCACCCCTGCCGCAATCGTCCAGGCTCCGCCACGGCGTGTCAACCATCGCGCCCAAATTGGATCCGCCCCCTGGTCACGCGTTCATCATCCTGATATCACCTCTTGCGCACTGTACGTACAGTGCCTAGGTTCGATTCTCACCCATGACAGGCAACCCTCGAGACTCGAAGTGGTACGTGACGCTTGCGGCGGACCGGAACCGCAAGCCGATCACGCTCACACTGTCCGACGGCGCACGAGCGTCGCTGAAGCGCCTCGCCGCCGCGCACGACGAGAGCATGTCCGCCGCTGTGGAGCGGTTGATCCTCGCCGCCGCGAAGAAGAAGCTCACCAAGTAGACGCAGAAGACCCGCGCAATCCGGCCAGGGATTCGCGGGCATGACCAGGAACGAAAGGACGCTCCCGATGACGACCACAGTTACCCCGACCGCCACCAAGAACAAGGGCTCACTCTTTTTCAAGCCTGCCTCCGGATGGTGGGCGCGGGCGTGGATGGAGTTTCCCGACGAGACAGGCGTGCCGCGCCGCAAGCGCCACGTGTTCAAGCTCGACACGTTCGACCGTGACCTGGCGCGCCGCAAGCTCACGAAGATCATGCGCGCGTACCATGAGGGGTCGCTCGAGCGTGAAGTGCGCGCGCCCGCGACCACGCCCGCGACGACGGCGGACTACCTCCGCGCGTGGGTGGACGGTCGCAAGGCTGCCGGGGTGGTCATGGCCGGCGATGAATCCAACTGGCTGGAGAAGTACGCGCTGCCCACGATCGGACACCTGGCTCTCGTGGACGTGCGCCCGTTGCACGTGCGTCGCATCCTGGCCGATGCCGTGCAGCACGGGCTCTCGCGTGAGAGCGTGCGGAAGATCCGCGGTGCCCTCAACCGCGCGTTCGGCGCCGCGTGGAAGAACGAAGAGATCCCCGAGAACCCCGTTTCCCGTGTCGACGTTCCTGCCGATGCGCCCGTGGACGACCGCGACCGCGTGATCCTCACGGACGCGGAGCTAGGCGCCTTCCTCGCGTCGGGCGCGGTGCCGTTGCTCTTCAAGATGCTGGCGCTACTCGCGCGGGTGTTCGGTGGCATGCGAACCGCGGAGGTGAACCGCATGGACTGGTCGCTGGTGAACCGGGACGACTACTCCAAGGTGAGCTTCTTCCGTGCGAAGGCCAAGCGCGGGCGCGGTGGGAAGCTCCAAGAATTGATCGTGCCCATCGAGCTCCGGCAGCACCTCCGCGCGTGGCATGAGTCGCAGGACAAGCCGGAGGCTGGCGTGGTGTTCCCGGTGACGCGCGGCGCGACCAAAGGCGCGGCCCGCAGCAAGGGCACCACGTACGCGAAGACCCTCCGCAAGTATCTCTTCCTGGCTGGCGTCGTTCGCCACGACTGCGCCGCTGCCGCGGACCACGAGCGCCGCTGGGACATCGTGAAGGGTGAGCCCCGTGCATGCTGCCCGCGCGCCAAGAACGATCCGCTCTTCTTCGACACCACCGCAAGCCGTCGCGTCGACTTCCACAGCTTCCGCCGTGCGTTCGCCTCCGCGCTGGCGGATGCTGGCGTGAACGAGCAGACCGCGATGCACCTGGCTTCGCATGCGGACTCGAGGGTCCACGCGCTCTACACGATGCGCACGACGAAGATGATGGTGATCCCTGCCTCCGCGGTGCCCGCGCTGCCTTCCAAGTGGATCCCCGATGGATCCACTTCGGGTGCGGCCCTCGCAAAGACCGTAATGATCTCAGCACGCCCAGACCGATTCGAACGGTCGACCGACGGCTTAGAAGGCCGTTGCTCTATCCAGCTGAGCTATGGGCGCGTACCCGTCGCAAGGTAGCGCGTGGCTCGGTCGGAGTCGAGATCGAGCTCAGTTCCCGCAGAGATCGTTCACTGCGGTCTGCACCGTTTGATACGCGTCCGCGCACGTTTTTCCGGGCAGCTTCGGCCATGCGCTCCACTGCGCGCAGCCCATGAACGATGGGATCACCGCGGTCGGCTGGTTCGTCACGTCCGTGGCGACCTGCGTCAGCACCTCGGTCAGCGTCCCGTCGCTCACCAGGCCGAGCTCCGAGAGCTGCGCCGCGAGGTCCGCCGCCGTCACCCATGCGCGATGCGGCGCGGCGATCTCGCTGCCCTTCGGCGTGTCGTACGCGTGATGGATGAACGAGTAGATGCGGCTCGTGTCGCCGCCCTGGCTCGCGACGTAGTCGATGTAGTTGCCGTAGGCGATCATGTCTTGCTCGCCGTTGTCGCCGATCAGGATGACCGTGTCGGGCACCGCGCTCGCCGCGACGGCTGCGTCGTACATCTCGTAGAGCTTGCGCGTCTTGAAGGCGCCCGCGCTCTCCGAGAACTTGCGGCCGCTCACGACGGACTCCTTGATCTCGCTCGTGTCGCCAGGGAAGTCGGACTCCTCGAGGAAGTGCTCACCCGCGAGAACGAGCGGGCCCGGCGACGCGCTGAGATACGTGATCTTCTTGTTCGCCGTGTTGTCGTCGTGCCAGCCCGTATAGAGGAGCCGCATTCCGGAGAACGAGTTGTGGAACTGCAGACCGTTGACGACCGCAGACGCCTTGTCGAGCACGTCCGTCCGCTTGATCGTGTCGTCGATGTCCGAGACAAGCAGCGTCTTCCCGTGAACAACCACGGACTGCGAGCCCGACGACACATTCTCCGAGGACGACGCGCAGCCAGAGGCCGGCACGGCCAGCGCCAGGCAGGCCGCAGCCACGAGCGTGAGGTTCCGCATGACTACCTTCGTGTGCCCTCCTCCCCAGGAGGCAGTGCCCTTCATTGCAGCATGTATACCCACACCAGGCGCCTCACGGATCGGCTTGATTTGCAGGACATTGACAAAACGGGAGACGCCGGACGCAGCGCTCTCACCTGGATCCCGAGATCCACACGCCCCCTCGGGTGAGATCGCCACACCCGATAGAATCCACCGCTTGTCGCCAGTGCGTCCCTTTCGTGAACTCGGCGCGTTGAGCTTGCGGTCGCTTCGTTCTGCATCTACAGAATGACCCCATGTTCCGTCGCCGCCTCGCGCCCCTGGGTGCATTCGCCTTCTTCGCCGCCGCGATCACCACGTCCGCTGCATGCGGGAGCAACGGTGACTCGACCATCGGCAACGGGACCGACGACGCAGGCGCAGGCACGGGCGACGACGCGAGCGGAGGCTCCACGTCGGACTCGGGCACGCAGCACGTCGGCACGGAGAACGACGGCGGCGGTGGCGACGGCTCCTCCTCGACCACCAGCTATCCGATCAAGCACGTCGTGGTCATCGTCAAAGAGAACCACACGTTCGACAACTACTTCGGCTCGTTCCCCGGCGCCGAAGGCACGACCACCGCGAAGACCAAGACGCGCGGCATGATCCCCGTTCCGCACGCGCCCGACCGCACGCCCCGCGACATGTGCCACGCGCACTCGTGCGGCATCACGGACCTCAACGGCGGCGCGATGGACGGCTGGGACGACAACGCCGGCACCACGATGAACGGCGACGACCTCGCCTACGCGCAGTACCAGGAGAGCGACATCCCGAACTACTGGCAGTACGCGCGCAAGTTCGCGCTCGGCGATCACTTCTTCGCGAACGCGATCTCGCCCAGCTTTCCGGGCCACATGTTCACGCTCGCCGCGCAGTCGGGCTGGGCCACGGGAAATCCAGGTGTAGACTACACACATCCGTTCTGGGGCTGCGACCAGGCGAAGGGCACCGTGGTCGACGTACAGGACCAGACCACGTGCACCACGAAGCAGGTCTTCCCGTGCTTCGACATCCCAGCGATCCCGGACATTCTTCCCGCTGGTACGAAGTGGAAGTTCTACGGCTCGAACTTCTACGTCTTCGGCCAGGTGTGGTCGATGTTCAACGGCGTCGACAAGATCCGCAACGGCCCGCTGTGGTCGAACGTGGTCAATGAGTCGAACTTCGACAGCGACATCAAGAACGGCACGCTGCCGGATGTCACGTGGCTCGTCGATCAGGATCTGTCGTCGGAGCACCCGAACGTGGGCGGCGTCTGCGCCGGTGAGAACTGGACAGTCGGTCACATCAACGCCCTGATGAACTCGAAGTACTGGAAGGACACGGCCATCCTCTTCACGATGGACGACTTCGGTGGCTGGTACGACCACGTGAAGCCGCCGCGTCAGTACGGCTGCGACCCGAAGGATCCGTACGGCCTCGGCTTCCGTCTGCCGCTCATCATCATCTCGCCCTACGCGAAGCCCGGCTTCGTCTTCAAGGAGGTGAGCGAGCAAGCCAGCATCGCCGCCTTCATCGAGAAGATCTTCCACGCGAAGGGCACGCTCCATGATCTCGATCCCGCGGCGCAGGACAAGCAGGCGAACGATCTGTTGAACGCGTTCGACTTCAACCAGAAGCCGCTCGCTCCGCTCCCCCTCGCAACGCGCACCTGCCTCTGATCGTCGATCGTCGCCTGGAAGGCGATCACCGTGGCTTGGCTGCCTGACCCTGCTGGAGCCTCGCGCGCCAGTCCGTGGTCGGATCCGCGGGCGCGAAGAGCTGCGCTGTCTCTGGTGAGAGAGCCACGGCACGCGTGGGCTCCGCGGCCATCGGGATGGCGGTGGTCTCGGTCTGCGGGATGGCTGCATTATGCATGGATGCGTTCACTGGACGCGCCGCGACGTCGGAGTCCGTGGTCATGGCCGCGGTGAACGCGACGAGGGCGGCGGCGACTGCGAGCGCGCCGAACATCACGGCGATCTTCGCGCCCGACATGCCGCGCTGGACCGGCACCGGCTCGAGCGAGATGTCCATGCGCGGCATCGTCGATGTGGACACGATGCTGAGCGGCGGCGCCTTGAGGGCGTTCGCCGGCGTGGGGAACGCTGCAAAGTAGCTCTGCGGCAGCTCCATCGCGGTCGGCGCGAGCGAGCCCTGCGACTCTGGGTGCGCGGGTTGGCTGGACGTCCGTCGATAGGCCGGAGCAGGCGGAGGGCGGTACGAAGGCGGCAGTGGAGGCGCGGCGAAGATGGGCGGCGGAGGCGGCGACGACCTCCGCTCGCGCTCACGGGAGAGCTCGCGCTCCGCAGTGATGAGCGGGTGATCGGGATTGGCGAACGTCTGATCGAAGTCGAACGCCGCGCGGACGTCGAACGACCGGATGGGGGTGGTCGCGTCAAGATCCAGGTCCGTGTCGATGTCGATCTCGAACGAGCTTGACTGCGGACTGTGGTGAAAGGACCGCGTTGCCATGGGGCCCTTCCAAGCGAGAACCTTGCCAACGACCGAAGCCCGCCTTTGCGCCGGAAACCCCTGCGTTTGTGTGGCGTCGGGTGTATCAGCCCTGAGACAATGGATCCTGACAGCTGGTGCTAGCTTTTTCCGACCGTGGCATCATTCGGCTGGTGGTGACTCTCCACGAAGGCGCATAGCTCCTCGTGGCGCGCTCGAGCATCCTTGCGGCCCAGCTCGATGAGGTGTCCGGCGAACTCGCCGTCGAAGAGGAGATAGGAGAGCAGGTCGGCCTCGTTGCGTGCGTTGCCGAGGTCCGCGACGTGTCGCAGCAGACGCCCCGTCACGCCTTGCACGCGCGCAAAGGCTGGGCTCTGCACGAACTCCGCGGCGAGCTTGCCGATGTCCTCCGTGGAGCGCACGAGCATCGCGTTCATCTTCTTCATGCCGCGGCCCGCGTTGTTGCCGAGCGCGGTGTTCAGCGCGGCCGTGAACTCCGGGCCGTAGGCCTTCGTCCCTGCGTCCAGGATTCGGTTGATGCTCTCCAGGCGCGCGAGGTCCGTGTCGATGCGATCGAGCAAGAGCGCGTTGAGCGTCTTGCCGAGCAGGAAGAACGGGCCGGGAAAATCCTCCTCCGTCTCGGGTGAACCAGAGAGACCTGCGTCGTCGATGTGCCGCGGATTCACCACGATCACGCTGTCCGCGCCGAGCCGCCGCGCGGGAGACAGCGGCACGTTCTGCCGCAGCCCGCCGTCGCAGTGGTACTCGTTGCCGAGCCGCACCGCGCGGAACAGGATCGGGATCGCCGCGGACGCGAGCGCATGCTGCGCGTTGATCGCGACGGGCCGCGGGATGATCGTTGGGTCCAGGCTCCAGTGCGGGATGGTGAGGCCCTTGCGCTGCACGTACACCACGGTCTTGCCGCTCGCGACGTGCGTGGTGGAAACGGTGAGCGCGTGCAGGTGCTCAGCATCGATGTTGCCCGTGATGTTCTTGAACGGCACCGAGCGCTCGATGAGCCGCTCGAGGCCCGCGGCGTCGAGGATCCCGCTCTCACGCAAGGCTGTGTCCGTGGCAATGCCTCCGCGACCGAGGAGCCGTCGTCCGAAGCCGAGCATGCCGCGCATGTCGGTCTGCACCAGCTCGCTGATCTGGAGCTTGGTCCACACGTCGATGAGGCGCCGCGCTGCGTCCTTCCCCTCGTGAGCGTACGCGGCGAGCCCGCATGCGTTCAGCGCGCCCACGCTCGTGCCGCACAGGATGTCGAAGCGCACCTCGCGCCCGACGGCCTTGGACACCTCACGCGCGATGTAGTCGACGACGCCCACCTCGTAGGCCCCGCGTGCGGCGCCGCCAGCAAGGACCAGGGCGAGACGCTTCGAGTGCACCATACACGGATGATACGGGCACTCGGCCCCCCACGTTAACTCTACTGCGGGAAGCTCAGGCCATTTGGGTGCGGGATCAGCGGGCGCGTCAGTACGCGTGCGGCGCGTAGCCAGCGGCCGTCGCGTACTGCTTGTAGGCGGGCAGGACCAGGTTTGCGTAGTCCGTGTTGATCTGCGTGCAGCTCTTCGTGCTTCCGTAGCTGTTGTAGTCGCCCATCGCCATCATCGTGTACTGGTCCGCGGTGCAGCCAGGGAATTTCTTCATCTCCTGCATCCGGTTGTCGGCGAAGCCGGCGATCCCGATCTCGATGTTCACGTCCGGATTGAACACGGAGCCCGCCCAGCCCGACGTGGACATGTCCTTCGCGAGGTTCGGGTGCCCATTTCCCAGCAGGCCGGGCGCATTGGGCGCTCCGCCGCATGCGGGGACGATCTGCATCAGCCCGAAGCAGCCCGTCTCGTCGCTGGTCCAGCCCATGGGCACACCGCACGGGTTGTTGGCGCACGCGACCGACTTCGCATCGAACCGCGACTCGACGTAGATGATGGCCTTGAACAGCATCGCGTCCGGCTCGTTGTTCGCCGCCGTCCACTTCAAGATCTGACAGTCGAACGCGTCCACGCTGATGCCCGTCTGCATGGCGACCAGCCCCGTCTTCAGCGGATCCGTGTCGCACGATCCGGACGTCCCACCCTCGCCTCCACCGCCACCACCACCGTCACCACCACCGCCACCGCCAGCGTTGCTGCCTCCGGAGCTGCTGCTGCATGCAAACGCGAACGCCAGGAGCACTGCGCACGACGTACGAACAATGCCCATGATCGCCATGCTAGCGCAGCTCCCGTGTCACGCCGCGGGGCATCGACGCGGGGGGGCCGAGATCCTATGCTCGGTAGACAGTGTCAGACGACGACATCGAGTTCGACTTCATCATCGTGGGCTCCGGCTTCGGCGGGAGCGTGTCCGCGTTGCGTTTGACGGAGAAGGGCTACAAGGTCGCCGTCCTCGAGCAGGGCAAGCGCTGGAAGAAGGAGGACTTCGCGAAGACCAACTGGAACCTGCGCAAGTTCATGTGGGTGCCGGGCCTCGGCATGCACGGCATCATGCAGATGA
The DNA here is from genome assembly GCA_025355005.1 of Myxococcales bacterium. Lineage (GTDB taxonomy): Bacteria > Myxococcota_A > Polyangia > Polyangiales > Polyangiaceae > JANXLV01. The sequence continues at coordinate 24,853 of JANXLV010000120.1, read as the reverse complement.
CGATGGTGAAGGACGCGTTCTTCCTTCACGGCGCGGGCGTCGGTGGTGGAAGCCTGGTCTATGCAAACACGCTGCTCGTGCCGCCCGCGGAGGCATGGAAGGATCCGCGGTGGGTCGGCATGGACTGGCAGAAGGAGCTCGTCCCTCACTACGAGATGGCGATGAAGATGCTCGGCGCCGTGCCCAGCGAGGTCATCGTCGAGACCGATCGCGTGCTCAAGTCGGTGGCGGAGGACATGGGCCGCGGCGACACGTTTCATCGCGCGACGGTCGGCGTCTACTTCGGCGAATCCGGCAAGACCGTTCCCGATCCGTTCTTCGACGGCAAGGGACCGGAGCGCACGGGCTGCACGCTCTGCGGCGGCTGCATGATCGGGTGCCGCGTGGGCGCGAAGAACACGCTCGATCAGAATTACTTGTATCTTGCAGAGAAAGGCGGCGCGAAGATCGTCCCCGAGATCCGCGTCAGGGACATCACGCCGCTTCCGGAGAAGGACGGCAAGCCCGGCGGCTACGAGCTCACGGTGGTGAAGTCCACGGGCTTCTGGAACGAGCCCGCGAAGCTGCGCGCGCGCGGCGTGGTCGTCTCCGCGGGCTCGTACGGCAGCGTGGAGCTCCTGATGAAGTGCAAGGAGAAGGGCACGCTGCCCGACCTCTCGCCGGAGCTGGGGCGCTATCTGCGCACGAACAGCGAGGCGATCCTGAGCGTGCGCTCGCGGAAGAAGGACGTGGACTACTCGAAGGGCATCGCCATCACGAGCGGCGTGTACGTCGACGACAAGACGCACGTGGAGATCGTCCGCTATCCGTCGGGCTCCGATGCAATGGCCTCGCTCAGCACCCTGCTCACGGGTGACGGCCCGCCGTGGCCGCGGTGGATGCGCTGGATCGGCAACGTCATCACGAAGCCGCTCCAGTTCCTTCGCACGTCGATCCCGATCGGCTGGGCGAAGAAGAGCGCCATCCTCCTCGTGATGCAGCCCATCGATAGCCACCTGCGCTACGTGATGCGTCGCCGGTGGTGGTCGCCGTGGCGTCGGCGCCTGGACACCGAGCCTGGCGGCGGCCCGAAGGTGCCCGTCTATCTACCCATGGCGAACGAGGTCGCGCGGCGCATGGCGGAGAAGATGGACGGCATCGCACAGAGCGGCATCGTGGAGGTGCTGCTGAACAAGGCCACCACCGCGCACGTGCTCGGCGGCTGCCCCATCGGCCTCACGAAGGAAGACGGCGTCGTGGATCCCGGCGGCAAGGTCTTCGGCTACGAGAACTTCTACGTCATCGACGGCTCCATCATCCCGGCCAACCTGGGCGTGAACCCGAGCCTCACCATCACGGCCATGGCAGAGCGAGCCATGAGCCAGGTCCCCAAGAAGACCGCGGGGAGCTAGACGGGCGACCCGGCCTGAGGCGCGCGCACTGGCGTCATCCGGCGGAACCTGTATCCTGCTCCCCCAATGCTGACGTTCAGTGACGACCCGAAGCGTGCAGAGCAAGAAATGCACGCGATCATCTTCTACCTGACGACGTTCGGGTACATCGACGGTGATTTCGACGACAAAGAGAAGGCGTTCGTTCGCGACTACATCGGCAAGCTCGTTCGCCATCGCGCGGACACCTCCATGGGCAGCATGGACGCCACGGTAAAGGCGGAGATCATCACCAAGTTCACCAAGCACTTCCTGGAGGTGTTCGACGGCATCAACGAGAACGTGAAGGAGCTCTTCACGGAGTCCGTCACCAACGACGAGGACCCCACGGCCTTCGTGCACGCGCGCCTGAAGGTGCGCTGCTTCGAGATCTTCCAGAGCTTCGAAAAGCCCGGTCAGGAGGCCCTCATGGGCCTGATCGACGAGCTCCTGATGGCGGATGGTGTCGCGCACCCGGCGGAGGTGCAGTTCCGCGCAGAGCTCGCGTCGCTGCTGGAGTCGGACTACGGCATCGAGATCCTCGAGGACGACACCTACGGTCGCAAGGTCCACGTCGAGCACCGTGAGCTGCCCGCGTCCTACTCCGACCACCCGTTCTTCAAGCCGCACGAGAAGCATTTCTCGCGCGACCCGGAGCTGATCAAGGCGCAGGTGAACCAGGACCTCGACCTCATCGATCGCGCGATCGCCCTGCTCGAGCAGCAGAAGGCAAAGGGCCGCGGCCGGCTCACGGGCAAGAAGATGCTGTCGGAGCTCGCCGGCACCGAGCCCTTCCTGGACGGACACATCTACGTGCGCATGCCGGCGGTGAACCAGCACCATGAGCTCATCGTCCTTGGCGATCTGCACGGCTGCTACAGCGTCCTCAAGGCAACGCTCATGCAGTCCAAGTTCTTCGAGAAGGTGGACCGCTACCGCGCAGACCCGAAGAACAACCCGTACCCGCTCCTCGTGCTGCTCGGCGACTACATCGATCGCGGGCTCTTCAGCCTGAACGGCGTGCTTCGCACCGTGCTGCAGCTCTTCGTGACTGCGCCGGATCACGTCGTCGTCCTCCGTGGCAACCACGAGTATTACATCGAGTACCAGGGCAACATGTACGGCGGCGTGAAGCCGGCGGAGGCCATCAACTCGCTGAAGCCGCACCTGTCGATAGATGTATTCCGCAAGTATCGCGATCTCTTCGACGCGCTTCCGAACGTTCTGTTCTTCGACGACATCATGTTCGTGCACGGCGGCATCGCGAAGGACCGGCTGCTGAAGGAACGCTTCACGGACCTCGCGAGCCTGAACGATCCGGACATCCTCTTCCAGATGCTCTGGAGCGACCCGTCCACCGCGGACGTGATCCCGGCGGACCTGCAGGACAAGGCGTCACGCTTTGCGTTCGGGCGCATGCAGTTCCGCGCGTTCATGCAGCGCATCGGCGCGCGCATGATGTTCCGCGGACACGAGAAGGTGACCGGCGGCTTCGCCAAGACCTACGACGACGATCAGGCGCAGCTCTTCACGCTGTTCTCCGCCGGTGGAACGTCGAACCTCGACCTGCCCACGGACTCGAGCTACCACGAGGTCACGCCCATGGCCGTGACCATCGAGCACGGCCCCGACGGCACGAAGGTGATCCCGTGGTCACCGGACTACACGTCCTACAACGATCCCGAGCGCAACGCCTTCTTCCGCCTCCCGCCCGAGATCGAGCATCGCGGCTGAGGGGGGCTGAGGGGGGCTGAGGGCGGCTGAAGCGGCTGAAGAGCCGGAGGCGTCGCGTTACGCGGAACCTGTAAGATACACGCAAACTTGGACGGCTGCGTCCAGGGAGTAGCCGTCCACGTGGCGGACGAGCGCGCGATCGAGTCCGAGCTTGCGTAGCGCGGAGATCGCGACGAACACGCGGCTCGCTCCGGCGCGCGGCTGCGGCGGCTCGCCTGGCCATGCCTTCTCGAAGAGCGCCCTCCAGTCGAGGTGCTTCTTGGTGGTGATGGACTCGTTTGCGAGCGCCGTGAGGAGCGCGACGAGCTCCGGGTGCATGTCGAGCTCGACGCGACCCGTGAGCGCGGTGGAGAACCACGAGCCGTCGCTCGCCACGCGGGTGCCCTTCGGCGCGGGAGTGGAAGGAACGGGAGGCTCTTCGTCAGGGAGAAAGTGTGAGAGCACGATCGGACGCGCGTCGCGCTCCGCCTCTTCCAGGTAGGCGCGCTCCATGTTGCGGAGCAGCTCGTCTATGTTGCCGGTCCACGGGTCGCGCGCGATGCGCATCACCAGACCGTCGGCGCACTCCGCGTCCTCGTCGAGCGCGTGCAAATAGCGGTTCGCGAGCAGGATGGCATCCGCAGGACGCTCACGCAACGGCGTGAAGCGGAGGACCCACGGCGCGAACGCGAGGACAATGGCGTCGTTCTGTTTCTGCTTGGCGAACGGGGTGTGCTCGTCGTCGGCCACGTCCACGCTGAGCACGATGCGCGAGCGCAGAGGCACCCGCGAGCCGTCGTGCGACTCGTAGCTCTTGTTGCGGAGCACCAGCAAGAGGAACTCCTCCGCGTCCTTGTCCGTGCTGTCCCACTTCTCGAGCAGCAGCGTTCCGTGCTCCGTCTGCTCGAAGAGCCCCGGCTCACCAGGCGCACCGATGAGCCGCGCGCGGAGCCCGACGTCGCCAAGGCGACTCAGTGAGAGCGTGGCGTAGACGCCGGTGGCACCGCTCAGCTTGTGAAACGTTCGCGCGAAGTACGACTTTCCGGTCCCGCTCTCGCCGGTGAGGAGCAGCCCTTCGTTCGCGTTGCGTGCGGCGGCGGTCTCGGCGAGCAGGCGCGACGCGAAGGAAGAGTGTCCAGTGCCGGCGGCCGCGGCGCCACGGGGGGTGTGCGACTCGACCACGAAGAGGTGCTTGCCGACCTGCACGAGATCGCGCTCGGCGAGCTTCGTCTTGCCGGTGATGGTGGCTTCGTTGACGGTGGTGCCGTTGCGGCTGCCCAGGTCGGTGACGAACGGCGTGCCCTCCGTGACGACGAAGCGCGCGTGCTCGCGCGAGAGCTTGCGGTCCTCCGTGAAGTCGCGCGGGAGCGTCGTGTTCGAGCGACCCAGGAGGAACCCCTCCTCGAATGGCCATCGCGTGCCGAGGAGCGCGGCGGTGCCATGCACGAGCACTAGATTCCAGCAGGGCGTGGCCTGGCCCTGTCCGTCGCGCTCTGATTCTTGGCTTCCAGAGACCATCCGTACTCCGAGCCCGAAGGTTACAACGGGTTGGTAGGATGATGCGCATGAAACCCATAGCGAACCTGGCCGACGTGAAATGCGAGAAGTACGGGAACGGGGAGAAATTCGAGGTGGCGGACGGCTCGGTGGGTGCGCTGATCGGTGCGAAGCAGCTTGGTTGCTCGCTGCTCGTCGTGCCCAAGGGGAAGCGCGCGTATCCCCTCCATTGCCATCACGTGAACGAGGAAATGTTCGTCATCCTGCAGGGCAGCGGCATCCTCCGGTTCGGCGACGCGGAGCATCCGGTGCGTGAGGGCGACGTGATCGCCGCGCCCGCGGGCGGCAAGGAGACGGCGCACCAGCTGGTGAACACGGGCGACGGCGACCTGCGCTACCTCGCGATCAGCACGATGCTGAAGACGGAGGTCGTCGAGTATCCCGACTCGAACAAGGTGGCGGTCTACGTGGGCAGCGCCCCGGGAGAGTCCGCGGAGGCGCGGACCATGAATTTTCGCGGCCGGCTCGGCCCGCAGCTCGATTACTGGGACGGAGAATAGGGGCTCGTCGAGCAAGCGAGGTCGCTGTAAGGCGCTCCCCCTCACGCGCGTTGGGTGTACCGTGTCGCCGAACGGGGGAGGTCACTCATGTCACGGTCTGGACTATTGCGGGTCTCGGGAATCGGCTTCGTTGCGTGGGCGTGTGTCGCGTGCGGGCCCCCTGCCGCTCCGCCTGCGCCGGTGCCTACGGCGTCGCCTTCTGCGATCGCCGACACGAGCGCGCCCGACGCTGGCGCCGACAGCGGCGTCACGCAGGTCGCGGAGAAAGCGCCCGAGCCCGCCGCGCCGACCGACCTCACCGATGAGCAGAAGAAAAAGGACGAGGCCACCAGGGCCAAGATCGCGCCGTTCGTCGATGCGTTCGCCAACGTCGACGCCGACATCGGCATCGACCACAAGCGCGCGGCGTTTCGCTCGAACCGCGACGGAACGTGGCACGCGTATCTGGGCGAGCTCGACAAGCCGGCCGCGCCGCCGAAGAAGCTGACCTCGGGCACCGAGCGCGTCGCCTGGGCGCATCTCACGCACGACAACAAGTTCCTCCTCTACACGAGCGACGAAGGCGCCGACGAGAACTTCCGGATCTTCCGCGTTGGCCTCGACGGCCAGAACGTCACGACCCTCACGCCTGGCGCGAAGATGCATCGCGATCCGCCTTCGCTCCCGAAGCTCAAGCCGAACGTGATGGTGTACTCTGCACGCGAAACGAGCGAGACCCGGACCCACGTCTACGTGCAGGACATCTCGGGCGGCGACCCGAAAGAGGCGTACGTCGATCCGATGCCCGGATACGTCGTCGACGTCGCGCCCGACGGCGGAACGGCCTTGTTTCTTCGATTGAAATCGGCGAGCGAGCAGGAGCTGCTCCGCGTCGATCTCGACTCCGGCAAGGCGAAGCGCATCTATCCGCAGAGCGACAAGAAGCAGGTCACGATCGACGGCGGCGCGTTCGCAGCAGACGGAAAGCGCGCCTACATCACGACGGACGACGGCGGCGAGAACGCCTTCGTGGTCGCGGTGGAGAACAACGGCGTCCTCGCCGGTCGGTACAAGGAGGAGTCTCCCGCGACCGCGACGCTTTCGAACCTCGTCATTTCGCCGAAGGGCGATCACCTTGCGGTGATGGTCGACGCTGGCGGATCGAGCACCATCCGCATCCTCGACGCCAGGACGCTGAAGTCGATCGCCCTCGTGAAGTCGCCGCTCGGCACCGCTGTCCCGTTCGATTTCTCCGAGGACGGCCGCTCCTTGACCATGCGCCTGTCCGCGCCCGGCAAGCCCACCGACGTCTACGAGGTCAACATCGAGTCCGGCGCGATGAAGCCCATTCGCACCGACCCGCGTCCCGGCCTCGACAAGATCCCCGCTGTCGACGTCTCTCAGCTGAAGACGCCCGCGTTCGACGCGCTCCCCATCCCCATCAACCTCTACCTGCCGAAGGCGCGCACCAAGCTCCCGACGATCGTGCTCGTCCACGGCGGCCCCTCGTCGAGCTCCAAGGTCGGCTACAGCCCCAACATTCTTTGGTTCGTGGCGCAGGGCTACGCCGTCGTCGAGCCGAACATCCGCGGCTCCACGGGCTTTGGTCGCGCCTACGAGCTCGCCGACAACCGCGAGAAGCGCGCAGACGCGCTCAAGGATCTCGAAGCCGTCAACACGTGGGCGCGCGCCCAGCCCTGGTGCGATGACGACCGCATCGTCGTCATGGGCGGCAGCTACGGCGGCTACATGACGCTGATGGCGCTCACCCGTCAGCCGACGCTCTGGCGCGCAGGCGTCGATCTCGTCGGCATCTCCAACCTCGTGTCGTTCATGAAGTCGACCGCCGGCATGGTGCGCTCCGTGCTCACGCTGGAGTTCGGCGATCTCGAGGCCGACCGCGAGCTCCTCGCCGCATGGAGCCCGATCAAGGACGTCGCCCAGATCCAGGCGCCGCTCTTCGTCTATCAGGGGCAGAACGATCCGCGCGTCCCACGCACGGAGGCCGACGCGATCGTCAATGCGCTCCGGACGCGGAAAATCCCGGTCGAATACATGGTCGCCCCGAACGAGGGACACTCGCTCGACCGACGAGAGGTGCGCCTCGAGTACCTCGCCCGCGTGAGCCGCTTCCTCGACGAGCAAATGCCGGTCAAGAAATAGACCGGCGCGCCACTACTCCGCGCTCAGCTTCGCCACGATCTTGTTGTCCTGGATGAGCGCGACCTCGACGTCGTCGCCCAGCGCGCTCGGCACTGCGATCGTGTGCACGTGTGTTCCGGGCTGCGCTGGCAGGAGCAGGTTCGCTCGGTTGTATACTGCAGCCAATTTCGGACCTGCCAGAGACGCCTGGTACGGGTAGCTGTTCGGCGGGGAGCCTGCGCCTCGCACGCCGATGCGGTACGCCCCTGGCAGCGCGTCGTAATGGTGTGGCGCGGTCGCCGGGTAGGGGACGAGCTTCGTGATGTCGCTCCCATCCGTGTATAGTGCATCCTTTGCAGTGGTGACCGGCGGCTGCGTGAGCGCGCTGTCAGGCACTGCGACGGTCACGAGCACCTGCATGGTGCCGTGCTTGCCCTTCTTGAGGACCACCTTCTTGAGCTCGGGGGCAGAGCTCGCGACCTTTGGCATGCCTTGCTCATCGAGCTTCAGAGAGTCGGCCTTGCATGGGCCGTCGTCCGCGAGCGTGGAGCACGCGCCGCACTCGCACCCATCGCACACGGGCAGCTCTGCGTCCGGCGTGAGGCCGCGCTTCCTTCGCAGCCATTGCTCCAGCGTGGGAGCGTCGGGCGCGTCGGGATTGCTCTTCGAAACCGCCTCCGTGTACGCGGCCGCGTTCTCCTTGCCGACGAAGCGATAATGCCAGTGCTCGAAGCGGTAGCCCGTCATCGGGTTGATCGGCACGTTGATGTCCCACCGCACGACGCACTTCTGCTTCGGGTGTCGATCGTCGGGGTGAATGGGATAGGGCATCACGAACCCGTATTCGAACGAGTGCTTCTGGAGCCACTGGCCCGCGTCGGTGCAGCCGAAGCCCTCGCGGAACACGCCGCGCGGATCCTTGTTCCACTCCTCCGTGAAGAGGTCGACTGTGGTGCCTAGCTGGTGCTGGCTGTGGCCTGGGAGCGCGCTCTGCTCCGCGGCCTCGCAGAAGTTGCCGTCGGACTTCTCGACCCAGCGAAGGAACGTGCCGCACTGGGAAAAATAGGACCGATACGCGGACTCGACGTGACCGGGGAATCCCTGCTTGGCCATGTCCGCGACCATGTCGGCGAGCGCCGCAGACGCGTCCTTGCGCAGGCACTGGAACCGGTCGCAGTCCTTGCTGTCCGTGACGGGCTTCTGCGTGTGGAGGTCGACGAGATCCGTGGGCGCGTAGTCCGGCGGAAGCATGCCCATGGGTGAGCGGTTCACGAGCGCGAGCAGGTCGTCGCCATCCACGAAGTAGGAGCGCAGGTCGCGCTCCGCGATGCGATGCTTTCCGCCGCCGAGGAGCGCCTTGCACACGTTCCTGTCGTACGTCTTCAGTGTTCCGAACGGCGCCTTCGGCATCACGCTCGCTGCGGTGGTGCTCGCCTCGGGGGTCGCGTCTCGGGACGCATCGCTCGGCTGCGAAGCGGTCGCATCGACGGCAGCGCGCGCGTCGGGCGCGTTGCTCGTGGTCTTCTCGTCACACGCCGCGAACGTGAACGCGCTCAGCGCGAGGAGCGACGCGCCGGCAAGAGCTCCACGAGCGCGCGTCCGAGCGCGACCGGCAGCACCGTGTTGTGCGGGTTGCCGTGGAGCCCCGAGATTTCTTGCACGCTGCATGAAGCGCCGGGAGCATCGCAAATCTTGGCGAGATCGTCGACTGGTCTCGACCATGCCGGCTGCCAGAAGTAGAGGACCCTGGTCCCGCGCGCCAGCGCCTGGAACGTTGGCGTCACGTCCTCATCCACGCAGCTGTCGATCGCGACCACCGCCGAGACGCGGTCAGGATGCTTGATCACCTCTGGTGAAAAGATGCCGCCGCGCGGATTGCAGCCCGCGCCGCTGTGACCAACGACGATCACGCGACTCGTGTCGACGTGCGCGCGCCCGCCCAGCGCCGTCTCGGTGGCGGTGATGAACTCCGACAGATCGAAGTCGGGCCACATCAGGTTCGCCGCCAGCGCGTAGCGCGTGTGCGTGGGCGCGGCCAGGATCAGCGGAGTGACATCACCCGCGCGCACCCAGGAATCCACGTGCTCGCGGAGATTGCCGGGTCCTCCGCCCATCCACAGGTGCACATCACGGTCTGCGTTCATGCCGTGCAGGAACACGACAAGCGGCAGGGACTCTCCAGGCTGTCCGCCTGCCACGTGCGCGATCGATCCCGGCGCCTCGCGCGAGAACATGTAGCGGCGGTGCTCGAACTCGAACTCCGTGGAGAAGAAGCGCGTCGCGCTCGCGGCAGGCGGTCGCGCATGCGCACGAAGCGGCGCCACCAGCGCCGTCACGGCGAGGCAAAGGACCAGAAGACGCTTGGTGGAGAAGGAGGTCGTCATCGGCGGGAGAGCAGACAGAGCCAACTGTCAAAGATACCACGGCACTCCGCGACGTCATCTTTAGTCTTCGCGAGATGGAGGCGATGTAGGGAGGGCGGGTCAGAGCCTAGCAGGTAGCTCAGAGCAGGTAGCTCAGAGCAGATAGCGCCCGCTTCGCATCACCGCGCTGCTGTCGATGTCCACGTCCTGCCCTGGGGAGTTCGTCGCCGTGAGCGCCACCCAGCTCTTCGAGGTCCACGACGCGCCGGTCGCGGCCGGGAACGTCTCGCCCAGGGACAGATGCACGCCTGGCACCTTCTGGTCCGAGAACACGTCCCCCAGCGGCTCCGAGAGCCCCAGGTTCACGCCGAACCCCAGGAGGCCCACGCGATCGAGGTTGCCCACGGTCCCGAGGCGCTCCGTGATCATCCGCGCCAGCATCGGATCGCGCGCACACTCCACGGACTGGATGCGCGAGCTCGCGATCCGCAGCGTCACGGGCGTATCGCGCAGCCGCTTGCGCCAGATGCCGTCGGCGTCGCCCAGCGTTCCCTCCGCCACGTAGACGCCGCTCACGTCCTCCGGGCTCGTGACGATCTCCCCGCCCGGCAGGTTCACCCGCTTGCCGCGCAGCACCAGCGCCCCGAAGTCCATCCACTTGCATTTCGGCGACAGCGTGGCGATGAGGTCCGTGCCGCTCTTGCTCTTCACCGTGATGCGCGAGGTGGGTCCGAAGCGAACCAGGAGCGCGCGCGCCTTCTCCGCGATGCGCTTTGGATGCACCGAGAAGCCGGCGATGATCGACGCGCGCTGCACGCCCACCATGTGCCCATGCCGCAGCTGCGCCGCCGCCGCGCGGTCGATCATCTCCGTGCGCATCGCGAGCTCGCCCTTGTGGAAGTCCACCGCGAGGAGGCTGGCCTGCGCGTCCCCGAGCGCCGATACGATCTCGTGGGGCAGGTGGGCGTGCGGTCGCGAACCAAAGTCCTCCAGGCGAAACATCACGGGCTCCGCGTGCAGCACGCGCGAGGCCGCGGCGCAGAGCTCTGCGATCTGGTCGTGGGCTGCATCGTGGACGATGAGCATGCGCTCCCCCGCCACTACGCCGAGCGCCCCTTCGATCACGCGATCGACGGCCGCGGCCAGGCCAACATCCGAGACCATTGATGAAATCCTATCGGCACCGCGTCGCGCTCGCCAGGCGGATACGCTCGGATATCATGAGCAGAATGGTGGACGCACCGGGACCTGGGAGATAGAGGCGGGTCGTGCGTTTTCCCTTTCTCTCTTCCTCGTGCGGTCTCCTCGCCCTCGTTGGTATCGTCGCCGCGTGCAGCAGCAAGAGCTCCGGCACCGCCACGCCTGCTGCCCCTCCGCCGCCGGCCGCCGTTTGCAAGACGCCAGGACCCGCGTCCGCGCGCTGGTTCTCGGATGTCACCGCCGCCTACGGTCTCGGCCCGCAGGGCGCCGTCACCCCGGTCGCCTCCGCGCTGTCCGCGGCGGATCTCGACGGTGACGGCTTCGCAGACGTCTTCACGGAGGCCGTCACCTCGCATCGCGCCGCCACCGACGCCACGTGGAAGGGCAAGCAGGTCCGCTTCCTCTACATGAACCGCCCCGACCCGAGCGACGCGACGAAGCGCGTCTTCGTGGACGCGCTCGCAGGATCCGGGTTGCTCGACACGCGCGACGGCGCTGGCAATCGCGGCTTCGGCCTTGCCGACATGGGCGATCTGGATGACGACGGCGACGTGGACGTGGTGCTCTGCCCCACCGACGAAGTGAATCCCACGAGCAAGCCCGAGGACGCGTGCGACGCGTTCCTCAACGACGGCAAGGCGCACTTCACGCTCGCGCCGCCGAGTGATCTCGGCAAGACCGTCATGTGGGTACCCGGCTCGGTGCTCTTCGACTACGACCGCGACGGCTTCCTGGATTTCTGGCCCTCGACCGTCGCGCACTGGCCATACAACCCGCTCGACACCAACGTTCCTCCGAAGCTCTTTCGCGGCAACGGCGACGGCACGTTCAACGACGTATCCGTGTCGGTCGGCCTCCCCGCGAAGGACGCACTCCCGTCCACCGGCAAGCAGTACCGCCACGTGTTCGGCAACACCGCGTGCGATCTGGATGGCGACGGCGACGACGACATGATCCTCGCGTCCTACGGCCGCGAAGAGAACCAGGTGTGGCGCAACGACAACGGCCATTTCGTGGAGGTCGGGCACGCTCTCGGCATCGATCACGACGATCGCCAGGACTACTCCGACGACCAGTCGTTCCGCTGTTTCTGCGCGGCAAACCCGACCGACACCACGTGCACGCCCATGCCGCCCGCGCCCGGCGTCACGTGCACCGATGCGTTCGGCGCTGGCAGCGGCCCGTACTTCCGCGGCTGGCAGCCGGGCGTCACCGACCAATCGTGGAGCCTTGGCGGCAACAACTTCACCATCGCATGCGGTGACATCGACGACGACGGCGACATGGACATCCTGAGCGCGACCATCGTCCACGGCGACGTGGGCTCTTCCGCAGACCCGAGCGAGCTCGCGCTGAACCCGGGCCCCGGCCAGAAATTCACGCGCCCCGGCAACGACAAGACCGGCCTCTTGCGCAAGCACAGCGGCTTCTACTGGAACGATGGCGACTCCATGTCCGTCATGGTCGACATCGACCTGGACGGCAGGAAGGACATCCTGCTCACGGAGACCGGCGCATACGGTACGACCGACACCAGCGCGCTCTTCCACCAGAAGACGGACGGCACGTTCGAGCGGAACGACAGCGCCGCCGGCATCGTCACGGGCAGCGTCCGCAACCTCACCATCCCGGTCTTCATCGACATCGACGGCGACGGCGATCTTGATCTCGTGACGTCACAGACCACCGCCACCGCGCAGCCGCTCGTCTTCCTGAACAACGTCGGCCAGGATCAGAACCTCGTGCGCGTGCACCTGGATGGCGGCGCCGGCACCGGCGTGAATCGCTCCGCGGTGGGCGCCGTGGTGCGCGTGACGGCCGGTGGACGCACACAGACACAGTACGTGAGCGGCGGCTACGGCCACGGCAACGTGCAGAACGACTTCGTGCTCACCTTCGGCCTTGGCGCTGCGTGCGCGATCGACAAGATCGAGGTGCGATGGCCCGACGCGAGCGCCACGGTCACCAGCTACCCGAACGTGGTCTCCAACTACGACGTGACGCTCACCTTCGGGAAGACCGACCCGGCCTACGGCACGCACGCGTACTGACGTAGCCGCCGCTCGTTCCAGACATCGAATCGGCTCTAGCGCGTCACACTTTCGTCCTCTCGTCAGACGGAAGGAGCATGAAGAAGGTTTGCTTCGCGCTTCCCTGGCTCTCGCTCCTCGCGTGCGCGTCCGATCCCAGCGCGCCCTTGGCCTCTGCCCGGGCGGATGGCGGCACCACGATCGCGCCGAATATTCGACCCGAGCCGCTCCCGCCCGCACCCGCCCCGGCCCCCGCGCCCGCCCCCGCAGCGCTTGCGCCTCTCGCGAACCACGAGTGGCTCGAGGCGGTCTCGGCGCCGCGTGACGAGGTCGCGAAGCTCTCCGTCCCGAACAACGCGACGACCCCGCGCCCGATCATGCTCGGACTCCATGGCGGCGGCGATCGCGCGGAATGGTCGTGCGGGGAATGGCGCGGCGTCACGAACGCGTACCCGTTCATCATCTGCCCTCATGGCGGGCCCACGCGCACCTACTGGGACACTCCGAAGAACGTGATGTCGCAGATCGACGGCGCGCGCACGGAGGTCAATCGCGCGTTCACTGGCTACGTCGCGGAGGGCCCCATGGTCGTCGCAGGATTCTCCGCCGGGACGATGATGGCGCTCACCCTCGTGCAAGGCGGGCTCGTGTCGCCGGAGGCGCTCGTGCTGGTCGAAGGCTCGTACGACTCCGTGGGCGACAAGGGCTTCCCGGCGATACTGAAGGCGCATCACGTGAAGCGGCTGCTGCTGGTGTGCACGACGCGCGGCTCGTGCACCACGACGTACCGTGAGGCGTTGCCGCGCATCGCGCGCGCAGGCATCGACGTGCGCCTCAACCTGGCAAGCGAGCAGGGCCACGGCTTCTACGAAGCGGTGACGTTCTCGCTTCGTCGCGACTGGCCGTGGCTCGTGTCCGGGCTCGCAGGGTGGGAAGGGTACGTCGCCGACCCGTCCGCTGATCTACCGGGAAAGACCGTGCTACCGTGAAGGCGGTATGCGCGCACGGCTCGCCGCACTGACGCTCGCGCTGGCCGCACCCGCCGTGGTCGCAGGCTGCTACCCGGAATATTCACCCGATACGAGCGCGCAGAACGCGAGCGTGGGGCCGTCACCGCTGCGTCGTCTCACCAACGAGGAGCATCTCAACGCTCTCTCCGATCTATTTCCGGGCGTGAAGGTCACGCTGCCCACGCTTCCCGCGGACGCGACGGTCGCGGGGTTCGACAACGCTGCGGAGGCTCAGCAGCCATCCGACGTGCGCATCTCGCGCTACGAGGCGATCGCCGCGGCGTACGCGCACGCGCTCGTGGGCGATTCCACCGGGCTCCCCGCGCTGCTGGGATGCTCTGACTGGTCCACGCCCGCGCTGGCCGACGCATGCGCGCGAACGTTCGTGGAGAAGATCGGCGGCCGCGTCTTCAGGCGGCCGCTCACGGACGACGAGCGCAATCGCTTCACCGCGCGGTTCCACGGATGGCAGATCGCCGTGGATTTCGAGGGCGCCACGGAGCTCACGCTCTCCGCCATGCTGCAGTCACCGCAGTTCATCTACCGGCCCGAGCCCGCGCCTCCGGACGCGACGAACGGCCGCACGATTGCCCTCGATCCATTCGCGATGGCAAGCCGCCTCTCGTTCTTCCTCTGGCGAAGCACTCCAGATGACGCCCTGCTGGACGCAGCGAAGAATGGAATGCTCACGACCGAATCGGACGTGCGCGCGCAGGCCACGCGCATGCTCGCAGACCAGCGCGCGCGGCGCGTGCTCTACAGCTTTCACCGGCAGTGGCTCGGGCTGGACCGCGTCCTCCTCGACGAGCACGCGGTGCGCACGCCCGAGGTCGACCTCGGCTGGACGACGGCCACGCAGGCCGCCGTGATGACGGAGACGCAGCTCTTCATCGAGAACACGCTCTCCCAAGGCGGCACGTTCGGCGATCTCTTCACCAGCCGCCGCGCGTGGGTCAACGGCGACGCCGCGCGCGTCTATCGCATCAACCCGCTCCCCGAGCCGTCGCAATGGACCGAGGTGACGCTCCCCCCCAACGAGCGCGCGGGCCTGCTCACGCGCGCCGCATTTCTCGCGGGCTATTCCCACCGCGGTGCCACGTCACCACCAGTGCGCGGGAACTGGCTCGAGCTCCGGCTCCTGTGTCAGCTGCCCATCTCGCCGCCGCCCGGGGTCGATTTCTCACAGCCCAAGATGCAGCCCGGCGACGGTCCACAGACGAACCGCATGCTCTTCGAGACACGCACGAAGCCCGCCGTCTGCCAGGGCTGCCACGCGAACCTCAACGGCTTTGGCTTTGGCTTCGAGCACTACGACGCCGCCGGGAAGTTCCAGACGGTGGACAACGGTCTCGGGATCGACTCCTCCGGAAAGATCAACGGCACGGACGTCGATGGCGCGTTCGACGACGCGCTCGATCTGTCCGCGAAGCTCGCAGTGAGCAAGACGGTGCACCAGTGCGCAACGGAGCGCTGGGTGCGTTTCGCGGTGGGCCGTGCGCCAGATGCCGTGGAGGCGCCCATGATCGACGCGCTCGCGCAGCACTTCCACGGGAGCCAGGGCGACGTTCGCGCGCTGCTCGTCGATCTGGTCGCATCGGACACGTTCCGCATGCAGAAGGTCGTGCGGGAGGGCTCTTCGCCATGATGCGGCGGAGACAGTTCCTCCAGGCGCTGGGACTTGGCGCGCTGGCGACCACGCTGCGGAGCGGTCCGTCCACGCGGAGCGCGCGCGCCGACGACACGTCGCCTCGGCGCATCGTCTTCTACGTGCAGCCCCACGGGAACATCCCGAATGCGTGGAACATGCAGGTACCTGGTGGGCCCATGGACGTCGTGGCGGAGCGCCCGCTCGCAGATCTGTTGCCGTCCGATTTCAGCCCCACGCTGCGCCCGTTCCATCCGTATCGCGATCGCATCCTCGCCATCGAAGGGCTCTCGCACACGGCCGCGCTCGCCGATATTGCCGCGGTGATGAAGGCAGGTACGGGCGATCTCAACAATCACCAGATCGGCGTGGCCGACGTGCTCACGGGCACGCGCGCGCTCCAGCGTCCGGGCACGTACTGCTCTGGCGGCGCGAAGTCGATCGATCAAGAGCTCGCCTCGCGACTGGCCGCGCCCGGTCGGTTCGACTCGCGCGTCTACGGCTTCGACTACATCCCGAACTCCATGGTGTCGCCGTTCTCGTACCTGGGACCGGGCCAAGCCTCGCCGATGGTGGCGGATCCCAGCGCGGCGTTCGCCGATCTGCTCGGCTACGCGCTCCCGAAGGGTGGAGGCAAGACGCGCGACGACCGGATGAAGTCGCTGCGCCCGTCCGCGCTGGATGCGGCGCGCACGGAGTACGATCTGCTCGCGCCAAGGCTCGATGCGGATGGCAGGATGAAGCTCGACCAGCACCGTGATCTGGTGCGCGAGCTGGAGCTGTCGCTGAGCAGCGGGAGCTCTTCGCGCTGCGGCGACACTGCATTCGACAGCTCGGGCCAGCCCATGCGCCAGTTCATGCGCCTCATCCGCCTCGCGTTCGCGTGCGATCTCACGCGCATCGTCACCGTCTGCCCGCCCGTTCCGCAGTGCCCGGAGCTCGGGTATCCGGCGGACGCCACGTTCCACGTCTACGGACATCAATCCATCGAGGGCCACACGTCGTGCGGTCAGACGTACAGCCCGCTCGCCGCGCAGGCGATGACGGATCTCGACGCCTGGCATGCCGGGCACGTCGCGTACCTCCTCGCAGAGCTCGACAGCGTGAAGGAGGGCACCGGTACGATGCTCGATCACACGCTGGTCGTGTGGGTCGCGGAGCTGGCCACCCCCACGCACCAGCACCACGACGTGTCCACGCTCATCGCCGGCGGCGGCAACACCTTCAAGATGGGGCGTTACCTCCGCTACCCGCGCACGCTTCCGAATCCCATCGGTGGAGAGCCACTCACCGGCCCGTCGCACAATCGCCTGCTCGTGAGCCTGATGCAGGCCATGGGACAAGCCGACACGACCTTCGGCCTCACGGACGCCATCGCGGCGGACGGCACGAACCTCTCCTTCCACGGCGCGCTGCCCGAGCTCCGCGGCGCGTGATGCTCGGCGTCCGTGCTCGTGCGACGGACCTCGCGCGGCGCGCATGGATGCGCGTGGTGCTCACCGGCGTGCTGTCCGTGGACGCGCACCGGCGCATGGAGCTCGCCTATCGTCTGCGCGATCCGTGGAAGGCGCGCACGCCGCGCGAACAGGTCCGCTTCGCCGAGACCACGCGCTTCATCACGGAGCACGTGGGCGGGCACATCGCGAATACGCTCGAAATTGGCTGCGGTGAGGGTCACCAGAGCGAGCACCTCTCGAGAATGACGGACCACCTCACGGGCCTCGACGTGTCACGCACCGCGATCGAACGTGCGCGCCGTCGCGTCCCATCCGCCACGTTCGACGAAGGACAGCTCATGGACCAGCCGTGGGCCAACGAGCGCGGCCGCTTCGACCTCGTCACCGCGTGCGAGGTCCTCTACTACGTGCGCGACAAGAAGCGATTGCTGGAAGCGATGGATCGCGTCGGACGTCACTGCGTCGTGACGTGGTACGGCCCCGCGAACCGCGTGTGCGAAGCAGCAGCGCTGTCGATGCCGGCCGTCGCGCGGAAGAGCGTGCATCACGAGGGGATGTCGTGGGTGATGACCTACTGGAAGGGAGAGGCGGGAAGGGGATAGACCGAGGGCGAGGCGCGTAACGCTACTGGCCGTCGTCCTCGACGTCGTCTTCTTCCTGGGGCCGATCCTGGGGCTCGAGCGGGACGATGTCCGTTGGCTCGGTGGGCTTCTTCGCCTTCACCTTCGGCGGGGGTGACCAGCCCTTCGGGATCTTGATCTTCGGCTTCTTCGGATGCGGCTTGTAGAGCACCACGATGCGACCGATGCGCTGCGCGACATCGCTTCGGGTCACCTCCGCGAGCTCCGCGCCCACTTCGTCCGGCGTGGTCGGGCACTCACCGAGGACCTTCACCTTGATCAGCTCGTGATCGGTCAACGCTTGCGCGATGGCCTTCGCGACCTCCGCGTTCACGCCGTTTTTCCCGACGTGCACCACGGGTTTCAGATCGTGCGCGAGGGCGCGGAGCGAGCGGGCGGCGTTGCCGGTGAGAGGCATGGCAGCTGTGATTACCACAAGTGGCGGCGCCGACCTCGACTTCGACCCTTCCCGTCAGCTCGCGGCGACTTTCCTCAGCACGCTCAGGCTCCGCGACAGATGCATCCCTTCGCACCGCGAGACGTTCACCCGCATCCAGCGATCCAGTCCCGGCGCGGGGTCTGTGAGGAAGAAGGAGGAAGCGCCGGTCCCCGAGGAGCCGCTCAGTCCCGCGGGTCGTTTGCCCGCCGACCCGCATTCATCCGGCGCCCTTCCGGACGCGGGAACGTCCGGCGCTCCGATGCAACGTCACGCCGCTCGTCTCCAGAACGCCGCTCAGGCTTCCGTACCGGCTTCGCTTTCGCAGTCCGCTTCGTGCGAGTGAGGCTCATCACATGGTTCCACCACGCGTGGCGCGGAGGGCCAAGTAAGCCGTGTCACTTCGATAAGGCGGGACTGGCTCAACCCTTCACGCCGCCCGCGGTGAGCCCGCTGACAAGCTGCCGCTGAGCGACGTAGAAGAGCAGCATCACCGGTGCGCTCACGATGATCGCGCCGGCTGCGAACGCGCCCCACTGCGCGTCGTGCTCGCCCACGTAGCGCTGAAGCACGACAGGCAACGTGAACGCGCTCTCGCGAGAGAGGAGCGTGGCGGCCAGGATGAACTCGTTCCACGCGCTCATGAATGCGAAGAGCGCCGTGACGGAGATCGCCGGACGCGCAGCCGGCAGCACCACGCGCACGAACGCCTCGAAGCGCGACGCGCCGTCCACCATCGCCGCCTCCTCCAGGTCCACGGGAATGGACTCGAATGCGCCGCGCAGCTGGAAGATCGCGAACGGCACCGCCGTCGTCGCGTAGACCAGCGTGAGACCAAGTCGGGAGTCGAGCAGCCCGAGCGCGTCGAGCAACAGGTAGAGCGGCACGGCGCTCGCCACGGTGGGGAACATCTGCGTCACGAGCAGCGTGCGCAATCCGGCCTCTTTTCCGACGAAACGGAAGCGTGCGAGCGCATACGCGCACGGCGTGGCGATCGCAATGGCGACAGCGGCGGTGAGCACGGAGACCAGGAGTGAATTCGCGAGCTGGCGTCCGAAGAGCCACGTCTTCTGCGGATCGTCTCCGCCGAGCACCATCTTGAAGTTCGCGAGCGACGGGTCGTGCGGAATGGGCAGCACCGAACCGCCTTCCCCCATGCCGCCGCCCGAGAGCGAGAGGGAGATGACCCAGAGAACCGGGTACAGCGCGAACACGACGAACACGAGCACGACCGCGTTCACGACGACGCGCTCGGCGAGGCTGGGCGTGCGCTCCATCAGTGCTCACCCTTCTCGACGTCCTTCGGTGTGAGGCGCCCGAGCATGCGCGTCATCACGAAGAGCAGGCCCATGATGATCACCGCGTATGCGGCCGCGTAGCCGTACTGCGAGTTGCGCGTGAACGCCCAGCGATACGCCTCGCTCACCAGGATGTCCGTGGTGCCGTCGGGCTCGCCGCCGGACACGAGGAACACGACGTTGAACATGTTGAACGTCCAGACGGTGCCGAGCACCACGGCTGGCAACATGTTCGGGAGCAAGAGCGGCAGCGTCACGTGGCGGAACCGCTGCCAGCGCGTGGCGCCATCCACCTCCGCGGCCTCCAGTACTTCCTTCGGGATCGACGTGAGCGCGCCGAGCGTGACGACCATCATGAACGGAAAGCCAAGCCACACGTTGGTCGCAACGTTCGCCGCGAACGCCGTGGACCAGTGCGAGAAGAACGACACGGGCTCTGCGCCGAGCGCCTTCAGGATCGCGTTGATCGCGCCGAATTGCCGGTGAAACATGCCCTTCCATGCGAGCGAAGTGACGTAGTTCGGCACGGCCCACGGGATGATGAGGAGCACGCGGTAGATCGCGCGGAGCTTGAGCCACTGTCGCGAGAGCAAGACGCCGAGCAGCACGCCGATACCCACGTGGAGCGCGATGTTGCAGATGGTCCAGAGCACGGTGACAAGCAGCGTCAGGTAGAAGGAGCCGTGGCCCAGCAGGTCGCCGCCGCGCGCAGTCAGGATCGACGTGTAGTTGGAGAGGCCCACATACTGCGGCTGGTCTCGCGTGCCTGCGAAGAACGAGGTCAGCGCGCCAACCACCAGCGGCAGCACCACCAGCAAGAGAACGATCGCCGCGGCGTGCAGCACGTACGCATATGCGCCCCTGCCGCGTCGGAGCTCCGCCCTGAAGCCCGGCTCGCGCACGCGCTTCACCATCAGGAACGCCAGCCCCGCGAGCACGAGACCGCATACCAGGAAGAGCGGCGTGGGTGACGGTGGTGGCGGCGGCGGCTTTAGTGCGTCCAGGAAACGCGCGCGGGCCTCCTCGAGCGCGGCCTTGGGCTCTGCGTCGCCGCGCAGAACTTTTCGGATCGCCTCCTGCGCGGGCACCCACGTGGCGCGCATGGCCGTGGACGTGGGCATGGGCTCCGCGTCCTTTGCTGCTGCATGAAACGCGAGCAGCACGTTGTCCTTCTGCAGCGCGGGCTCTTCCCAGGCCTGCTTGTTTGCGACGACCTGCTTGCCCACGGTCGCGCGCACGATGCTCGCTTGCTTGCCGCCCAGGTAGCGCACGAAGGCGCGAACGTCCTCGCGCTTGCTTCCCCCGGGCGTGAGGAACGCGCCCTCGACCGTGAGGAGCGGGCGCATGCGCTGGCCGGTCTTCCCCACGAGCGGCAGCGGCTCCACGCGGAACTTCATGGAGCCCAGGTCTCCGGCGAGCCACGGGCCGCTGATGGCCGCGTTCGCCTTCCCGGTGGAGAAGAGCTCCTTGACGAGCGCGCCAGACGGCTCCTCGGGAAGGAGGCCGTTCTTCTGCCAGCCCGCGACGAGCCGCAGCGAGTCCTCCGCACCCGGGCCCACCATGCCGAACTGCCCATCCGCGGTGAGCATGCCCGCCCCGAACGCCGACAAGAACGGAGCGTGATAAAACGGGGTTCCAGCCTCGTAGACGATCGGGTAGCTGCCCTTCGGAACGGGGAGCGCGGCGAGCTCTTCGATCGTCCGCGGCGTCTTCGGGACCAGGTCCTCGTTGAGATAGAGCGCGATGCACTTCTCGGACAGCGGCACGGCATAGCGCACGTTGGCGATCGTGATGGCCTTCATGCTCACGGGCTCGAACGAAGCGACGTCCTTCTCCGGCAGCGCATCGCCGATGGGCGCGACCAGTTTGTTCTGGAGGTGTGACCCCAGACGCTCGTGCGCGTCGATGAATGCGTCGGGGCCGTGCGCGTGCGGGACTGCGGCCTCGAGCTTCGCGGCGTACGCATCGAAGGGAACGGAGAGGAGCTCGACTGTGACCTTGTGTTCGGCCTCGTAGTCCTTCGTGAGCTTTATGAGCGCGGCCTCTTCGTCACCGCGGTACGCGTGCCAGAAGACGATCTTCGTGGGCCCTTCACCGCAGCCCGCGCCCAGCGACACCAGGAGCACGGCGAACGCCGCGAGCAGCAGCGCGCGGATCATTCTGTCGCCTTGTCGTCGAGGGCGATCTCGGTCTTCTTGTCGAACAGATGAATGTGCGCAGGGTCGAACGAGAGCGGCACCTTCTCGCCGACCTTCACGCGACGCCCGTGCTCCGCGTCCAGGCGCACGACGAGCTTCGCGTCGCCTTCGCCGGTGTCGCTCAGCGTCTTGCCGTGCACGTAGGCCTCGAAGCCGAGCGCCTCCACGAACTCGACGAGCAGGGTGCACGAGAGCTCGCGGCCCTCACCCGCGATGTGCACGTCGTGCGGGCGAATACCGAGCGTGGCCTCCATGCCCTTTGCGAGCGTTCCGAACCGCGGCGACGGAATGGGCGTACGCACGCCCTGACCTTCCGCGAGCACGGAGTTGCCCTGGTGCACCACCGCCACGTTCACCAGGTTCATCTTGGGCGAACCCAGGAACGCAGCGACGAAGAGCGTGCGCGGCCGCGCATACACGTCGAGCGGCGCGCCCGTCTGCTCTACCTTGCCGCCGTTGAGCACCCAGAGCTTGTCGCCAAGGGTCATCGCCTCGACCTGGTCGTGCGTGACGTAGAGCGTGGTCGCGTCGAGGCGGTCATGCAAGTTGCGGATGGTGACGCGCACCTCTGCGCGCAGAGCCGCGTCCAGGTTGGACAGCGGCTCGTCGAAGAGGAACAGCTTGGGGCGGCGCACGATCGCGCGTCCCATCGCCACGCGCTGCCGCTGTCCGCCGGAGAGCTGCTTCGGCAATCGCTCGAGCAGCTTCTCGAGGCCGAGCATCTCGCTCGCCTCCGTCACGCGCTTTGCGATCTCCGCTGGTGGCGTCTTGCGGAGCGTGAGCCCGAACGCGAGGTTCTCGCGCACGGTGAGATGCGGATAGAGCGCGTAGCTCTGGAAGACCATCGCGATGTCGCGATCCTTCGGCGGCAGCTCCGTCACGTCGCGACCTGCGATCTCGATGGTGCCGCTCGACACCTCCTCGAGCCCCGCGACGATGCGAAGGAGAGTCGACTTGCCGCAGCCGCTCGGACCGACGAGGACGCCGAACTCGCCCTTCTGCAGCGACACGTCCACGCCCCGCAGGATCGGGTTGTTCCCGAACGCCTTCACGATGCGTTGAGCCTGGAGTCGCGTTTCGGTCATAGGGGGCAGGCGAATCTAGGCCAAGAAGCCCAGCCTCTCACGCGAGCACTGCGCGGAAGCGGCGTTTCGTAACTCTAAAATGAGGCACGCGCCACCCCAAATAACGAAAAAGACGCCAGATCACAAATGACGCAAAGCGTAAGGAGAGTCGAGGTCGAAGTCGAGGTCGAGGTCGAGGTCGAGGTCGGCGTCGAGGTCGAGGTCGAGGTCGAGGTCGAGGTCGAGGTCGAGGTCGCTACGCCGTCATCCTCGGCGGCACCGGCGGTCCCCACAACGTGCACGTCGCCCTTGCTCGCACCGGCGTCGTTCGTGAGTCGTTCTATCCATGCCGCTGTCGAATCAAGAAATGGCGCGTGTAGGATGTCGTCGATGGACGACGCGACGCAGCTGGACTGGATCTACGGGCACGAGCGCGAGCGGCCCGATGCGGTCTGGCTCTCGCAGCCCATGGGTGCGGGCGCGATGCTCGACCTCACGTTTGCCGCGGCGATGCGTGAGGTGCGGTGCATGGCTGCGCACCTTCGCTCGCTCGACCTGCCGGCGGGCAGCCGCGTCGCGATCTTCTCGAAGAACACGGCGTGGTGGCTCCTTGCTGACCTCGCGATCTGGATGGCGGGTCATGTCACCGTGCCGATCTATCCGACGCTCACGCAGAGGAGCATCCGCGCGATCCTCGAGCACTCGGAGGCGCGCGTGTGCTTCATCGGCAAGCTGGATGGCTTCGCCGCGATGGAGCCTGGACTGCCCGATGGCATCGTGCGGCTCTTGCTCCCGCTCGCGCCGAAGGAGGCCGCGCGCGAGGGCGTGCGCACCTGGGAAGAGATCGTGAAGGACGGGAAACCGCTCGAAGAGAGCCCTCGCCGCCTGCCCGACGACCTCGCGACCATCATCTACACCAGCGGCTCGACGGGCGAGCCCAAGGGCGTGATGCACAGCTTCCGGACCATGTGCGCGGCCGCCGCCTTCACGGACGACCTCGGCTTCAACGCTTCTGATCGCATGCTCTCCTACCTGCCGCTCGCCCACGTAGCGGAGCGCGCGTGCATGGAGACCCCGAACCTCAAGGTCGGCTTCCGCGTCTTCTTCGCGGAGAGTCTGGAGACGTTCCCCGCGGATCTCAGGCGCGCGCGGCCCACGATCTTCGGCAGCGTGCCGCGCCTCTGGCAGAAGCTGCAGACCGGCGTGTTCAGCAAGATGCCGCCGGGTCGGCTCGCGCTGCTCCTCAAGCTGCCCATCATCCGTGGCGTCATCCAGAGGAAGGTGCGCGAAGGCCTCGGCCTCGACGACTCGCGCATGTTCATCACGGGCTCCGCGCCCACCCCGCCGGAGCTCGTGCACTGGTACGGCACGCTGGGCATGGAGCTCGACGAGCTGTACGGCATGACGGAGAACTTCGCGCTCAGTCACTACACGCGAAAGGGTGAAGGACGTGTGGGCTGGGTCGGCAGGCCCGCGCCCAACGTCACCGCGAAGCTCGCGGCTGACGGTGAGGTGCTCGTGAAGAGCCCGGGCACCATGCTCGGTTATTACAAGAACGATGCGCTCACGCGCGAGACCCTGGACGCAGACGGGTTCCTGCACACCGGCGATCGCGGCGAGATCGACGCGAATGGCGCGCTCTGCATTCGCGGCCGCGTGAAGGAGCTCTTCAAGACGAGCAAGGGAAAGTACGTGGCGCCCGCGCCGCTGGAGAGCGCGCTGCTCGCGCATCCGGACATCGATCAGGCGTGCGTGTCGGGCGTGGGGCTTCCGCAGCCGTACGCGCTGATCGTTCTGTCATCCGGACTACGGGCGCGCGCAGAGACCGACCGCGCGGAGATCGCGGCGCTGCTGGAACACCACATGCGCGAGACGAACACCGCGTTCGATCCGCACGAGCGCCTGGACAAGCTCCTCGTGGTGCCCGAGGAATGGACGACGGAGAACGGTCTCCTCACGCCCACCCTCAAGCTGCGTCGCGCGATCATCGAAGAGCGCTACGCAGAGCGGATCCCGAACCTGCTCGAACGCGAAGGCCGCGTCGTGTGGATGGACGCGAGCGCGCAGCGACCATGACTTCGCGACCAGCAGGGTAGCGGCACAGCGTGACACGTCGTTCCGGCGGCGAAATGGCTGAATTTGCTCGGGGCAACAATCCACGGGCCCGGGCACGAGCGTTGCAAATCGATAGTTCATGATGAAGCTCGCCGCGTCGGTCATCGTGCTCCTTGG
>JANXLV010000103.1 GCA_025355005.1 Myxococcales bacterium | reverse complement strand
GAGATTGCAGGTGTTTGCGGCCCCGAGGATCTCGAGGGTCACCTGGTTCCAGAGGTTTGGCATGATGACGGGCACTCCGTAGTACGGATTGGCGACGTCTGTTGCGGTGTTCATGATGTGGATGGTGAGCTTCTGCCCCGTGCCCACGGCCGTGGAAAGGCTCATCTCGACCAGCTCCGAGCCAACGTGGGCACCCAAGAGGCACCCGTACATCGCGACGTCCAGGTCCGTCGACACGGGAAAGATCTGAAACTCGAGGGTCGTCTTGTCACCGACCATCGTGTTGAACGTCTCCGTGAAGACCGCATTCCCGGCGGGCGGCGCGAAGCTGCACGACGGCCCCGCCGAAGTTCCGGAGTGCCGCACGTCGGTGCCGAGGGGGCCGCCATCGACGCCTGCGTCCAACACCGCACTGCAATTCGGTAACTCGAAGACCACGTTCGTGCACGTGCTCGCATCGCCGGCGTCCTTGTTTGCGCTGGGGCTTCCGTCGTCCGAGCCAGTGACCGCGCCGTCGAGCGTGGGGTCGCTGACCCCGCCCGCATCGGTCAGGCCCGAGTCCGAGACGGGCGCGGTCGCGTCGCTACCTCCGAACGCGCCGCACGCGAGAGCTCCACCGACCGAAAGGAACACCAGCGACGACCAGAGCGCAATTCTTCGCACGTGAAGAATAGTAGGACGTCCGCCGCAGTGATTCCAGCAACGGCCGTCTCAGCACTCTAATCCGCTCGAATTGGGGAGAAACGTGGGGTAGCGTTCACTTCGATGAAGCTCGGAGCCAAAGTCACAGCCCTGTTCGCCCTGGTCGTCTTCGCGGCCGTCTTCTTCGTCTCCAGCGACGCGCTCGCCGGCGGACGCTTCACGCTGAAGAGCGGGGAGGTCGCGGAGCAGTCCGGTGCATGGCACGTGTTCGTGACGATCGAGCTGCCGAAGCCGCCGCCGATCCCCCACCAGACGATGCGCTTCCTCTTCACGAAGACGGCCGTGTACGAGCGCTCGCTCATCGACAACCACGACGCACCGGTCACCAACGTCACGGTGCTGCAGAACCAGTCGCCGTCGGTCGAGAGCCTCGACGTCGACTTCTCCAACGCGAGCGGCAAGATCTTCACGACCACGCGCTTCGACTTCGGTCTCACGCGCGATCGCGGCTACGAGGCGGGCGAGTACACCGTGCAGCTCCGCACCAGCGACGGCGTCGAGATCGGCGGCCGCGCGAACATCAAGTTGAAGGGCGACAACCCCGTCGTCGATCGCCGCGCGATGAACTTCAACAAGGACAACAAGATCAAAAAAATCGAGGGCCACGACGCCGGCGCGAAGCAGGTCGCCCAGAACGACGACACCCCCAACGGGAACGCGGGCGGCAACGGCGAGGTCACGGCCACGGGAACCGCGCAGCCGTTCATTCCGGCGGACGCGTACAACAAGACGCCCGAAGAGAACATCCAGGTGAAGCCGAAGGGCGGCTGCGGCTGCTCTGTACCCGGCATGTCGGACGTGCCTTTGGGCGGCGGCCTCGCGCTGCTGCTCCCGCTCGGTGCCATCGGCATCGCTATCGCACGGCGTCGTCAACGAACCGCCGAACAGAAGAGCGCGTGACGCCCGAGGACGCGCTCCGCCAAGCAGCGTCGGGGCAGCTCCTTCCCGTCTACGTCGTGGTGGGTGAAGAGCGCGTGCTGCGCGATCGCGTCGTCGCGGCGCTGCGCGAAGCTGCGCTCGGTGGAGGGCTCGCGGACTTCAACGAGGACAAATTCACCGCTGGCGAGTCCGACGTGGACAAGGTCCTGTCCGCAGCGCGCACCGTTCCCATGATGGCGAACCGTCGGTTCTGCCTCGTTCGCAGCGTCGAGCGATGGGACTCCCAGGGCGGTGGCGAGGAGAAGGACAGCGGGAAGGCCTCGCCGATCGAGAAGCTTGCACAATACACGGAAGAGCCGGTGCCCACCACGTGCCTCGTGCTCGTGGGCGCTGCGCTCGACGGGCGTCGCAAGCTGATGTCGCTGGCGAAGAAGAAGCAGCTCGTCGTGACGTGCGACCCGCTCGACGACCGCGCCCTCGGCGAGTTCATCATCAAGGCGTTCCGCGACAAGGGGCACAATGTCGGCCACGACATCGCGGAGCTGCTCGTGCAGCTCGCCGGGCCCGAGCTCGGACACGTGTCGGACGTCGTGGAGCGCCTCTCGCTCTACGTCGGCAAGACCGACGGAAAGGGCGCCGAGATCACCGAGGACGCCGTCGCTGCGTGCGTTGCGCGCGTTCGTCTCGCGGACACGTGGTCGCTCGTGGACGCGGTGTCCACGCGGGATCTCGGGAAGGCGATGCGCCTCTTCGCGGACGTGTACGATCCGAAGGACCGCGGCCTGCCGATGCTCGGCGCGCTCGCGTGGACGGTGCGGCAACTCGCGCGCGTCGCCACCGGCATCGAGTCGGGCCAGAGCCCGGACGACGCCGCGCGGACCGCCGGTGTGCCCCCGTTCAAGGCGCGAGAGATCGCGATGAAGGCGAAGGGCTGGCGGGCCCGCGAGCTCGAGCGCTGGCTCACCGTCCTCCAGGAAACCGACCTCGCGCTGAAGAGCTCCCGCCGCCCCGCCGAGATTATCCTGGAAGACATGCTGACCCGCCTCATGCGCCGAGCCGCCTGAGACCCGGAAGCCGCCGAACAGCTCGGAATCCCCAATCTTGGTGGGTGTTAGGCGCCTTTGACGTGGGCGCCAGGCGGGTGTTAGGCCCCTTTGACGTGGGTGCCAGGCCCCTGCGCCTGCACACCCACTTGCGCCTCTGGGGACCATGTGCCAGAAGCCTCTTCCCCTGGCTACCCGTAGGTCTTACGTTTGGGGGAGCGGCACTGACTCGCACATTCGCAGCTCCAAGGAGAGATATTGAGATGCACGTCCCCACTCGGGTGATCCGGCCTCACGCCATCTGGCAGGCTTCCGCAGAAGTTCCCACGCGCTACGGCAAGTTCGCCACCCACGTCTTCACCGTCACGGAGCCTTCGCCCACCGCCTCACCCAAGCAAGGCGGAGAGGGGTGCGTCAAGGAGCACGTCGCGCTCGTGCTCGGTGAGGTGCGCGATGCCGCAGACCTCTACGTTCGCGTGCACTCGGAGTGCATCACGAGCGAGGTGTTCAACTCGCTCAAGTGCGACTGCAAGGAGCAGCTCGACGCTGCGATGGCAGAGATCGGTCGGCGCGGTCGCGGCATGATCCTCTACCTTCGCCAGGAGGGCCGCGGTATCGGCCTGGTCAACAAGATCAAGGCATACGGTCTTCAGTCGAAGGGCCACGACACAGTGGACGCGAACCGCATGCTCGGCCTCCCCGACGACGCACGCGAGTACGACGCCGCGAAGGACATGCTCGATCACTTTGGCGTGAAGAGCATCGTGCTCATGACGAACAACCCGGAGAAGGTCAGCAAGCTGACTGCCCTGGGCGTGAAGGTGTCCGCGCGCCAGCCCGTGCTCATCGCGCCCAATCGCTACTCTGCGGGGTACCTAGAGGCGAAGCGCGTGCGAATGGCGCACGAGCTCCCCAAGCAGCCAGCGAACCAAGTTCGGCCCACCGGAAGCGACGCAGAATAGACGGCGCGCCAGATCTTCGCGATCTTCCCGCGCCAACGCGCCCGTTTTTCGCGTAACGTGAGCGTCGGATTAATGCGGCGGCACAAGGTCTATTCTCACGCTTTTCTCGCACTTGTGGTCGGGACGCTGACGTTCGCCTCGGGCTGGAGCAGCGCGCAGGCGCAAACCCTTCCCTCGATCGACGCGCGGACGTGGCGGCCGTCGTTCGACCCGGGCGCCAACCTGATCACGGAGCCGTCGAAGACCCCCGCGTCTGGTGAGTGGAACCTGGGCGCGTTCGCGACGTACTCGTTCCGGCCGGTCACCGTGTTCAAAGCGGGCTCCGGCGACACCGCGTTCCGCCCTGTCGAGCACGTCGCGGGTATGGACCTCGGTGGAACCATCGGCGTGTCCGATCGCATCGCGGTGGGCGCGTCGCTCCCGCTCGTGCTGTGGCAGGACGGGGACAGCGGCATGCCGTCCACGATCTCGTCCGCATCGCACGCGCCGCAGTTTGGTATCGGAGACGCGGCGCTTTCGCTCAAGGGCACGCTCATCCCCAACACGGGCGGCGGGCTTGGCCTTGCGTCCATCACGGCGGTCACGCTGCCCACAGGCGACCGCACCAGCTTCTACGGCGACGGCTCCATCACGGCCCAGACGCGCATCGCTGCCGAGTACTCGTTCGTGATCGTCACGGCGAACGCGAGCCTCGGCTACAAGGCGCGCACCGACCAGCACACGTGGCCCGCACCCGAAGCGGGCGGCGTCACCTTCGGGGACGAGATCCCGTGGTCCGCCGGCATCACGTTCAACCCGGCGCTCCTCAAGATCGATCCGCAGAACCGGCACCGCATCGAGCTCGCCGCGCACGGCTGGCTTCCGGGCGGCCCGGTCGCGCCGTTCGGTCTCGGCGACAAGGGCGCGTCCGCGCTCTCGCCCGTGATGCTCACCGTCGACGACCGCGTCGAGATCGGCCACTACCGTGATGTGTATGCGCTCTATGGCGCCGACATCGGTCTCAACGACGCCGTCGGCGTTCCCGCGTTCCGCCTCATCGCTGGCATCGGCTGGTCGCCACGCGACCACGACATGGATCACGACGGCGTCCCGGACGACCTCGATCAATGCCCGGAAATTCCCGAGGATCGTGACGGCTTCGAGGACTCCGACGGCTGCCCCGACATCGACGACGACGAGGACGGCATCGTCGACAAGGAGGACGCATGCCCGCGCGTGAAGGGCGTGGAGTCCACCGACCCGAAGAAGAACGGCTGCCCGCCTGACGACCGCGATCACGACGGCATCCCCGACAACGAGGACGCGTGCGCGGACACCTGGGGTGAGCGGAGCCCCGATCCGAAGATGAACGGCTGCCCGACCACGGACCGCGACGGCGACGGCATCCCCGACCGCCTCGACAAGTGCATCGACCAGCCCGAGGACAAGGACGGCTACAAGGACGACGACGGCTGCCCCGACCCCGACGACGACGGCGACGGCATCTCCGACAAGGAAGACGCATGCCCGAAGGTCGCCGGCGAGCCCAGCTCCGACCCCACGCGCAACGGCTGCCCCAACCCCGATCGCGACGGCGACACGTACGACAACGACGTCGACAAGTGCCCCGAGTCCGCGGAGGTCTTCAACGGCATCGCGGATGACGACGGCTGCCCGGACGAGGGCGGCGTTGCCCTGGCGTCCTTCACGGCGAAGGACGGCAAGGTGAGCGCGAAGCTTTCACAGCCGATCAAGTTCGGCGGTACGCCCGAGGCACCAGAGGTGGACGCGGCGAGCGTCATGGTGCTCCGCGCGATCGCCACTGAGCTATCGCGTCACCGCGACTACACGCTCGCGATCGGCGTGCGACCCGCGGGCGCGAGCGACGCGCAGCAGCAGGCAGCGCTCTCCAAGGCGTTCGCGGCGGTGCGCAAGCTCGCGGACCTCGCGCACAAGGACGGCCTCGCAGAGACCGTCGGCTGGGATGCGGTCAAGGCCACGCCCAACGCGACGGCGCCCACGGGCAATGGCGTGGGGCTGCTCGTCCTCGTCACGCCCAGCGCGCCCGGCCTTCCCGCGCCGAGCGGCAACGGTGCTGGTGCTGGCGCGAGCGCACCCGGCAAGACCCCGCTGGTTCCGGTGCCGAAGCCGCCCGAGCCCACGGGCCCGAAGGCGACGCCGGAGAAGAAGTAGTGCGGCGAACGAGGAGGCTCGTGCTCCTCGCGCTCGTGCTCGGCGCGCCCGCCGTCAGCACCCTCGCGGGCACTGCGCTCGCACAACCAAGCCCGACCCTGCGAAGGCGGTCGCCTCCGACCGTGACGCCCCGCCTGACCGACCACAGCGTCGAGGGCACCGTCGAAGAACAGAAGCCGGCGGAGAGCCGCGCGCTCCGTGGACGCTTCGGCCTCGACGTCGCCGAGCGCTTGCTCCGCACGCAGAGCGCCAGCGATCGCAGGCGCGCGATCGAACGCGCAGGCTCGCTCGGCACTCCAGAGTCCGTGGGCTTCCTGGTCGAGCAGGCTGCACGCATCTCCTCCGGCGACGGCGACGGTCGTGTGGCCATTGCCTGCGCACGCGCCCTCTCTGCCTTCTCCGACAACGAGCGCGCGCGTGCTGCCCTCTACGAGCTCACCGTGATGCCATCGCGCCTCGCGGGCCGCGACCCGGGCTCGCTGGAAGATCCGTTCGACGACAGCGCACGCGACCGCGCGCGAAGCATGGCGGCCCTGGCGCTGGCGCGGACGCGAGAGCCGCGCGCGCTCACGCTCCTCGCAGACACCATCCGAAGCAACGGTGCGGGTGCCTCCGCCGCCAAGTCCGCGCTGTATGCGTACCCGCCAGAGAAGCCGACGATCACGACCGGCACGATCGCTCCGCAGGCTCTCGACTTCGTGGTGGCGTCCGGCGACCTGCGCGCGCTTCCAGCGGTGCTGGCCCTTACCGATGCGCAAGAGGACCGCACGCGCGCACTGGCGATCCGCGCGATGGCCGACCTCCGTGATTCGCGCGTCATCAGTATTGCGACACCACTGGTGAGCCACGAGAAGCCGGACCTACGCGTGGCCGCCACATATGCGCTCGCCCGGCTGGGAGCGCCCGGCGCGGAGAAGGCGCTGCTCGCCATCTTCGAGACCGACGTGTTCGCCGCGATAGAGATGTCCGAGTGGGTCCAGTCCGACGCGATCACGAAGGTGCTCGGCGTCACTGCGCTCGGTGGTCCCGCTCCCGAGCTCCGCGCCGCCGCGACACTGGCGCTCGGCCATCAGCGCGGGGACCTCGCGGCGAAATCGCTCCTCACGCTCTCGCAGGGCAGCACCGTCACGTACGAAGCCGTGCACGCGCTCGCGCGGTCGCCCGCACCGATAGCGATGCGCGTTCTGGAGACGCTTCTCGCAACGGCGCCGAAGGACGCCGCCGCGCAGGCCACGCGACGCCTCGCAGCGCGGGGTTACCTGGTGCGCGCAAAGGTCCGTGGTGAGCGCTCGATGCCCGCGGAGGAGAAGCTCGCGGAGATGGAGCGCAGCGTGGACGCGATGGATCGCGCCGTGGCGATCCAGGCACGCGTCGCGCTCGGCCTGGAGGACGCAGCCACGCAGCTCTCGTCCAGGGACAAAGAGCACAGGCGTGCAGCCCTCATGGGCCTCATGTCGCGTGACAAGGCGGCGCGCACGCTCTTCGCTGAGCGTCTGGTCAAGGACGACGACCCGGCCGTGCGCGAGCTCGCCAGCGTCGCGCTCCTGTCCGACGACGACACCGCGCCCAAGGTCACCTCGGCGTGGCTCTCCGACCGCGCGACCTCTGGTGGCTCCGACGCGCCGCTCGCCGTGCTCGCCTACGTGAGACGCGCGGAGGAGAAGGACCTGGCCAAGGTCGACGTGTTCCTGTCGTCGAGCGACCATGTCGTGCGCATCCATGCGGTGCGCGGCCTTGGCCCCTCTGTGATGCCGCAGAGCACCGGCAGACTCGCGAACGTCTACGCGTTCGACCCCGACGCGCGCGTGCGCAAGGCGGCGCTGAGCGCGCTGCTCCAGCGCCCCGAGAAGGCCGCGCCGCTGTACCGGGAGACCGTGCGCGAGGCGGCGACACTGGATCCGGACGCGGACATTCGCTTCATTGCACAGGCAGCGTTGAGCGACAGAAAGATCGCTCCGCCGCAAGGAAATGAGGCCGCCTGGATTCGTGTGACGAGCGGCGGCGCGCTTGCGACCGAGCAGCCGTTCACGGCGACTTACCTCTCGCCCGACGGAACCGCCACGCCGATGGTGTTCGATCGCGAAGGCCATGCCGTGGTGCTTGGCCTTCCGCCGGGCAAAGGCCTGCTGCGCATGACGCCAGTTCTTCCCTGACAACGACCCTGGTAGCATCAGTCGCACCGATGGCAGAGAAGACGCCCAAACCCGAGGTCACGTTCGAGGCCGCCAAGAAGCGACTCGGCGAGATCGTCGAGAAGCTCGAAGAGGGTGAGCTACCGCTCGAGGAGAGCCTCCGCTTGTTCGAGGAGGGCGTGGGCCTCGCGCGCGCAGCACAGGAGAAGCTCGATAGCGCAGAGAAGCGCATCGAGGTCTTGCTGAAGGTCGACGAGCAAGGTCGCACCAAGGCCACGCCATTCGACCTACGCCCCGAAGACGATTAGAACAGCAGCATCCCGTTCAACCGATTCTCAGGGCGGAGACGCGGAAGCGGAGCTCGAGGGATCGGTCTCGGTCGGCGCGGCGCTCGTGCCTCTGGTGAGCACATACGCCAGCGCGCCAACGCCCACGACGAGCACTGCGATGCCGGCGACCCACGGCCAGAGCTTCCGACCGCCGCCGCCCTCGTCGCCGTACTTTGGGGGGATGTAGCCGCGCGTGAGATCCAGGCCCGGCTCCTGGCCGGTGCTGTCCGTGAGCTCCACGTCCACGCCGAACGCGGTGAGGAGGCTGCGCGCCGTGGACACCATCTCGTCGTAGGCGTGCTGCTCGAATGGCGGAGACTTCTTGAAGCGGTCCTGGAAGAGACGACCCACAGCGTAGTACGTCCGCATCGTCGCCTTCTTCTCCGGGGCGTTGACGCGGCCGATGACGAGCGACAGGCCGGTGGGCCCCTTGAGCGTGATGTGCTGCAACGCGAGCGCACCGTTCCGCGTGCTGTCCTGCGGCGCCGTCATCTCCACGCTGCAGTCACCGAGCTTCTTGGCTGCGAACGCGCTACGGAATGTATCCGCTATGACCTGCGCCTGGACGGAGGTCTGCGTGAGGAGGTTCGGGGCGGAAGGAGCCACGATCCCAGGCTAGCAGAGTCAAATCACGCCGCGCCAGTTCTCGGCGTGCATCAGGAAGCGGGAGCGCACGTCCTCCGAGAGTGACGGCGGAAGCGGTCCCTTCCTGACGTGGCCGAGCAGCTCGGCCAGCTTCTCCTTGCGGCGCGTCCCCACGAGCGCGCAGTGCACATCCGGCGCATAGGCAGCGAAGCGCACGGCGAGCTCCACCCAGCCATAGCGACGTTCGGGATATGCGGCACGCAAGCGCTGCGTATAGATCGCGTGCTCGCGCTCGAACGCCGCGTTCATCAGGGTGCGCTTCGCAACCACGCCCATCCCTTGGGCGATCGCCTCGGGCAGCGCGCTGCCAAGCGCCTCTTGATCGACCAGATTCACGCTGCACTCGATCACGTCGAAGCCGCCCGACCGGACGGCCCACAGAAGCGCGTCGCCGTCGCCCGAGTAGCCGATCGCGCGGATCTTGCCCGCCCGCTTCGCCTGCACGAGCGGCTCGATCAGGTCGTCGCGCGGGGGGCACGAGTGCAGCATGAACGCGTCCAGATGTGAGATGCACATGGTCGCGAGCGCACGGTCGATGCCGCGCGTGATGACTTCGGGCGTCCAGTCCGGCGTGCCGGGAACGCCGTAGCCGCCCTTGGTGAAGACAACGGCGAGATCACGGAGCTCCGGGCTACGCGAGAAGAGGCGGCCGATGCGCGCCTCCGACTGGCCGTAGCTCGGCGCGGTGTCGAACACACGCACGCCCAGATCGAGCGCGGTGCGTAGCAGCACCTCCGCGTCGTCGTCGGAGAGTGACTCGTCACCGAGCGGGCCCGCGCCAAGCCCAAGGCGCGACACCACGAGCCCGGTCTTGCCGAGCGGACACCACAGGCGCTGCTCTTCGCGACGCAGCTCCTGCGAGAGCCCGGCGAGGAGCTCATCATGCGGGGCCGACGCGGAAAGAAGCGCGCGCGCGTCAGGTCGGTTCGAGCTCTCTTCGCTCGTCATGGTGCGAGCACCATCGCGGCATAGGCGCCGAGCGTGAGCGGGAGCGCGTAGGGGCGTCCGTCCTTGGGCGTGGCCTTCGGCGTGATCATGCCGGTCTGACCAGCGACGAAATCCGCGCCATAGGCGGTGGTCTCCGTGTTGAGCTTCACCGTGTAGGGACCTTTCGTGGGCACGCCGACGTCGTACTCGGTATAGGCCTGATTGCCCAGGTTCACGACGACGATGACGCCGCCACGGTCG
This sequence comes from Myxococcales bacterium, assembly GCA_025355005.1. Classification (GTDB taxonomy): domain Bacteria; phylum Myxococcota_A; class Polyangia; order Polyangiales; family Polyangiaceae; genus JANXLV01. Next base: position 4,590 of record JANXLV010000103.1, on the reverse strand, counting down.
AACGCGATGACCTTTGCCGCGTCGTTTCGCTGGAAGACCTCCACCTGGGCGCCGCACAGTCCAGGCATGGTGCGGCGGAGCGCGATCATGTCCTTGTAGAATGCACGCATTCCGAGCCCCTTCGCCGTGGGCGCAGCGAGCGGCGCGGGCGACTGGCCAAACGTTCCCGTGGCCAGGAGCTCCTCGCCCTGGAAGAGCATGGGAACCCCTGGAGCGGTGAGAAGGAGCACACCGCCGAGCATCGCACGACGCCGCGCGGCGAACGACTCGGGGTCCGCCGCGTCGATGCGGTTCGGCAGTCGCAGGCCGCCGTTGCCCACGGTGTCGTGGTCCTCCAGAAAGAGGAGGCGTGCGAACGGGTCGCCCGCGTAGCTGCTGGTCAGCGCGTTCTGGATGACGCCGAGATCGCGCGCGGCATCGCTCCCGTTCGCGAGCTGCGCCGTCACGTCGTAGCCGAAGCCGTCCCACTGGGCGTCGAAGTCGAAGCCGCCCGCAGAGGGCCTCTGTGTGATCCCGGCAAAGCCCTTGAGGTCCTCCGCGACGCTCGTGGCGCCGCGCGCGTGTGTGAGCGCGTTCGCTGCAAGCAGCAGCTGCTTTCCACCGGGCGTCGTGCCGTTGCCATCGAGCGCGCGAATGTTGGAGACGGAGTCCCAGCGGAAGCCATCGCCGCGGTATTCGTCCAGCCACGTCTGCGCGCCCGCGAGGAGGAGGCGCGCGACCTCGGGCTGTTCGTAGTCCGGGCGCGGCCCCCATGGGGTCTTCTGGTACTGGCTGCCGTCGGGGAAGAAGAGCGAGCCAGCGGAGCCGTTCGGGCAGAAGCCGTCAAAGCAGTAGAGCGGCGCCTTGCTGTAGCCTGTGTAGTGGTTCACGACCACGTCGTTCCACACCGCCATGCCGTGCGCGTGCGCAGCGTCGACGAGCGCGCGCAGCTGATCGGGCGTGCCATACGACGGACGCGGTGCCTGCCACAGCTCCGGCCCGTAGCCCCAGCTAACGCCGATGCCGCCCGCCGTGACGGGCATGACCTCGATGACGTTGACGCCCAGATCGGCGAGGTCCGCGAGCTTCGCGGTGACGGCCGCGAACGTTGGCGCGCTCGCAAAGCTACCCACGTGGAGCTCGTAGACCACGCTGCGCTCGCGCGGCGCCCGCACGAAGCCATTCGACTTCCACGCGTAGGCGCGCGGGTCGACGATCCTGCACGCGCCGGCGTCCTCCTGGCGGCAGTACGGATCCATGCGCGTCAGCGTGCCCTGGGCGGTGTCCAGGGAGAACGCGTAGGCATGCCCCGCGCGCGCGCCCGCGACGTGTGCGGTGAACACGCCGCCGGTGCTCGCTTGCATCGTCACCGACGCCTCGGGGAACTCGCCCGTGACGCGCGCAACTGTCGCATGCGGAGCCCACACACGGAAGTCCACGCCGCCGGAAGGCGACACGTTCGCTCCGCCCGGCGCGAGCACCAGCGCACCCGCGTCGGACGCGCCACCGCCGCCGCCGTCACCGAGATCACCAGCGGAACCACCACCAGCGCTGCCGCCGGGCCCCGCGCCTCCGCCAGCGTCCAGCCCATCGAGCGGCGGCGGGGCGTAGGACGCACCGGGACCACCGTCACAGGCGTAGAGCAGCCACGCCATGGACACGATGGAGAGGACGCAGAGAGCGCGGGATCGCATGACCCTCCTTCCTACCAGAGGACGCGGTCGACGGCCTTTCGCAGAACCGTCAACGTCTTCGTTGATTCCGTCGCCTGGAGGTCCTGCGCGCCTTGGGCCGCGTGGGCGCCTCGGCGGATTTTTCGACCAGGCCCTGCGGCGGGAGCGGTATCCCTTGCGGAGCGGCGCCCATCAGCGCGCTCGGCGGCGCGCCGAACTTCTTCCCGAACGCGGTCGTGAACGCCGGGACATTGGTGTATCCTACATGTATTGCGACCTCTGCCACGCCCAGCTGACGGCCGCGGAGCAGGAGCACCGCCTCGTCCAGACGCCGATCGCGCTGGTAGGCCGCAGGTCCAGTGCCCACCTCCTTCTTGAACGCGCGAAGAAGCGAAGACTCGCTGGCGTGGCACGCACGGGCGAGCGCGGAGACCCGGAGCGGGCGGAAGAGATCACCCTCGATCATGGCGAGCGCGCGGCGCACCAGCTCCGTTTGATCCGACACGAGCGAGCGACGCTCCTTCGCCGTGCGCTTCTCCTTCACCTGGTAGAAGACCTCCTTCGCGAGCTCCGCCTCCAGGAAGCGCGCGGCGCGGCTGTCCTCATGTCGACACACCTCGCGCTCGAAGAGGTAGCGCTGCGCGATCTCGTCGAACCAGCGCGTACGAAGCAGCAGCGTGCTCTCGTGCAACATGTCCCGCAGGGCATCAGCGTTCACGTCGGGGCCGTAGTCCTTGCACGCGCGCTTTCGCACCAGAGGCAGGATCGCGAGCGTGAGCAGCGCGATGGTGGGGCTCTTCTTCTCCAGCCGGTACGGCGTGCCCGCGGCGATGAGCGCGACGTTCGAGCGATCCAGGAGCGCGGGCTCCACGCGCTTCGTGCTCCCGGACGGGGAGCCTGCGGGTGCGAGCGCGACGATCGACGTGGCGAGGCAGAGCAAGAGCACCGGCTCCTGGTGCACGCGTCTTGCGGTGGGGAGCGCCGCGCCGCGCTCGACGGTGAGCCCGATCCCCGCGATCACTTTCCGATGGCGCCGCGATAGACCCAGCCTTCGCTCGCGAAGGCATTGCCGTACTGGATGCGATACCAGCCGTCCTTCGGAGCGCCGACGCGGACCTTGCTGCCGCGCGGGAGCCTGGCGACGATCGCGCCGGTCTTCGGCGTGTCACGAACGAGCGCGACCTCCCAGCCGATCTGCGCGGTGGGCGCGCCTTCGGTGATGGCCGCAGGCGGAGCGCTGTCCGCCGGGGACGGAGAGCCGCCCTCCTTCGGTGCCGCGAACGTCACGTGGTACGCCATCGTGTACTTCGGGTGCTCGTGCGTGAGACCGGCGATGTTCATGCCCAGGAACTCTGTCTTCAGGCACGAACCGATGCTGTCCTGATTGGTGATCGTGGACGACTTGCCGATGTCGATGGCGATGCGGCCCGAGCCGAAGTCGAGAGAGAAGACAGCGGAGAGCTTGCCCACGACGCCCGCCGCCGCAGAGCACTGCGCGAGATGCTGGAGGCGATTCTGCGCGACCACGTCGAAGTTGGGGGCCTTGCCGCAGTCGGCGCCCTTCTGCGACTCACCATCGCTGGTCTTGCAGTTGAGCAGGATGCCGCGCGCGACGGTCACGTCGGGAGGCGCCGCGAGCGCAACGGCGGATGCGGCGGCGGCGGCCGAGCCTGCGACAGAGGGCATGCTCGAGGCGATCGACGCAGACTTCGCAGAGCCCGCAGGCGCGGCCAGGTTCGCGGATGGCGGAGCGGCAGACGCAGCGGCCAAAGCCCTCTCGGACTCACCCGGCGCGCTCGGCCCCAGCTTCACGCCAGCGACCCGAGGCCACGCGATCCCGACGACGAAACCGACCGCGGCAATGATGCCGACGCGCCCCCACGAGGGACGATCCTGGTCGGGTTTGGGCATCATCACGGCTACGTGACGCTGGTTCGCGTCCATCGTCGATCTCCTACCACATCCCTCCCGGAGGGGAAAAAACAGTGTGAAAGTCCGCGGCATCGAATGCCGTCGCGTGGATGGAACGCTGAACGTGCGCTCGGCTATTCCGGACTCTCCGGGCTAAACTGTTGGCATGCGTGACGTCCTTCGCCTCCGGCGCGCCATCCACCGCGCGCTCTTCCTCGCTCCCCTCGCCGTTCCTGGCATCGCGACGCTCGGTGCGTGCGCAAAGGACGATCCCGCGAAGATCGCGTCCGTCAACGTGCCGGCCACCGGGTCCGTTTCGCCGCTCTCATCGACGCCCTCACCTTCCGTAGCAGAGGCAGGCGACGACACCGCGGGCATCATGCCCGAAGGCGGCCCTCCGATCCCGCACGCACGGTTCCCGCGATGCCCCAGCGGCGCGTTCTGCGCGACGAAGGCAAAGATGGCCACCTTCGCGGACAAGGGCTCTCCGAAGAAGCTCGATTGCCCGACGCAGCTGGAGGAGCGCGATCGCCCCGACGCCGCGGAGGGCATGCCGCGGATGAGATACGCGCGCATGTCATTCGATGAGCAAGGCACCACCGCCAGCCGCAGCGACGGCGGCGCGAGCGACAGCTGCTGCTACACGTGGCTCATGCCGTGCCCCGGCGGCCGCCCGCTGCTCTCCGACGGTCGACCCGTGGTGGCAGAGCCTCTCGAAGGCGCCGCGTGGTCTGCCGCAGGCGTTTTCATGCAGATCCCCGAGCTCGCCGCGATCTCCGCGCTCTCCGACGAAGCGCGGCGTGACGCTGCGGATGCATGGCAGCGTGACGCGCTGTCGGAGCACGCGTCGATCGCATCGTTCGCACGTGCGACGCTGGAGCTGCTCTCCGTCGGCGCGCCACTGGAGCTCGTCAAGGACACGCAGCGCGCAGGCATGGACGAGGTCCGCCATGCGTCCGCCTGCTTCGACGTCGCGCGCGCACTGGGCTGCACGGCCACGACCCCTGGTCCGCTCCCGCCGTGCGCG
>JANXLV010000077.1 GCA_025355005.1 Myxococcales bacterium | reverse complement strand
AACAGCATGCCGAGCGACTGCGCCCACTCGGGGAGCGCCGTGTGCAGGAGGTGGTGCGGGCCCGCCCAGATGTAGACGAAGACCAGCGCCCAGAAGTGGATGATGCTGAGGCGGTAGCTGTAGACCGGCCGCTCCGCCGCCTTCGGCAAGAAGTAGTACATGATGCCGAGCACGGGCGTGGTGAGGAAGAACGCGACCGCGTTGTGGCCGTACCACCACTGCACGAGCGCGTCCTTCGCACCGCCGAAGATGGAGTAGCTCTTCAGGCCGAAGACAGGGATGGCCAGCGAGTTCACGATGTGGAGCACCGCCACCGTGACGATGGTCGCGATGTAGAACCAGATCGCCACGTAGATGTGCTTCTCGTTGCGCTTGGCCAGCGTCCAGAAGAAGTTCACCGCAAACACGACCCAGATGATCGTGATCGCGAGGTCGATCGGCCACTCGAGCTCCGCGTACTCCTTGGCTTGCGTGTACCCGAAGGGCAACGTGATCGCCGCGGCCACGATGATCAGCTGCCAGCCCCAGAAGTGGATCTTCGAGAGCAGGTCGCTCGCCATGCGTGCCTTGAGCAGGCGCTGCGTGGAGTAGTAGATTCCTCCGAAGACCATGTTGCCCACGAACGCGAAGATCACCGCGTTGGTGTGGAGCGGACGGAGCCGGCCGAACGCCAGGTGTGGGTCCACGTTCGCTTGCCAGAACGCGAGCTGCAGCGCGACGATCACGCCCACGAGCATGCCGACGATGCCCCACCCGACGGAGGCAAACATGAAGTAGCGGACGACGGAGTCGTTGTACTCGATCGTCTCTTTCTCGAGGGAGGCAGTGGCCCCGCTCTCCCTTACGGCTTCACTCATGGGACTCTTCTTCCTTCTCGAGAGGCAGCAGCGCGAGGCGGTCGGCGTGATCGAAGTCGCGCTGTCGCCACGTGAACAGGAACAGGATGATCGAGCCGACGACGAGCATCAGGCTGACGAACACTTGCAAGGTCAGGACCTCCACAGCGGGCTCCTTCTCGATAGGGAAAACGTGGTCGCCAGGATGGTCGTGATGGAGCTCGCTGGCATGAAGATCGCGCAGAGGAGCGGCGACATCACGCCGGCATACGCGAGCGAGACGGCGACGACGTTGTACGCGATGGCGAGGCCGAGGTTCCGGCGGCGGACCTTCGCGAGCTTCCTCGCCGCGAGCAGGGCGAGGCGCACCGGGCGAAGGCCTGGCGTGGTGAAGTAGAAGTCGGAGCGCGCCGCCATGAAGGGCCGGTCCACGGTGGGGGTTCCGCTGGCAAAGGCCGTGGCGACCGCCGCCGAGTCATTGATGCCGTCGCCGATCATGAGCAGGTCGCGGTGATCGCGCGCGGCGACGAACTCCGCTTTGCCTTCGGTGGAGACCTCGCCGATCGCGTGGTCCTTTGCGATGCCCGAGATCTGCGCGATCTCCTGCGTGCGCGCCTCTGCGTCGCCGGAGAGCAGCCACACGTCGAAGCCGGCCTTGCCGAGGGCGAAGACCTCCGCGCGCGCATCGGGGCGAAGGCGCTCGTCCGTCGACAGGGTACAGAGCACCTTTCCGTCCCTTGCGAACGCCACGTCGCCCGCGCCCTCTGTCCTCGGGCTCACCCAGGTTGGTGCGCCGAAGCGGTAGTCACTCCCTGCAATAGTTGTGTGTAGACCGCACGCATTCTCCTCCGTGACCGCCGGCATGCCGGGGACGCGACGCGCGTGCAGCGCTGAGAGCGCCTGCTCCACGGCGGTGCTCTTCGGATGGCTGCTCTGCGAGACCATCGTGTAGAGCACGTCGCGTTCGCGCGGCGTGAGCGCCGAGAGCCCGGCTGCGTCGCGCACGGTGAGCGCGCCGTCCGTCAGCGTGCCGGTCTTGTCGAAGACCACGGTCCGGACAGATGCTGCCCGATCCAGGAAGCCCGCCGAGCGCACAAAGAGCCCCGCGCGGCGAAGGCCAGCCTGCACCAGGTCGTAGCCGATCGGCGTCGCGATCCCGAAGGCGCATGGGCACGTGACGACCAGCACGGCGGTCGTGATCTCGACGGCGCGCGCCACGTCGTGCGTGACGAGCAGCCAGCCAGCGAATCCGACGCTCGCCGCGAGCAGCACGCCTGCCACGTAGAACTTCGTGACCGTGGCCCACCACGGGCTGCTCATCGCCGCGTCCATGTCGCGCACGCGCGGCGTCCGCAGCAGATCGATGAGCGGCGAGGCAGCGAATCCGGTCTGCGCGTGCACGGTGACGGCGACCTTGCTCTGCAAGAAGGCGCCGGCGGGCACGGTGTCGCCGAACGCGAAGGCGCGAGCGCGGCTCTCGCCGTTGATCCAGTCGAGCGAGAAGCTGGCGCCGGCCTCTGCGAGCAGCAGCGCATCCACGGGCAGGAGGTCGCCGGAGGAGATCGACAGCTCGTCGCCCTCTTCGATGTCCACGCACGGCACGGTGGCAACGCCAGAGGAGGTGACCTTGCGCGTGAGCAGCCCCTCCACGCCGTCGTTGTCGAGCAGCGCCTGGCGGTTCTTCTCGAGCACGCGCTCCTGCAGGAACCGGCCCACGAGCATCAGCGCGATGAACACGTCGAGCGTGTCGATGTACACGCCAGTTCCTCGGCCCTGGAAGAACGAGACGAGCGACCCACCGAACGCGAGCGCGAGGCCCAGCGCGATCGGCAGATCCAGGTGGAGCACGCCCCTTCGAAGGCCCAGACACGCCGACTTGATGAACACCGAGCCGCCGACGGCCATGCTCACGCACGAGATGCCCAGCGTGAGCTTCTGGAACAGCTCGTAGGTCGAACCAGACGAGAGCCCCGCGTACTCGGCGACCGCGAAGATCATCGCGTTCATCGCCAGCACGATGCAGACGCCCACGCGCCACACGAGCGCGTTCCCGCGAGACTCGGGCTCTTTCCGCGGTGTCCCGAAGAGGTAGCCGAACTTCTCGATCTCCCGCACGAAGCCGGGCAGATCGAACGCGGGCTCCACGATCATGCTCGCGCGGCCCAGCGTCGGGTTCACGACGATTTCGAGCGCTCCTTCCTGGCGCGCGAACAGCGTGTCGATGAGCCAGATGCATGCGCTGCAAGAGAGCCCCTGCACGTCCAGGTCGACGCGGGACGCGCCCGTCGCCGCTTGCAGGCGCGCGGAGATTGCCTCCAGCCACTTCATGTCGCGACGGCCGGCGTGCGTCTCGGCCACGGGCACACCGACCTCACCGCGGAGCGCGTAGTACCGCTCGAGATGCGCGTCGGAGATGAGCGCTGCGACCGCGCCGCATCCCCTGCAGCAATACGGAGCGAACGCCTGATCGTCGAGCTCGTTGCCGCAGTGCGCGCAGACGGAGCCGGCCTTCGCCCGCGCGATCGCGTCCACTGTCGCCGCCGCAGCCATCGTTCGGGGCTCGGTGCACTACGCGTGCCTGGCGGAAAATGCACCGACGCTGCCCGGCACGGGCGACGGACGCGCAATCGCTGCGTCCACGCGCAGCCTGTTCGCGCCAGCCCGGCCGCGTTCGGTTTGCGCTGCATGTCTGCACGGGCGGTTGGCCGCGTCGGCCCGCCGATCGCGCCTGGCCGGGTCCTTGCTTCGATCGATCCGCGCTGCTGTGGTGGCGTTGAAAGAGAATGTCGAAGAGCCCTAGTTCCCAGCCACCCCACGGGGGCCAACCCGCGCCGCTGGTCCTCGTCGTGGATGACGACGCGCGCTCGGCGCGCCTCATAGCGCAGATGCTCCGTGAGGACGGCTTCAACGTGGAGGTTGTGCTCGATGGCGCGCAGGCGATCGCGCGGCTCACGCAGGCACCTCTGCCGGACGTCCTGGTGACGGACCTCAGCATGCCGCACGCGGACGGGAACAGCGTCACGGTGTTTGCTCGTTCGCAGAAGCCGGGGCTGCCGGTCATCTTCGTCACGGGGTATCCGCACCTGGCGACGGCGCAGATCGGGGAGCCGAGCCCGACGCTATTCACGAAGCCCCTCGCCTACGCGGAGCTCAAGATCGCGCTGCTCCGCATCCTCCCACCGCGCGCCGCCGGGACAGAAGGGGCGGGCCTCCGGCCCATCAAGTGATGCCATGTGCGGATCCGAAGAGCGCCACCGCGCGCGGAAGGTCGTCTAGAGTGCCCGCCGTGATTACGAGTAGCCCCGAGTCCATGTGGGACGAGCTGAAGCGATACGTCCGCTTCACGACGGCCGACGCGCAGCTCATCGCCGCGTTCGGCAAGCTCGCCGCGCCGGAGTTTCCGCGCATCTCGCAGGAGTTCTACGATCGGATTCGCGAGCACGAAGGCGCGCATGCGGTGCTGACCGGTGAAGAGCAAGTGGCGCGCCTGCAGCGCTCGCTCGTGCGCTGGATGGAGCGCCTTTGCGGCGGCATCTACGACGAGAACTACTTCGAGGAGCACTCGAAGATCGGGCGCGTGCACGTGAAGATCGGCCTCGCGCCGCGCTACATGCTGTCCGCGATGGCGCTCATCCGGATCGCGCTCACGCAGCTCGCGAAGGAGCGCTCCTCGGACCCCGACAGGACGAAGAACGCGCTCAACAGGCTCCTCGATCTGGAGCTCGCGATCATGTTCGAGACCTATCAAGACGCCATGTCCGCGCGCATTCGCAACACGGGCCGCCTCAAGTCGGAGAACGACGGGCGTGCGCTCGCGCGGCTCGAGCACCTGTACGCGAACGCGGTGGAGCTCGCGCCGGTCCTGGTGCTGGGCCTGGATTCGTCGGGCCACATTCGCCTCTGGAACCACGAGGCCGAGCGCGTCACTGGCTACGCGCGCGACGAGATCCTCGGAAGGAGCTCGGACGCCTTGTTGCCGGAGGATCTACGAGGGACCGAGGGTGCGCGCCTCACGTCGATCGTCGCCGGTCCCGAGGCCTCGGCCGAGGGCGAGCTGCTCACCCGAGCTGGGAAGGTTCGTCACGTGGTCTGGCATGCCGCGCGCGTGCCCGTTAACGCGGAGGACGAGGTCGCTATGTTCGTGATGGGCTCCGACGTCACGGACACGCGGGCGATGGAGGAGCGCACGCGCCGGGCCGAGAAGCTGGCGGCCGTGGGCACGCTCGCCGCGGGCCTCGCCCACGAGATCCGGAATCCGCTGAACGGCGCGCAGCTACACGTGGCCTTCCTGGAGCGCGCTATCCTCAAGAAGGGCAGCGACCCGCAGATGCTGGAGGCGGTCAACGTCGTCAACGACGAGATCAAGCGTCTCGCAAATCTGGTGACGGAGTTCCTGGACTTCGCGCGCCCGCGCCCGCTCACGGTCTCTCCCGCGTCGCTCGTCGCGATGTTCACGCGTACGCAGGCCATGGTCACGTCCAACGCGGAGAACGCCAACGTGAAGTTTGCGTGCGATCTGCCGTCGGCGGACGTGGCGTTCGCCGCGGACTCCGCGCGCCTCGAACAGGTCCTCTTGAACCTCGTCGGCAACGCCATCGAGGCGCTCGAGCCCACCGGTGGCGGTCACGTCACGCTGCGTGGGCGCCGCCAACCGCGCCACGTCGTCATCGAGATAGAGGACGACGGTCCTGGCGTTCCGCAGGCCGCGCCGATCTACGACGCGTTCTACTCGACGAAAAAAGGTGGAACGGGGCTCGGCCTCGCCATCACCCATCGCATCGTGACCGATCACAAGGGCACGATCGACGTTACGAGCAAACCAGGGCGAACGATTTTTCGGGTGACCCTCCCGCTGACCCAGACCGATGGAGACGACTCATGAGCAAAGGTAAAATCTTGGTCGTCGATGACGAAGCGAGCGCGCGCAATGGGCTCGCCAAGCTGCTCTCGCAGGAGGGCTACACGGTGGAGACCGCGGCCGACGGGAGGGAGGCGCTCGAGATCGTGATGGAGAAGGCGCCAGACATCGTCATCACGGATCTGAAGATGCCAGTGATGGACGGCATGGAGCTCCTCGAGAAGTCGAAGGCGCACAACCCGACGATCCCTGTCATCGTTGCCACTGCGTTCGGCGAGCTCGCGACGGCGGTGAAGGCCGTGCGCGCTGGTGCGGCGGACTACCTGACGAAGCCGATCGACTTCGACACGATGCTCCTCGCCGTGGAGCGCACCATGGAGCGCCACGAGCTCACCAGCGAGGCGGAGAACCTCCGCCGGCAGCTGCGCGACCGGGATCAAGAGGGCCTTGAAGGTTTGCTCGGGACCTCGCCTGCGATGCAGAAGGTGTATCGCACCGCGCGTCAGGTCGCGCCGTCGCGCGCCACGGTGCTCATCACCGGGGAGAGCGGCACGGGCAAGGGGGAGCTCGCGCGCGCCGTGCACGTCCTCTCACCGCGCAAGGCGAGACCGTTCGTCGCGCTGCACTGCGCATCGCTCGCCAACTCGCTCCTCGAGAGCGAGCTGTTCGGTCACGAGCGTGGCGCGTTCACGGGCGCCGAGAAGCGTCGCGTGGGCCGCTTCGAGCAGGCGGACGGCGGCACGCTCTTCCTGGACGAGGTCGGCGAGATCCCGCTGCTCACGCAGGTGAAGCTCCTTCGCGTGCTTCAAGAGCGCACGTTCGAGCGCGTCGGCGGCAACGACCCCGTGAAGGTCGACGTGCGTCTGGTCGCGGCCACCAACAAGGATCTCGCCACCGAGGTGCGCGAGGGCCGCTTCCGCGAGGATCTCTACTATCGCCTCAACGTCGTTCACATCGAGATGCCGGCGCTGCGTCTCCGCGGAAACGACGTCATCCTGCTCGCGGAGCATTTCCTCCGGCGCTTCGCGCGTGAGAATCAGCGGCGCATCGACGCCTTCACCGAGTCCGCCCGGAACAAGATCGTCGCCCACCGCTGGGCGGGCAACGTCCGCGAGCTCGAGAACGCAGTCGAGCGCGCCGTCGTCCTCTCGAGCGGCGCGCTGGTCGACGCGGAGGATCTACCGTTCGACGCGACGCCGGCCGTGTCCGGCGCCGTGCGCATCCCTGGCGCCACGTTGGCCGAGATCGAGAAGTACGCGATCCTCGCCACGCTCGACGCAGCTTCTGGCTCCACGACGCGCGCAGCCGACATCCTCGACATCAGCGTGCGCACGATCCAGTACCGTCTCCACGAGTACGGGCTCGCCCAGCAGCGCCACAAGCCGATCCCGAGCCCCTCTTCCTGACGGCTTCCTGGGAGACTACCTGACGACTACCTGACGACCCACACGCTGCAGTGGGCGTGGTTCACGACCTTGGCCGCCGTGGTGCCGAGGACCTTGTCCAGCCCGCTGTAGCCGTGCGAGCCGATCACGATGAGGTCGGCGTTCTCCTCCTTCGCGGCCTGGCAGATGCCCGACCAAGGCGTGCCGATCTCCACGACGGTTCGATGACCACCGAAGAGCTCCGCAGGGACCTTCGGGACGTTGCTCGCCAGATACTTCTCGGCCTGCGCGCGGAGGTGATCAGAAAGCGGGATCGGATCCTGCCAGATCTCGGGCGGCATCTCCGCGGGGATGCCGACGGACCGGCAGAGCACGAGCTTCGCGTCGTACTTGCGAGCGAGATCGATGGCGGCGGTGAGGACGCCTTCGGCGCGGGGAGAGCCGTCGAGGCCAACGAGGATGCGTTTCATGAGCTGCTCTGGATCTTCGCTTCTACGCGCCCGATGCGCAAGGGCGGATCCTTCAGGGATTGAAGATCGGTAGGCCGCAGGTCGCACCGACGGGGAGCTTGATCGCGAGGCGCGGCGTGCCGTCTGCGAAGGTGGCGTCAACGCCGACCTGAACGTCCAGGTCGCCGGCTCCGGCGAGCTCACCAACGTACGGCGACAGATCCTGAACGTTCACGCCGTTCGCGTTGCTCGGCGTCGAGATCTTCGCGGCCTTCGCGCGCCGCAGATCCGCGCACGCGACCGGGACGTCGTCGCCCGTGATGACAAGATGGAATGCCGGCTGCGTCTCCAGCTTGGCGGTGGGCACCATCGGGAACGGACCGAGTCGCATCTTGCCGTGCTCGACCACGAGCGCATCCGGCCGGCCACGTACCGACAGGTGAGACGACAGATCGATGTGGGCCGTGGACGTCGTTGCGAGCCCGAACAAGGTAAAATCGACCTCGCCCTTCAGCTCCTCGCCTTCGGAGCGAAGGTCGATCGCCATCTCCACTTCGTGCTCCGAATCAGGTTTTCGATCGAACGTCACGAGGCGCAGCGTCGCCGGCGCGACCTTCTGCCGAGGCACGCGCGCCGACAGGTAGACGCCGGCGCGGTCATAGGAGCCTTGCAGCGTGGCGCCCGCCTGGGTCCCAGGCGGCGCGGCGCCAGTCAGTGTGCCGTGCGAGCGGCTTCCCTCGATCCGTCCGCTGATGTTAGAGACGGCGAGGCCGAACGCCGTGACCGTGACGTCCGTCGATTCAAGCTCGTACGCCAGGCGATCTGGACTGGCGGAGGTATCCGTCCGCGGCACATCAACCGCGGTGACGAGCAGGCGGGCGCCCCTGCATTCGACTTTTACCGTCCCGTTTCCGCCGGTGAAATGCACGTTTCGCGCTTCGATTCGACGCAGGTCGTCCTTCTGCAGGAGCTCCGCGATGCGACCAACCATCGCGGGGCTTTTGCCGATCGACAGCTCGACGTCGTCCAGTGTGAGCTCGTCCATCGCGAGCGAGTACCTGGCGTGCTTCGCCTTCAGGCTCGCGTCGGGCACGCCGTCGAACGTCGCGCTCACGTCCGACAGGTCCCAGCCCGAGAACGAAGGTTTGGGCGATCCGTAGGTGAACGTGACGCCGGCGCGCGCCGCCGCCGAACGCGCGCGCGACGCAGCCACGCGAGGCGCAGCGACGAACGCGCCCAGGACGATCGCGACGACGAGGCCAAGCCCCGCGAACACCGGCATTCGCGACGCGCGCTTGTTCGGGCGTACTGCCGGCTGCGAGAGTGGCGGCGTCGGAGCGGCCGAAACCCCCGTGAACTGCGAGTTCCGGACGGGCGTGATGCCGCCGTACGGTTCGACGGACGGGCTCGATATCCGCGGATTCGACGGCGGAGCGGGAGTCTCCACGTCGGGGCGCGGCGGAGGCGCCTTTGGCGGCATGAGCTGCGTCTTCATGAGGGCGGGCGACGGTGTGTTGGCGAGCGCCATCGTCTGCTCGAAGTCGACTTGAATAGCGGTGTGAGCCTCTGGGTCGCTCTGGGGCATTGGCGTGGTCGCCATGAGCGAGCTGACAGAGACGCCGGCGTCCGTTCGGATCGAGGACGGCGGGCGATCACTCGGGCGCTGGCCGCGGGCCGACGGGATGTTGAGGATGTGCGGCCGGTCCGTGGACTCCGCGGGGACGAGCGTTTTCAGCGCCTCCGACAGCTCCTCCGCGGACTGGAAGCGCTTGTCGGCGTTCGGCTCGAGGCACTTGTCGACGACGGCGTCGACCTCCGGCCCGAGCTCCGGAACGATCTCCGACGGCTTCTTCCGCGTGTTGCGGATGACCGCCGAGATGAGCTGCATGCCCTGTCCACGAAACGGCGTCTCGCCCACGAGCAGCTTGTGGAAGATGCATCCCATCGCCCAGATGTCGGTGCGATGGTCGACCGACTTCGGTCGCTCGATCTGCTCTGGTGACATGTAGTGCGGCGTCCCGAGCTGCGTCGTCGTTCGCGTGAGCTGGCTCGCCTGGTCGTCGAGGCGGGAGATACCGAAGTCGAGGACCTTCAGCACGCGCGCACCCGTGTTCTGTGTCGCCAGGAACAGGTTCGACGGCTTGAGATCGCGATGGATGATACGGACACGATGCGCGTCTGCGACGCCGCTGCACGCCTGCACCATCAGCGAGACGGCAACAGTGAGCGCTTGCCTGCCGTCGCGACGAATCACCCGATCGAGGTCCTCGCCCAAGAGGAGCTCCATCACCATGAACGGATCGCCGCCCTCGGTCCGTCCCACGTCGAGGATCTGGACGGCGTGCGCGCCACCGATGCGGGATGCGGCACGGGCCTCGCGATAGAATCGCTCCACGACCTCCGCGTGGCCGCGCACTTCGGGGCGGAGCGACTTCACGGCGACCGTCCGGCCGAGGTCGAGCTGTGTCGCGCGCGCGACGACGCCCATGCCACCTTGGCCTATCAGCTCGTCGATGCGGTACTTGCCACCAAGTACATCGCCTATGTGGAGCTCGCCTGACATCAGAGATTCCCCAAACTAGATCGTGGGAGCCAATGACACTTCCATGCAAGCTCCAACGGGGGCATGACAGGACTGTAATGTACGTTTTGGACGTGTGCGGCGCTAGGACACGAGCGCGCGGGTGATGCCACATAGCTCCGCGAGTCGCACCCCACCACGGGCGCGTCTTCTGGGTCGCTCTTGGTGCGGGTCGCCGTCGGGGTGGGCAGCGCCCAAGTTGCTGGCATCGTTCAAAGCCGCGGGCATGAGCAGCGCGCTCATGTCCGAGATCGTCCCGGTGCCAGGTCGGCTGCCAGGTCGCCGTGGCTGGACGTACGCACGGGCGGCGAGACGTATGTCGACGTGTGCGTGTGGGAGCATACCGCCAGAGCGCTGATAGACCAGAACGGCATAGGCACCCCAGCTGCACAGCACGTCGTTCGGGCGAAGGAACGCGGCGAAGTCTCGCGCGAGCTCGTCGAAGGAGACGCCTGCGCGGATCTCCGCTTCATCCAGATGACAGTGCTTCGACGTGCCGGACGCGAGTGGACCGCGCGTGCGCACGACCCGCTCGAAGGTCTCTCCGGTGTCGATGCGATGCGCGAGCCAGTGGATGATCTCCTCGCGCTCGCTCGTGCGCTCGGGGCTCCCGTACGGCCAGCCGTTCGCCTCGCCGTAGACACAGACCAGGCTCGTCCTCGTCGAGGGATCGCGCTGCTCGCGATACTCGCGCAGGATGCGAGGAAGGCGCGCCCATGGTCCGCGAGGCGGAGCCGCCGGATCGCGCACGAAGTGTCTGCTGCCGCCGCCGCGCGATATGTGCGCGAGCTGAGAATCCACCATGGCGCGGAATGGCACCAGCAGCGCGGTCATCTTCTCCCGATCGTGCTCGAGCACGCCGAGCACGTGCGCCAGCGCCTCCAGCGTGGACACGTAGTCCTCTTGCGGCTCCTTGCGAATGCGGTAGTCGCTCGGCGCTGTGGGACGGAACGCGTAGCGCGGGATCGCGTGCAGCTCAGGGTTCTCCTTCCACAGTTTGCTTGCCTGCCACCACGTGCCGTCCAGCACGATGAGCGTGCGTGGACCGTCGGGCGGATGCGTCTCGATGTCGACGGCGTCCGGTGCGGGGTAGAGCAGGATCGGCGGGCGCTCGGGATCCGACAGCGCGCTGGCGAGCGCCTTCGTGCCGCCGAACTTCACGCCCACGTGCAGCTCGGAGCTGGGAAGGCACAACGCGGCGATGCGCGCGGTGTTGATGGGGACGTCACGCTCACGGGGGTGCTGCAGGATCACGACGCGCGTCGCTGTCGGGATCTGCTTCACGTGACGGCAG
This sequence comes from Myxococcales bacterium, assembly GCA_025355005.1. Lineage (GTDB taxonomy): Bacteria > Myxococcota_A > Polyangia > Polyangiales > Polyangiaceae > JANXLV01. The sequence continues at coordinate 7,014 of JANXLV010000077.1, read as the reverse complement.
TAACAGACGACCTCTGGCCGCCAGCACTTCTCGCATACGCGCCTTGGCTCTGCTGCTGGTGCGGACATCGATCGTTCGTCTAACCGAACAGGCGCCCTTGAGCAACGCCATGCCCTTCGAGCGCCAGGAGCTTCTCCTTGCGATGTACGCCGGACGCGAAGCCCGTCATGCTGCCGTCCTTCCCGATCACGCGATGGCACGGCACGATGATGGCGATCGGATTCTTGCCGTTCGCGCCGCCGACAGCGCGCACCGCGTTCTTGTCGCCAAGCTTCCTTGCAAGGTCGACGTACGCGCGTGTCTCCCCGAACGGGATCTCGCACAACAGCTCCCACACCTTCATCTGGAACGGCGTGCCGCGCGGCGCGCATTTCACGGTGAACACCTTTCGCTTGCCGGCGAAGTATTCGTCGAGCTCACGCTCCGCGCGATCGAGCACGCGCCCGTTGTCCTTGCTCGGGGGCGACGCCGCGTAGCCTTTTGGCATGTTTTCACGCTGAAAATTCAGTCCCACGAGCGCGCCGTCGTCTGCGAAGAGATCCAGCGGGCCCATCGTGCTCTCGATCCTTCTTGATTCCATCTATGCGTCTCCTTCTGCTGCGCGCCGCCACACGTGCATCACGTAGGTTGCGCGAAAGGGTGCCAGGTGTCGTGTGCGAGCCTCCGCCGCCGCCGCGGTGCGTGTGCCCGTGGCGCGGAGGACAAGGAGGTCCGAGGATGGAAACGCGTCGGGCCAGTGCAGTGCGCGCATCGCGATCACCCTCGCGGTGAACGGGCCCATTCCAGGCAGCGCGAGCAGGCGCTCGATCTGGGTCTCCACGGACAGCGACGACGTGAGAGGAACGTGCCCGCTGCGGAACGCCTCCGCGATCGTGAGGAGCGCCTTCGCGCGCGCGAGCGGAAGACCGATCTCGCGGAGCTCCTCAGCGGGGACCTTCGACAGCGCGTCCGCGTCGGGGAACAGGCGTCGCACGGGTGACGCGTCGGGGAGACCGAGCGTGCGACCAAAGCGACGAACCAGCCGCTCCCCGAGCGTGCGCGCCGCCCGCACCGAGACCTGCTGCGCGAGCACAGCGCGGAGCGCGGCCTCGAATGGATCGAGCGTGCCGGGCACGCGCAGCCCCGGTCGCTCACGCAGCATCGTGCGTGCCTCCGGATCCTTCGCGAACACCTTCGCAATCAGGTCCGGACGAGCGTCCGAGTCCGTGAGCGCGCGGATGCGCGATACGAGCATCGGCAGCACTGGCGCGAGCGACAGCGACACCTGCGCCTGGAGCGAGCCCTTTCGCGAGCCCTTTCGAATCGTCACCGTGCCGCTCACGTTGCCGACGGCGAGCGCGCGCGTGTACGAGCTTCCGTCCACGTGCTCCACCTCTGGCACGGCGCGCACGCGCAGGAACTCCAGCCACGACTCCCAGTCATATGGCGGGCGATGATCGAGACGCACCTCGATGTGATCCGAGGAGTGCGGCGTGCGCGCCCCGAGCTTCGACTCGCGCGGTGAGCAGCCAAAGCGCTCGCGAAACTCCGAGTTGAAGCGGCGGATGCTCTGGTGTCCGGCGGAGAGCGCGACGTCCGAGAGCTTGAGACGCGCGTCCGTCATCAGCTGCTTCGCGAGCGCGAGCCTTCGCGTCTGCGCGTATGCGAGCGGCGACACGCCGAGCTCCTTGTCCATCACGCGGCGCAGGTGTCGCGATGTAACGCCGAGCTCCTCCGCAAGCACGTCGAGCGACTCGCCGCTCAGCGCGCCCTCGTCGATACGCTGCGCGGCCCGCATGGCGAGCGCGGAGGTCTTGTCCACGCTCGCAACGACGCCAGCGCTGGGCGCGACCTCGGGCCTGCAACGGAAGCACGCGCGGTATCCGGCGTGCTCGGCCTCTGCAGCGCGCACGAAGAACGCGCAGCGATCCTTGCGTGGCGTTCGCGCTGGGCAGATGGGGCGACAGTAGATCCCGGTCGTGCTCACGCCGACGAAGAACGTACCGTCGAAGCGCGCGTCACGTGCAAGGAGGGCGCGGTAGCAGGTGTCTTGTGCGAGGACCACGACCCAGGATGTAGCGCCACGCAGGCCCCACGTCTGGCCATTTTCGGACCTCGGAGCTACTTCGGTCCGTGCGTCAGAACGACGCGGTACCGCCGCAGGGAACGTCGATCGTCTTGCTGCCGCGCATGGGCGCCTTCACGACGTGCTTGCCGCAGCTGACGGTGACGGCGCCGTTGACGACCTTCTTCGGCGCACCGTCGATCAGCACAGCGGACGTGGGAACACGCAGCGTGCCGGTGCCTTGCGGTGTCGCGGCGCTCTTCGCGGTTGCGGGAGATGGCTGTGATGGCTGTGATGCCGGCGCTGCCGCCTTCACCGTGGGCTGCGCTACGGGCTTCGCGATCGCGGCACCGACGCGCCTCGGTGGCGGTGCGGGGACGAACGTCGCCGCGATCGGCTCTGGCGTCAGCGTCACCTGGGTCTCGTTCGGCTTCAGGGCATCCGCGTTGCTCGTGTCGGCCTTCGCTCCGTCGGCCTTCGGCGCCTGATTGCCCTGATCGTCGGCGACGGTGGACGGCGGGGGGATGGCTGCTGCGCGCTGCTGCTCGAGCGACGGCCTGCGCGCCTCACTGGAGTCCACGACGACGGTCGCCGTGCGGGTCTTCACGCGATGCGTGACGCCGTATCCCACGAGGCCAAGCGCGATCGTCGAGAGCGCGATCGCACCAGCGATGCCCGCGATCGTCTGCCACCGGGCGTGCGAAGGCATACCAGCGGCCCGCGCGAGCTCCGCGGTGGACTCGACGATCAGGCTCGGGCGGCGAGCAGGGACCGGCGTCATGTCGACGGCGAACGGCGCGATCGAGCTATGGCGAAGGTCGAGCGGCACGCTCTCTTCGAGCTGCGGCGGCGGCACGTGCATCTGCAGCGCGTGCGCGTGCATCATCGCAGGGGGCGGCGACGTCGGCATGAGGTCAGCCGGAACGGGGGGCGCGGCGAGCAGGCCGGCATCAGCGAGCTCCTGGAGCTTCTTCGGCGTGATCGCACCGAACACCTCTGACAGCTCGGAGCGCGGCACCGCACTCCTGCGCGACGGCACCGGCGGCGGAATGGACGGAGCACGCGCTGACTTGGTCTGGATGGCGGGCCGCGAGAGCACGGGCGGACGCGACGCCGGCGTGGGCGGACGCGACGGCATCGGCGGACGCGACGGAACGGGCGGGCGCGAGGGAATGGCAGCGGCAGTCGCAGCGGCTGCTTGCTTCCTTGCAAGTGCTTCAGCGACCTCGACGATGTCCTCGATGCCGATCTCGCCGGTCGCGTCGGCAGCGTGACTGGTCCTGGCGGACGCCTCGGGCGTAATGATCACGCTCGGCTCGTCGTCATGCATCGCGGGGTGGTCCTGCAACGTGGAGGAAGGGCGGTCCTCCGGTATCGGAGCGGTGACCACTGCCACCACTGCGGCTACCGCGACTGCCTCGCGGGCCTCACCGTCCAGTGCCGGGAGATCCGTCACCGTACGATCGGCGGCCGGCAGCTGCTGGGTCGCCTGCGCATCGAGCGCGTCGTCGGCGTCGAGCGCGTCGAGCACGCCGGCGCGCGCGGCTGCGTCTTCGGAGGAAGCGGACAACGAATCGGGCTGGGAGACCACGGGCGTCGCTTTCTGGTCGGGCGGGGGGCTACCCGAACGCGGCGCAGTCTTATCCGAAACGAGCGGAACGCAAGTCCTAAGGAGGGAACTACAAGCACCTCCAGTATCCTACAACACGACAATTTATCTTATCATTTGGAACATTTACGAGAGGCATGCGATCGCGCCGCTGGTGCGCCTCATATGCGTCGCCGCAGCTACGCTCGAGGTCCGGTCGGAATCAGTGTCGAGGGGGGTTCGCCCTTGTCATGCCTCGCCATTGGCGCAATGTTCGTGGTGTGGCAGACGCAGACGACGTTTCGACGACATCCACGACTCCCACCGAGGTCGATGCTGGGTCCTCGTTGTCAGGGCGCGTCGCCACGGAGACGGGCGACATCGTGTTCTTCGACGGCGTCTGCAACCTCTGCAACGGCGCCGTTCAGTTCATCATCGACCGCGATGTCGGCGGCGGGATTCGCTTCGCCGCGTTGCAGTCCGACGCGGCGCGGGAGATCCTGGGACCGCTCGGCGTGAAGGTCATCGGCGAGCCGGACAGCATCGTGCTGGTGACCAGTGGCGGCGAAGGGGCCGGTGGGCGCATCGCCTACGAGCGTTCGAGCGCCGTGCTTCGCATCGCCCGGAAGCTCTCCTTTCCGTGGCCGCTCCTCTTCTACACGGGCATCCTCATGCCGCGTTTCCTGAGAGATGTATTCTACAAGTTCGTGGCGAAGCACCGCTACGGCTGGTTCGGCAAGGCCGCGTCGTGTCGCGTTCCCACGCCGGAGCTTCGCGCGCGCTTCCTCGCATGAGCGTGCTTCCTTCATGAGCGTGCGGGGCACGATCGATCGAATCGCTCCAACGCGACGGCCAGACGGTCGCGTGGCGCAGCACCAGTCGTGGAAGAAGCTGACGTTCCTGCACTGGCGCGTGCCGGAGGCAGTGCTCCGTCCGCTGCTTCCGGAGGAGCTCACGATCGACACGTTCGAGGGCGACGCGTTCGTGGGGCTCGTGCCGTTCACCATGACGGGCGTGAGGCCGCTCTGGGCGCCGTCCGTTCCGGGCATCTCCAACTTCCACGAGACGAACGTCCGCACCTACGTACACAAGGACGGCCGTGACCCCGGAGTGTGGTTCTTCAGCCTGGACGCGGCGAGCCGCGTGGCGGTCACCGTGGCGCGAACGTTCTGGCATCTCCCGTATCACCACGCGCGCATGTCACTCGACGAGAGCGAGACCGCAGGCGGCGCGCGGGAGATTAGCTACGTGACGGAGCGGCTGGGCCCGCCGCCGGTGCCCGCAGGTTGCACGATCACGACGCGTGTCGTTGGCGACGTCTCGCACGCGGTGCCAGGCACGCTCGAACACTTCCTCGCGGAGCGATACATCCTCTATGCGGACACCGGGGGCTCGAACAAGCGCGAGCTCTCGATCGGTCGCGTGCATCACGTGCCGTATCCACTGCAGCGCGCCGAGGCGGTCTCCTGGGAGGAGTCACTCCTCGCGGCCACGGGGATCGCGCGAGCGAACGACGCGCCGCTCGCGCACTATGCAGAGGGCGTGGATGTGGAGGTCTTCGCGCTCGAGCCGCTCGGCAGCGCCGGGACCTGATCTTCCGGAAGGGTCGGCAGCGAGATCACGAAGCCGGTCCACGACGGGAACAGCGCGGCGCCGGGCGTGAGCTCCAGTGCGAGGGCGAACAGGAAGCGCCAGCGGAAGCCGAGCACGAGCGAGAGCACGACGACCATCACGATGTCGAGCACGTCGTCCGGCGGAGAGAGCGCGCCCGGCAAGAACACCTCGAACATGCCCATCTGCAGGAGGTCCGCGCACAGCGCGATCCCCATGGCGATCCGCTTTCGCTTCCGGCTCACTGCGGCGGGCGAGATCTTGGAGCGGGCGTTACGTGCAAGAGCGAGTGCGTCGTCTCGATTCATTGGAAGCGCCACCATCGCTACCACGTTAACCACGCACCTGGCGTGCGCCAGGTGAGGCTCCCTGAGCGCAGCGAAGCGGGCCGACATCACGGTGGGGTGTGGGGGAACCCCACGTTGAGGCTCCCTGAGCGCAGCGAAGCGAGCCGACATCACGGTGGGGTGTGGGGGAACCCCACGTTGAGGCTCATGTCAGCCGCGATAGTGAAGCGAGCGCCGCTACTTGCAGGTCGCGGGATCGGAGGTCGTGCACACGCCGCTCACGCACTTGGCGGGGTCCTCGCACTTCGCGCCACCATCCACGTTGCATGCGGTTCCGTCCTTGGGCGCCGCGGTGCAACTGCCCATGCCGGTCGCCGCGATACCGGTACACGTCGCGCCGTTGGAGCAGAGCGTGTAGACGCCGCCGAGGAGGCCGCACGTGGCGGGCGCGCTCACGAACGAGATCTTGGTGCACGCCTTGCCGTCGCAGATGATCCCGTGGAGTTGATCGCACTCGCTGGAGCTCTTGCACGCAGCGCCGGCGGCCTGCACGGGGCCGCACTTGCCGGCCACGCACGCGAGCGTCGAGTTGCACGGATGCGCGGCGTCGCACGTGGAGCCAGTGGCACCGAACGCGACGCACACGGAGGCCGCGCATCCCATGGCGTCAGCGCAGTCGTCGCTGGTGATGCAGGCGCCGCCAGCGGCCGCGGGTGAGCCGCAGATGCCGCAGGTGGTGTTGGGTCCGCTAGACTTGCATTTCTTGTTCAAGCACTGCGAGTCGTCCGAGCACGGCGCCCCGTCGGCGAGTGATCCTGCGGGGCCGTGACACACGGCGGGCAGACTGCGACCGAGCACGTCCGCGCAGCTCGCCGCGGGCAATGCCTTCGCGCACGACTCGAGCTCGTCAGCGGTGAGATTGGAGCCGTTCGCGCCGACGCCGCGGCCGACCGTCGCGGCGTAGCGGGTCTGACACTCCGTCACGGAACCGAAGGCCAGGTTCATGTAGGCGGGTGCGCAATCGTTGAAGCGCGTGCACAGCGCCACTGCCGTGTCAGTGGAGGCCTGCGCCGTCGTCACCGACGAGCCGTTGCTCGTGGTCGAGCACGCCACCACGAAACCAATTCCCCCGAAAAGCGCCGCAGCCGCGAAGACCCAACGAATGAACATGCAAAACCTCCCAAGCCGAGCCGTAGACGACAAGCATGCACCGTGCCTCACCGAATAGGCCAAAAATCGCCCTGAAAAACCGACGCGCGTCGCCGCGTCGTGAACCTGGGGTCACGCATGCCGGAGCGGATTTCACAAAAGGGGGCAGGGGCCACGACCGGAGATTCAGGGGCGTGCGAGGTGTTCGTTCGCGGATCGCGTAGGCTTTGTCGATGCGGTGTGTGTGGGTCGTGTGTCTCATCGTTGCGGGTTGCACGCCGTCCGTAGCCAGCGGCCCTTCCGTCGTTACACCTTCACCCCAACCTTCACCTTCG
>JANXLV010000049.1 GCA_025355005.1 Myxococcales bacterium | reverse complement strand
CTAACTAGAGTGGGGCGAGCGCCGCCATCGCGCGCACGACTCCCGCGATCCAGTCCAGAATGGGCTGCTCTATCCCGTTTCGGCTACCGCGCGCGCGGGTGCGCGATCGATCGAGAAAACAAGCTCGCTTCGCGATCTCATGTTGAGTGGTTGATGTGACATCGTGCGAGCGCTGGCGACATCACCTCATCGAAGATCGCGAGCTCCGCGTGTGGCGCTCGACTCGCTGAACGTGTATGCAACACTCTCTGCTTCGACGCGGGTCGAGCGTGACGTCGTGCGCTCCTGCCGTCGACAACACCGAACTGATCGAGGGGTCGGATGAAGCTCCGCGCACTGCGTGTCGTGGCTGTGGTTGCCTTTGTGCTGGCTGGTTGTTCGAGCCGCACGGAGGATGCACGCGAGGGGGCTCCGCGCCCATCTGCGCAGCCGCAGATGGTTGCGGCGACGGCAACGGTGATCGGCGCCGCGCAGGCTCCGACGAAGGATGCTCCGACGAAGGATGCTCCGACGAAGGATGCCATCCTCGCGTCGCCGCCAAGCGAGCTGCACGGCTTGCCGGCGAGTCTGGCGACGCCCGCGCCACCGCCGACCACGTGCCCGCTCGTCGCGCTGCAGACGAATGCCACCGGCAACACGAGCGGCTTCGATCAGGCGACCGCCGTGTCTGCAGTCAGCTTCCAGGTGCCCGGAACGCTCACGGTCACCTCAGGCAACGCACGCGACTTCCTCGCGCTCTTCGAGTACGGGCCGACGACATCGGAGTCCACGGAAACAGAGTGTCTCTATATTCCGAGCGGCGCGACGCAGCTTCGGCTCGTCGAGTGTCACATGCGAAGTCGGCACGGCCAGCCGCGACCCGGCGCGGGAACGGCCGCGAGCGGAACGTACTTCGAATTGCACGTCGATCCGATCATCCCGATCTGCCACGACACCGTGACGGTGCGCGTGGAGCTCGGCTCCGTGTCGGCCTCGGACGCCAGCGCATGCACGCAGGACTCTTGCGGTGTGCACGGCGGCGCGGTGCACACACCACTGCCGTCAGGTGCCTCGTGTACGAGCGGCAACGCATGCACGGGCGCCGGAACGTGCAACGCGACGGGTGTCTGCGTGACCGGTGCGCCGCCCGTGATCGACGACTCCAACGCCTGTACCGCCGATCATTGTGATCCGATCACCGGCATCACCCACACGCCCGTTGCGGCCGGCACGAGTTGCGGGGCGGCCACGGCTTGTACGGCTGCATCCACTTGCAACGCTACTGGCTCGTGCATAGCGGGGGCTCCGGTTCCCGTGGATGACCACAATTCCTGCACCGCAGATGCCTGCTCGTCGAGCACCGGTGTCACGCACACTCCGGTGACGCTAGGCACGCAGTGCGGCGCCGCGACCGCCTGCAACGCAGCGTCCACCTGCACTGCGACAGGGGCATGCGTTGCTGGTGCCCCGCTCCCGATCGACGACGGATCGGCTTGTACCGCCGACCATTGCGATCCGATCACCGGCATCACGCACACGCCCGTTGCGGCCGGCACGAGTTGCGGCGGTGCGGCCACGGCGTGTGCGGCAGCATCCACTTGCAACACGACGGGCGCGTGCATCGCGGGCGCTCCAGTTCCCGTTGACGACGGTCAGATCTGCACGACCGACCGTTGCGACGTCACCACGGGAGTCACGCATACACCTGTCACCGCGGGAACGCTGTGCAGCGCGGGGAACGTCTGCACGTCGCCGTCCACATGTAGCGCGACGGGCTCGTGCCTCGCGGGCGCACCCGTGGCGATTGACGACGGTAACGCCTGCACGCAGGACCGATGCAGCATCGCGACTGGCATCACGCACACTCCCGTCAGCGATGGATCCGTCTGTGGACTAGGCGACATCTGCTCGGGGGTCTCCACGTGTGCCGCCGGGACGTGCATGGTCGGAGCTCCCGCGCCGATTGACGATGGTGTGAGCTGCACCGTCGATGCGTGTACCGCAGCGACCGGTGTGACGCACACACCCGTCGCAGCGGGGACGTCTTGCGCCGACGGGGACCGTTGTAATGGCAGTGAGACTTGTGGGGCGACGGGCGCTTGCGTGGCGGGGCCGCCGCCGCCCGTCGACACGAGCAACCCGTGCCTCGTGGGGAGCTGCGATCCCGTGACAGGCGTGAGCTATCACCCAGCGGCTGTGGGCACTGTTTGCGGTGGGGATGCCTGTGCTGGAACCAGCACGTGTACGAGCTCTGGTGCATGCCAGGCGGGGACGCCACCGCAGATCAACGATGGCGACAGCTGTACGAGGGACGCATGCGCGGTTCCTGCCGGCGTCACGCACACGCCGATTCCAGGATGCGGCGTGGCGCTGAATCCGCCGCCGCTCGACCCGACGGTAAGCTACGGGTTCGAGACCGCGACGAAGTTCTTGTTCTCGGGCCCAAACCCCGTGCAGGTCAACGTCGTCCCCGGTGCGATCGATCCCGTGCGCCAGGTCGTGTTTCGCGGGCGGGTGTTTGACGTGACCAGGGCTCCACTTCGGGGCGTACAGGTCTCCGCGCGCGGGCATTCGGAGTTCGGTGTGACGTACTCGCGTGAAGATGGGACGTTCGACTTCGCGGCGAACGGCGGCATGAGCGTCGTGCTCGAATTGAACGGAGAGGGCTTCATCTCAGTGTCGCGTCTCCTTCGAGCGGACAACCACACGTTCGTGCACGTGGACGACGTCGTGCTGACGAAGCGCGACGCCGCAGTAGGCGCATTCGACGTGGGCTCGAGCTCCTATCAGACGTTCTCGGCGACCCCGCAGACGGACATCGCTGGCACGCGGACTGCTCGGATCTTCTTCCCCCCGGGCACGATGACGGACCTCGCGAATGCGGACACGATCCACGTCCGCGCGACGGAGTTCACCGTCGGCGACACCGGCATGGCCGCGATGCCAGGCATTCTGCCGCCAGGCACCGGCTTCACCTACGCTGTCAACCTCTCGATCGACGAAGCAGAAGCGCGCGGCGTCGAGACGGTGCACTTCAGCGCACCGGTGTACGTGTACGTCGACAACTACTTGCAGATGCCCGTGGGACTTGCGGTGCCTGTTGGCACATACGATAGAGCGACGGGCCTGTGGCTTCCACAGGACAACGGCGTCGTGCTCAACGTGCTGTCGACCGCAGGAGGCACCGCGCACGTCGACATCGATGGCGATGGTGTCGAAGATACGGGCGCGGCGCTCGCGACCATTGGCCTCACGGACGAGGAGCGTGCCCAGCTCGCGGTCGTCTACGGCGGCGCAGCAAACAAGTCGCTCTGGCGCGTGCCGATGAAGCACTTCACCAACGGAGACTTCAACCACCCGGTCAACCCGCCCAAGCAGCCTGACCCAGATCCGCCGCCGCCGCCGACACCCAGCTGTCCGCAAGCCAACAATGCGTCGACGATCGAGTGCATGAGCCAGGTCTTTGGCGAAGAGTGGAACGTTGCCGGGACGCCGTTCACACTCAACTACAAGAGCGATCGCGCGCAAGGGCACCTGGCGGTCTTCGACGTAAAGCTTCCGACGGGCCCTTACGATCCGCTGATGAAGCGTGTGGACGTGATCATCAATGTCGCGGGCACCACGACGACGATTCCGGTGGCGCTCGCCGACATCCCAAAGGGCGCGCACTACGTGTGGGATCGGCGCGATGCGTACGGGCGACCGGTGCAGGGCTTCCAGAAGGCATCGGTCGACATCCGGTATGCGTTCCCCATACTCTACCTGGCTCCAGGGCCGCGGTTTGCCGAGGACGAAGGCACCATTTTCACCGTCAGAAATCCAAATGGCGAGTCCTACTCGGACCACTACTTCGATGTCGAGGTGGGCGGTCAGGACGCGCAGGTTGGCCTCGGTGGAGTCACCATCAGCCCTCACCATTTCTTGGATGTCGATTCCTCGACGCTTCTCTACGGAGATGGTCGGCGCTTCGAAGTCGGGCGTCAGCTTCACGTGACCAACGTCGCGGGGGTTCCGGTCGGGAATGGCTTTGGCGGCTCGAGGTCGGGGGTGCACGTGCCCTTTGCCGGCGCGGCGATCCAGGCAACTGGCGGCGCCTTTGGGCCGGACGGCCTCTATTACTATGCAGACAACAGCCAGGTTCGCGTCCTCAGCGCCGCAGGGTTCGTCGAGACCGTGGTGGGCACCGGTGTGACGGGCGTCGACAGCGGCGACGGCGGTCCAGCGCTGACTGCCGGCATTGACGCCGCGGCCGTCACGTTTGGTCCGGACGGGACCATGTACGTGCTCGATGCGAGCCACCGCCGCGTGCGCCAGGTGAAGAACGGCGTCATCTCCGCGTTCGCGGGCACAGGCGTGAAGGGAAACACGGGCGATCAAGGCCCCGCGCTCAACGCTACTTTCTTGTTGCCGAGCACGATTCGCGCGGATGCAGTGGGCTATGTGTACATCGTGGATGCTGGGCGGGTCATCCGGCGCGTTGCTCCGGACGGCGTCATCGAGCGCTATGCGGGAACGGGTGGCCTCGGCTATGCGCTCGGCACGAACATCCCAGCGACCACGGCGGTCCTCGCGTCGGCGCAGGACATCGCGTTCGGGTCGGATGGCAGCGCGTACATCGCCGACTCCGGCGCCGGCGCGGTGAAGAAGGTCGACCGCGCGGGTATCCTCACAATCATTGCCGGCGGCAATGGCAGAGGCACGACCGGCAACGGTGGTCCTGCGACAGCGGCGTTGCTCGACGGGCCCGCGGCGCTCACGGTCGACCGCAACAACAACGTCATTCTGCTCGACGGCGTCAGCGTGCCGGGGGTGGCTACCAGCAGGTACGCGATTCGCGTCGTTGATCCCCGCGGCTTCATCAACCTCCTCTCCGGCGACGACAACACGGAGCCCGACTGCTCGCCTGACACGAGCCTTGCGCGCGCCCACTGGAGCTTTATTGGGTTTGGGTCCGGCATCACGACAGGGCCCGATGGCGCGTTGTACCTGGCTGACGGGCGGTGCGCCGCGGTCCGCAAGATAGGCGCCGTGTCGGGCGCGATCACGATCCCCGATGGTAGCGGGCAGGTGTTCTCCTTCGCGCTCGATGGACGCCATCTGTCCACGCGTGACGAGCGCACGGGCGGACTCATCTATTCGTTCGAGTACGACGCCAAGGGGCTCCTCAGCGGGATCGTCGATGGCGACGGCAAACGAACTTCAATCAACCGGGACAGCAGCGGCATCGCGACCGCGATCGTCGCGCCGTTTGGACAGACGACCACGCTGACTCACGATCAGGGCGGATACGTCGCCTCCATCCAGGACCCGAACCACGCGCTCGTCAACCTGTCCTTCGGGCCGACGGGGCTGCTCGCGAGCATGCTGGACGCGCGCGGCTTCGCGCACGGCTTCACGTACACACCGGAGGGCCTGCTCACGAGCGATCAGGACGCCGCGGGCTCGACGCAGACGCTCGTGTCCACGCTGAGCAGCACCGGCCGCCACGTCACGCGCACCACGGGCGCTGGGCTCACGTATTCTTACACGTTCACCCAACTCGAGGACGGGCGAGAGCAATCGGTGAGCACCGAGCCGACCGGTGCCGTTACCACGTTGATCCGCGACAGAGTGAATGGCGCGTCGGTCGCGACGGCCGCGGATGGCACGCAGACGACGAGCGCCTCGAGACCTGATCCCGTCTTCGGGATGGTGAGCCCGCTCGCGACGACGACGGAGATCACGCCGTCAGGTCTCACGCGCTACAACGCGCGCGATCGGCAAGTCACGCTCCTGGATCCGAACGATCCGTTCTCGATCGCGAGCGAGATCATCACGACGACCATGAACCCCGGCAACTGCGGCCTGGGCTCCGCGTGCGCGGGCATGCTCACGTGGACCCAGTCGTACAACGCGAATACGAAGCAGCTGATCGCTACGTCGCCGCTCGGCCGCACGACCACGACGGTGCTCGACATGCGCGGACGCCCTGTTTCGTACACGACACCGGGTGTCACGCCGACCACGATTCACTATGACAACGCCGGGCGCGTGGACCAGGTGTCGCAGGGAGCTCGTGTCTCCAGCACCGCGTTCAATGCCGCCACGGGCTGGGCGAGCGCGTTCACCGATCCGCTCGGGCGCACGACGACGATCAACGCGAGAGACGGCGTGGGACGCGTTCTCTCCACCACATTGCCGGGCGCGCGCACGGTCGCGCAGACGTTCGACGCGGCGGGCAACATGACGAGCCTGACGCCGCCGGGCGAGAGCGCGACCACGCTCGCCTACACGCCAGTCGATCTGGAGGCCGCGTTCACGCCGCCGCCGGTGCCGGGCGCGACGGGGCAAGTGCAGGCCTTCTACAATCTCGATCGGCAAAAGACGGAAGACCGGCGGCCCGAAGGCTCGATTTTCTTCGGATACGACGCGTTCGGCCGAGCAGCGACGGAGACGTCGCCGACGCTCGGGATCTCGTTCGGCTACAACGGCGCGGACCAGCTCGCGTCGCTGACGAGCAACGACGTCTCGCTTGCCTACACCTACGACGGCCCGCTGCTTCGCACGGTGACGTTCTCCGGAGCGGTGGCGGGTGTGGTGGAGCGGCGGTACGATA
>JANXLV010000042.1 GCA_025355005.1 Myxococcales bacterium | reverse complement strand
ATGCGGATGAGGCCGGTGGGCGAACCGAGCCGGTACTGCGACAGGTAGCCGATGCTCGCGCTCTGCGGTTCGACGACGGCGAGCGTGCCGATGGGCTTGTCGCACTTCGCGACGTCGTCCTGGGCGAGGGCCGTGCGACCGACGGAGAGCAGGAGCGTGGTCGCGGCGGCGGTGAGTCGGAACGTGGGCGAGATGGGCATGGGAGACCTCCGCGGACGATCGGGGTGGGTGTGCGGCCGGAGTGCGGGCGCACGAGGTATCCTAGCACGGCGAGGGTGGGGACGCACGTGCTGAGCGAGGGTTTGGAGGCGTGGTGACGTCGGTGGAGCTACGGACAAGCTTGCGCGATTCTCGCGCGGGTGGCCGGTGTTGGAGCGGTGAGCTCTTTCACACTCGTAGCACGGTCTGATGTCGACGGTGTCGCAGAAGTTGAGCCGTAGGAAGATCGGGGATTGGTACTTCGCTCACGCGCATCGTGCCGTTCCGATTTGGACGGTGCGACTCCCACAGCGCATGGCGACACGCGCGGTTGCCGATCGGTAACACAGGGGTCAGACTACAACGATGCGCAGCAGCCTGACGTCGCGACGCCGCGACGCACTCGGGCACGGAGTACACGTCATGACGAGCTGACAGAGGGCACCTCGAATTCCGATCGGAATGTTCATTGATGGAGCGTACGTCTCAAAGGTGTTCCCGTCGAGAATTGACTATCTGGCGCTGCGACAAATGATCGAGAGAGAGACCGGCGACGTGATCGACGAAGCCTACTACTTCGATGCCGATTCCGATCCCCCGCAGGCGACAAAACTTCACAACAAGCTTGCCTATCTCCCGCCGAGCGGGCCAGGGCTAAGGGTAAAGATCTATTGGCTGCATAAGCGCCTGCTTACATGGCCGAAAGCGATGGGAGGAGAACCAGTCATCCATCCAGAGTCTCAAAAGCAGTTTGAGCTGGTGACGCAGAAAGCGGTGGACGTCGGCCTCGTCTATCATATGACCCGTTCCTTTCACAAGAGGCAATGGCGCACGCTCGTCCTCGCTGCCGGCGACGCTGACTTTCACGAGCCAGTGCAGAGTCTCGTGGAATCAGAGAACGTGAACCTCTACCTGGTAGGGACGAACGGCAGTATCTCCCAGGAGTTGCGTCCTTACGCCCGAAAGATCTTCGAGATCGACAAGGATCCGCTGCGCGCGGAATTGCAGCTGAAGGTCAACGCGCCCATAGCTCGACCCAATCCTTAGCCCAGCCACGCGCCCAGGTCGCCAAACGTGCTTCGCGAGCTCCTTCCCCTATTCACTAGCCTCGGCTTTGGTGCCTTTGTCGGAGCAATCGGGACGCTCTTGCTGCTGCGATTCTTTCTGCCTGCTTATCTCAATGAGAAAGGCAAGAACCTCGCAACCCGCGAAGACATCGGCGCCATCACGCGAGAGGTGGAGCGAGTGCGTGTTGAGTACGGCGCATTGCTTGAGGAGCTCAAGGCCCGACACCAGCTCCGCCTTGCAGCAATCGATCGGCGCTTGAACGCTCATCAAGAGGCCTTCATTCTCTGGCGGAGCCTTATGACGGGTGTGGAAGAGAGCGGGAAAGCGATCATGGCCTGCCAAGAGTGGTGGGAGAAGAACTGCCTCTATCTCGATCCTAGGGTCCGCGAGGCGTTTGTGGTCGCCTACACCAACGCTCACCTACGGGCAGAGTTCGTGCGAGTGCATGCAGACGCGACGTACATCACAGAAGCGTGGGACAAGGTCAAGGCTTTTCCAGAGACCCTCTTCGCAGCGGTCCAGCTCCCCGGCCTCTCCGAACTGGAGACAATGGCTTTGCAGGAGCGGCCGAAGGCACCGATCACACATCATTCGTCGTTGCAATCGAACTCCGACACTTGACTCGCCAAACTGCGTCCGAGCGCGAACGCCGAGTTAGCGTAGCGAATTTGGTTGGCTCACATTTGCTCGCGGTCGCCCACCTCGCGCCCCGTCGGCAATGAGACGCGCGGTTCACTTGTCTGCCACTCACCGCCCTCGCGCTACTCTCCCGTAGCGCGCTGCTGTTCGTCAAGCCACTTCACGGGTTCTTGTGGCTCGATTGTCCTGCCCGTCTCGCGGTTCAGACGAGGAGCGGTCGTGCTGGTTGATTGGACCGCCCTGCTCGGCGGCTCGTGGTGACTATTGTTCTGTCGCCGGTTCGGCTGGGCGATTGCCGTCGGCCTCAGCGAGCTCACCGCGAGCATCCTCGTCAGCTTCGCGAACCACTCCGCGACAGCCGCTCGGTGCTCCTTTGCTCGCCGCGTGCGCTTGCCTGACGGTCCGCTCGCGGCGCGCGCACCTCACGTAGCTGCGCGAAGCCCTGCTCCGCGTGCCACGAACTTGTAGTGGTCGAGAGCGCACGAGCGCGCCTTCCCGCGCCCGCCCCCTGTCGGCCACGCCCACCGCACGCGTAGAATGCGCGCGTGATCTCCCGCCGCGCACGGTTGGGACCTCCCGCGAACACGAACCACCTCGCCCGGCGCAATGGCGCGCCGGAGGCGCCAACCGCGGTTGTGCGACGCGCGCTCGCCATCACCGCCCTCGGACTGCTCGCCCTCGCGCACGGCGCAGACGCACCCGCCCACACGCTCCTCGTCCGCGTCCGCGACGCCGACGCCGCGCGACTGCTCGCCAACGCGCAGGTCATCGAACGCGGCGGCGCCTTCCAGCGCTTCACCGACGCCCGCGGCGAACTCCTCATCGCCCAGCCCGACGCGCAGCCGCTCCGCCTGCGCGTCCGCCAGCTCGGCTACGTCTACGTCGACACGACCATCGCTCCGCCCGCATCCGATCGCGCGGACCGCGACACCCTCGTCATCTCGCTCCATCGCGTCGCGTGGCAGCTCGGCGGCGTGGCCGTGCGCGTCAAACGCGGCTGCGACGCGGTCCGCGCACCGCTCCTCACCGCCGAAGCGCTCGCGCAGCTCCGGCAGGGCGCCGAACGCTACCTCGCATTTCGCGAGGAGTGGCCTTTCGAAGTGCGACTCGCCCGGCGCACCGCCCTGCTCGACGGCGAGGGCAAGCCGCGCCGCATCACCGACGAGCGCGAGGCCGCCTGGTCGGAAGAGTGGGGCCTGCCGTATCAAGCCGGCCGCCTCATCGGTCAGAACGGCGCGGGCTTCGCGATCCCCCTCCTCTTCGTCACCGCCCTCGCCGACTCGGCCTTTCTCGAACGGCACTGCTTCGACGCACGCAACGTCATCGAGTGGCGCGGCCATCGCGTTGTGCGCCTCTCGTTCTGGCCCGACTCCACCGTGGACACGCCCGACTGGGAAGGGGTCGCCCTCATCGACTCGGCCACGAGTCTCCTGCGCAAGGTGGACTTCCAGGTCACCGGACTCGCGAACGGCCACCTCCCGCGTCGCCTCGAGGGCTACACGACCTTCTCGACGCCCACCGCGCTCGTCGCCTTCCCGGAGAGCACACTCGCCGTCTGGTGGCGGCGCGGCCCCGATGCCTCGGGCGCATGGAGCGCGCCCGACGTCGCGCAGATCCTCCACGTCAAATCCCTCGACTGGCGCAAGCGACGTCCCCCTCCGCTCGAACCGTGACCCTGTGAGCGCGGCCGAACCTCTCGACGCGTCCGGGCGGGCTCAGCTGGCCTTTGCGGCATCATACAGATGAACTGGCTAGCTATACAGCAGCTCCCAATGAGGATGTCGCCATGCCCCCTGCTCGCCGCCGGAAGAACCTAGTCATCGATCAGCATCGCATCGATCGCGTGAAGGCGCTTCTGCACACCGAGACCGAAACCGAGACGATCGACCGCGCGCTCGTGCTGGCCGAGGATTTCGCCGCCTTCGAGGCCGAGGTCGATCGCGGACTGACCGGATTGGTTGGGCGCGGGGGCTTCGCGGATCGCTTCGCCAACGGACGTCGTCGCGTCCTAGCGGGTCGGCTCCGCGGCTATCGCCGGTAGACCTCACGACGATTCCCGACTCGAACGACCGTCACGATCAGTTCGGCATCCTCGATCTTGTAGAGGATGCGATAGTCGCCCTGGCGAATCCTGTACTTCTCATCGCCGCTGAGCTTCTCGACGCCGACCGGTCGTGGGTCGTGGGCAAGGCGGCCGATCCTGGCGACGATTCGCTGACGGTCTTTCGACGGGACGCTCTCCAACTCCTTCGCGGCCGACTTCGTCAGCAGGATGCTATAGCTTGCCACGCTTCTTCAGGTCGCGGACGACGGCCTCGAACGACACCCGGGGCTCCTTCGCACGATCGTGGAACGCGGCGAGGTCATCGGCGTCTTCTGCCAAACTGCGCCGAATCGCGGCATTCACGAGCTCCGAAATGCTGGCCTCGGTTTCCACAGCCTTGAGTCGGAGCGCCCGGTGGAGCGACGCATCGAAGTACACCGTGGCGCGCTTCATGGTCGGCATGGAGTCAATCTGACGTCATGACATAATAACGTCAAGACGTCAAAACCAACCATTCTGCACAAGCGCTCGGCTGGAGACAGGCCTGTGGTGCACGGCGCCGCAGCTCCCGTGCTCGCCTGCCCCCCGACCCTTCCACGGGCGCCCCGCAACGAGCCAACTTTCCCCCGTGCGCACCGCTGACGTCGTCCTGACCGCGCTCGGCGAGATCCGGGCCAACAAGCTGCGGTCGTTCTTCACGCTGCTCGGCATCATCGTCTCCGTCGCCTTCCTCGTCGCCGTCGTCGCGATCATCCAGGGGATGAACGCC
>JANXLV010000033.1 GCA_025355005.1 Myxococcales bacterium | reverse complement strand
GTGATCGCGCGCGCGCTCTCCAGCTGCGACGACGATGCGTTCGCGGGGGTGACGGACGCCTTTCTTGCAACGCACTATCCGCTCAGGCTTGGAGCTCCGATCCGCTGCGAATCGTGCGGTGCTCGCAACGACGTCGACGTGCCCTACGAGCGCGAGATGGAGCCGAGCGGGCTCGTGCGTTTTCTCGACGATGGGGAGGTGGGCGCCAATGTCCCAGGCGAGTTTCCCACGCTCGATGATTTCTCGGAGGTGGCGCAAACGTCGTTCGAAGAGCACGTGTCCAGGTTCCCGGCGGACACGGTCAACCTGGTGGTGACGGACGAGACCCCCGACTGCGACGACGGCGGCGAGCCGCTGCTCGGCTCCTACGTTCCTGGTTCTGCGCCGGACGCGCATGGCCTTCTGGCGCGCCCAACCGTCACGGTCTACGTGCGCACGTTCCGCGCGATGTGGAACGACGAAGGCCCGTACGATGTCGCCGCGGAGATCGACGATACGATCGAGCACGAGCTCCAGCACCACGAGCATCACCTCACCGGCGAGGACCCGATGGACGACGAGGAGCGCGCCGAGATCGTCCACGAGGCGCGACGCATCCTCGGCAGGAAGCAGGTGGCGCGCGATGCTGCGCAGGGCCTCGGGATGGACATTGGCGAGTTCGTCCGTCGCACGTGGCTCGTGTGGCTGCTGCTCTTCATCGGAGGGGCGGTCGCGCTCTGGGCCGAAGGTGCTGGAGGTGGTGGAGGTCGTTAACTCCGTCTGAAATGGACGTTTGCTTGTCGCATTTGACGAACGCAGTCTTCCACGATTACGTTGCGCGTATGGTTCGCGCAAAGCCCGCAAACAAGCGGGGGAGCCCCGAGGCCGTCGAGAAGCGTCGCGTTGCGCGCATGTTCAACGACCTCCTCGGCGGGAAGAGCACGCACGGCAAGCTCGACGGGCGCACCGAGAAGCGTCGCAAGCGTCTGCTGCGCGAGCTTCAGACCGGCAAGGCCCGCGGCAAGAAGGACCTGAAGCCGCTGGACGTGCTGCTGCGCGTGCAGGAGCTCCTCGAGATCGGCGAGCCCCTCTCGGCCATTCGCAAGGTCGCGAAGGTGAAGAAGCCCGACGTGCTGGGCGAGGACATCGCCAAGGTGGTGGAGCGCCTTCACCGCGCCTACGCATTCCGGCCCGAAGTGTACCGGTTCGTCGGCATCGCGGATGAGGTGCTAGCCACGGCCGGGGTGCTCGCAGAGGAGCCTTCAGCAGACCGTGCCCGGCGCTCTGCCCGTCCCAGGAAGCGCGGGCCTTGACCTTGGCGCCCGCTCCGTTTACGTGATCGACGCGATGCGTACGCTTCCGGCATGTTTCCTTGTTCTTGCGTTCTCGCTGGTGGCGGCCGGGCCGCATGCGGCGGACTCGAAAGAGGAAGTGCGTCGCAAGGCTGTCGTCGCGAAGGTGGGGCAGCGCGAGATCACGGCGGGCGAGCTCGAGGATCGACTCGCGCAGGTCCCTCGCTTCCAGCTCTCCGAGTTCGGTGGGACTGCGGACGAGATCCGGCGCAAGTTCCTCACCGACATCGTCCTGAAGGACGCGCTGCTCGCGCAGGCCGCATCGGACCGGAAGCTCACGTCGGAGATGCCGACGGAAGGGCGCATCTCGCGCGCTCTCTCGGGCGCCACGCTCCGCAAGGTGAAAGCAGACGCGGGCGATCCGGGACAGATCTCGCCGGAAGAGGTGCGCGCCTACTACGACAACAACAAGGCGCGCTTCGATACCTCGGAGCGCGTGCTGGTTCATCGCATCCTGTGCAAGACGCTCGCGGAGGCAGGCGTCGTGATCGAGGCCTTCAAGAAGGACCCCACGCCCCGCGTCTTCGCCGACCTCGCGCGCGAGCACAGCCAGGACCACACGTCGGGCATGCGTGGCGGCAACCTGGGCTTCGCCACGGCCGACGGCAAGTCGAACGAGGCAGGCGTGGTCGTGGATCCTGCCGTCATGAAGGCGGCGTTCGCGGTGAAGGACGGGGAGCTCGTCCAGCAGCCGGTGCCCGAGGCGGGCATGTTCGCCGTGGTGTGGCGCAAGGGCACCGTCGCGGCCTCGCATCGCAACTTCGAGGAAGTGATCTCGCAGATCCGGGAGACGATGTGGAAGGACAAGCTCGAGACGGCGCGCAAGAAGCTCATCGAGGACCTGCGCGAGAAGAACGTGAAGGAAGTGAATGAGCCGCTGCTCCGCACGATCGATGTGTCGCGCGCGGATGGCGCGATAACGCCGCGCAAGCGCCCCGGTCAGGTGCCGCCGCTCGGCGCGCCCATCCCGGACAACAAGAAGTAGCCGCGGTACGTCGCCGCGCGCGTCACGGCTTGATGTTGCCCGACAGCATGAACATCGGCATATAGACGCCGATCACGCATGCGCCGATCGACACGCCCGCGAAGACCATTGCGCCGAGGACCCAGAGGCGGCGCTGCGTGAGCGGAAGGGCGCCCCTCACGCCGCGCGCAGTGGCAAGCGCGACGACGAGGCCGAGCAGCGGGGGGAACCAGAGCGAAACGGCGAGCGTGGTGAGCGTGGGGAGGTGCTCCTCGCCGCCCAGGTCGCGGAAAATTCCCGCGAACGCGTTGCCCATGATCGGGAAAGCGAAGAGGCCGAGCGCACCGCCCCCCGCGCCGAGCGTGATCGACCAATCGAACGGCGTGAAGCGCTCGTCGTCCTCCGCGCGCTGGGGCTTGACGATCAGGGCGGCGGCTCCGCCGGGTGGAGCAGCGTCTCGAGCGCGGCCTCCGCGGCGGCCCGTTCTGCGGAGCGCTTGCTCTTCCCTTCGCCCGTTCCAGAGAGCACCCCGCCCACGTGCACCTCCACCACGAAGGTGGGATCATGTTGCGGCCCGCGCGCCTCCCTGATCTTGTACTCCGGCGGTGGCTGCCCTTCCGCCTGAACGCGCTCCTGCAGCCGGCTCTTCGGGTCGCGCTCACCAAGGTGGGTGACCGCGGCGAGCGGCTCGGACACGATCGCCGCGACGACCTTGCGCGCAGCGAGAAGCCCGTGCGCCTCGTACACCGCAGCGACGATCGCCTCCACGGCATCTGCGAGCACGTTGGTCTGCTGCTTCTCACCGCCAGCGCGCGCGCCACGCCCCAGGTAGAGCGCGTCACCGAGCGAGATGCTCCGCGCCCATCGCGACAGCGCGTCCGCGTTCACCAGCGCCGCGCGCATGCGTGTGAGCGTGCCCTCATCCGCCTCCGGAAACGCCCCCGACAAGATCTCGCTCACGCACAGGCCGAGCACGGAGTCACCGAGGAACTCGAGCCGCTGGTTGTCCGGGTAACCCGTCTCGTTCGCGTAGCTCGGGTGCGTGAGCGCCTCCACCAGACGTGGCACCTCGCCTTCGCCGAGAATGGAAACGAGCACCGCGCGGACGGCGTCTACGTTGGGCTCGTCGCTCTCGCTCATGGACGCTTCTGGTATGCGCTGAATGCGGCGTCACTCGCCTCCGCGAGCGAGCAATCCAGCGACGTCACTCCACCGGCGTCATGCGTGGTCCACAGGAGCTTCGCCTTGCCCCACCCGAGGTCCGCGTCTGGATGGTGATCGTGCTTCTCCGCGAGCAGACCCACCTCGACGACGAAGGCGAGCGCGCGCGAGAAATTCTCCACTGCGTAGGCGCGAACGATCGCCTCTCCCACACGCGTCCACGCGGGATGCGCGGCGAGCCATGCGGCGATCTCGGCATCCCCGAGCTTCTGCGGTCTTGTCATGGCCCCCATCGTAGTTCAGGCACCCCACCGCTCGTCACCCGTTTCGGGGACGTCTGCGGGCTGCGCTGGGGGAACTTTGGCGCCGGACCCGTGTCGTTCTCTTCGATGCTACCGAGTTTTGGCTATCATGAGTCCGTGGGTTTGACGGCGTGCCCGTTCTGTCGGGAAATGTTCGAGGAAGGCGAGCGGGAGGACTGTCCCGTCTGCGGCGTAGCGCTCACGGACTTCTCCAAGCTTCCTCCGTCGTTGGACGCGATGGCGGAAGAGGGAAACGTCCCCACCGCCCCCGAGATGGAGGTGCTCCCCGTGCACTACCTCGGCCGCGGCAAGGGCATCCTCGTCGCGCTCGGCCTCGTGGGTATCGTCCTGTTCTTCTTGCCGTGGGTGCACATCACGTTTCCCGACATCGACTCCAGGTCTGCCTTCAGGATGGCAAACGGTCGCGCAGGGTGGCTGTTCGGCGCCCTGTGCGGGTGGCTCGTCCTGATCCCCACCGTGCTCTCGCGTCGGAGCATCCTGAAGATGCGCGGCGCCCGCGTCGCGGCGGCGTTCCTGTCCGCCATCCCCGGGGTCTGCGTCGTGGATCTGCTGTCTTTTCCGCCGAAATACGACGGCTACATCCCGATCAAGTTCGAGTGGTTGTTCCCCCTCTACATCACGCTCGCGCTGTCCCTCATGGGGATCGCCGTCTCGATGTTCTTCCTCGGCGGCCGCATGGACGACATCAAGGTGAGCCGCGGCACGTCCGCAGGGCAGCAGGTCCACTGACGGCTCTGCCACGAACCCACTGCCCTTGGCCTATGGCCAACCTCCCAAGATGGAGGCATGATTCACAGCAGGATGACGGCGGCAAGGAAGCGCGTGGACTCCGGGATTTTCGCCACGGCGAAGGTCACCGCGGGGAGCGATGAGCTCTCCCAGCTGCCGTCCATCGTGAACGGGCAGCCGGGCACCACTCACAGCGCAAGCAATCCGCCGCCACCGGTCTCCGAGCGCGAGCTCACGGATGTTCCCGCTGCGGTCGTCTGCGCATTCTGCGGACAGGCCGAGTGCGGCGGTTGCGATCGCGAGGAGACCGCGTCCGGCATCATCGCCGTCGTCGCGTGGGAGCGCACCGCGATGCCGTTCTCGGACAGGCTGTGGGCCACGTCGCGTGCGACCACGCGCGACGCCGAGACATTCTTCTCCCTGCTCCCCGACGGCAGCGTGTGGCCGGCGCTCTCGTTCGCGCTCGTCGCCGAGTCGATCGCAGTGCTCTCGTTCGCGCTCTTGCTGTTCGCGATCGCGTGCATCGTGGCGTGGCCTCTCGTGTCAGTCCTCCTGACGGATCCCGCGACCGCGTCGCTGTTCGCGCGCGGCGTGGCGCTCGGCATTCCGAGCATCGTCGTCGTCCTCGTGCTCGCCCACGTCGTACATGGTCTCTTCATCGACCTGGGCGCCACACGCGCAGGCAGGCGCGGCGCGCGCCGTCGTGCGATCCGCTTCGGGCTCTACGCCGCCGGCTGGGACCTCGTGATGGCACCCGCGGGCCTGGTGCTCGCGCTCGTGAAGGAAGGTCTGCGCTTCCTCCCCGAGTATCGCAAGATGCTCTACGGCCTGCCCACACGCTCGAGCCAGGCGCTGCTCGCCGGCACCTACGGCATCATGGGCGAAGCACAGAAGGCGCCGCTCTCCTTCGCGACGATAGGAGCGGTCGTCGCCACCGGCTTCGGCGCCCTCTTCGTCTTCGGCATCGTCGCAGCCTGCATGATTCTGTGAACGATCTGTTCTTCCCCAGCGCGCAGTGAGCCTGCCGGCTATCCTCTCTTTGTGGCCGACCTGTACGACGTGCTGGGCGTGAAGAAGGGCGCGGACGCCGAGGGCCTCAAGAAGGCGTATCGCAAGCTCGCCCGCGAGGCGCATCCGGACAAAGCTCCGGCCGACTCGAACGCGGAGGCTCGCTTCAAGGCGATCAATCGCGCCTACGAGATCTTGAGCGACCCGAAGCGCCGCGGGCTCTACGACGAGTTCGGCGAGGCATCGTTCCGCACCGGCTTCGATCCTCAGAAGGCACGAGCACGCGCGAACGAAGCAAGGGCGAACGCCGGCATCCGCGCCGAGACCGTGTCCGTGCGAGGCATCGACAGCGGAGTCCCCACCGCCGCGCCGAGCAACGGCTTCGACATGTTGAACTCGCTCATCGGGCGCCGCCGCAAGAACGGCGTGCGTGGCGCGGACTTCGAAGCGGAGCTCGCGATCGAGTTCGCGGAGGCGGTTCGTGGCACCCAGCGGCTCCTGCACGGACTGCCTGGCGCGCTCTCACTCAAGGTGATCATTCCTCGGGGCGTGCAGGATGGAAGCCGCATTCGCGTCCCGAACGAAGGCGCCGCATCCGTGGGTGATGGTCCGAACGGGGATCTGTTCCTCAAGATCAAGGTCAGGCCGCACCCTCACTTCCACAGAGAAGGGAACGATCTGCACCTGCGTTTGCCTGTCACGCTGCGCGAGGCTTACTTCGGCGCGAAGGTGCTCCTGCCCACCGCAGAGGGCAATGTCCGGCTCAAGATCCCACCGTCCAGTCAGACCGGAGACGTGCTGCGCGTGCGACACAAAGGCATCGTGGCCGAGTCAGGCGCGACCGGCGATCTGCTGGTGCACGTGATGGTGCAGGCGCCCACCGCGAGCACCGCGGCCGTCGCGAAGCTTGTCGAGCAGCTCGCCGAACATCAGAAGGACGATCCTCGCGCGAGCGTCACCCTCTGACGGTTCAGAAATGACCCGCGACCCGTGACTGCATGAAGAGCACGAACAGACCGAACGCGATCGCGAGCAGCGCAAACCCCAGGTAACTGAGCGCCCACAGCGGCGCGCGCACCCGCACGTCGGGCTTCTGGCTCTGCGGCGGGGCCATGGGTGCAGGCGCGCTGTGAGGAGCAGGCACGTACAACTGCGGACCGCTGGGGGGCGCAGCGCCCGTTCGTTCCGGCCCGAACGCTGGCGGGGCGAACGCGGGTGGTGGGTTCCCCGCTGCGGGGCGCTGGGGCATCGGAAGCGTACCCTGGTCGCGCTCCACGGAAGGCAGGCCCGCGGCCCCGGTCCCTCCGGTCAGCTGCTGGAAGATCTCGTCGGTAAAATCACGCGGGGGCTCCGCGATCGTCTGATCGGGATCCTCGGGCACCTTCGGCGGTGTCGGCTTCCGGCCACTCATCCGCCCCCCGTGCCGTGGCGCATCTGCCACGAGAGCATGAACACGCGCCCCCACACGAGCACGAGCAGCACCGTCACCGCCAGCATCGCAGGCAAGAGCCAACCAGGCCACACGACCTTCGGAGCGGCGCGCGGGACGTGTTGCTCCCTCTGCTCGGGCAGCCCGGGATGCGCAGTGGAGATCGGAACTCCCTCCGGCGGGATCGACGCCATGGGTCTGCGGACTGGTCCGCCCGGCGTCGCCACAGCGTCGCGCTCGTTCGCTTCGTCGATCGCAGCGCGGATGCGCGCGCGTCGCTCGTTCGAGGTCGTCTGCATGAACGCCTGCGTCGCGGCGGTCACCTCATCGAACGACATGGACCGCGACATGCTCGCCTCCAGCGCGCGTTCCAGCTCCTGCGCGGTCTGGAAGCGCTTCTCCGGATCTGGCTGCAGCGCGCGCTCGAGCACGTCGGCGACCCGCGGCGGAAGCTCCGTCGCGCGCGGAGGCGGATCACCGGAGCTGATCTTGAAGAGCATCGCTGCATCGTTGGGTGCGTCGAAGACCAGTCGCCCCGTGAGCGCAGTGTAGACGACGGCACCCACGGCGAAGATGTCCGCGCGCCGATCGAACGGCATCGACATCGCCTGCTCCGGCGCCATGTACTCGAGCTTGCCCTTCACGAGCCCCGTCATCGTGGCCTGCGCGAGACGGTTCTTCGCCTTCGCCACTCCGAAGTCGATGATCTTCGCGACGCCGGTCTCGCTCACCAGGATGTTCTGCGGCGACACGTCACGATGAACGACGTTGAGTCGCTGGCCCGACTCGTCGCGCAGCTCGTGGGCCGCGTGCAGGCCGCGCGCGGTCTGCGCAGCGACGGAGAGGATCACATCGATGGGCAGCGGATGCCCCGCCGCCTTCGCCGCGCGCACGATCTGGTCGAGCGAGTCCCCCTGGATCCACTCGAAGACCATGAACATCACGCCGTTGTCTTCGCCCAGGTCCTCGATCGTGGCCACGTTGACGTGGCGGATCTGCGAGGCGATACGTGCCTCGTCGAGGAACATGACGCGGAAGTCCTCCTCGTCCGCGCGCTCCGGGAGCATCGTCTTCACGGCAAAAAGCTTCGTGAAACCGTGCTTTCCCGACACGCGCGCAAGCCATACCTGCGCCATGCCGCCCTTCGCCCAAGGCGTGAGCAGCTCATAACGCGAATCTAGGCGGGTGCCCGGCCGGAGATGGCCCTGGATATTTTCCCGGTCCAATTCACTCAAGTATAGTCGAAGGTCGTTCCACTACGCAGTTTCGCGCAACGAGAGTCAGGATCCCCTATGGGCGAGCAGACACGGTTCAGGCAGTTCTCGACCCGATTCCTGATGACGAACCTCAGCGGGGGGCGGCGCTGGAAGAGGGTGGTTCTGGGGTCGCTCTTCGGAGTGATCCTCATCGGTGGCATCGTCGCGGGCGGCGTTTATGCCCTCGGCGCGAACGATATCGGGCTCCTCCACAAGGACTGGGCCGGGCTTCAGTCGTGCATGCTCGGTGGGCCGCTGAAGGCCGGGGAGCTGCCAGCAGACAGGGTGCGAGCCCTCGAGCTCGCCTCGGTGGGCACCGATCCCACGACGCGCCCGAAGAAGGGCACCGACACGTGGCCCGCCTCGTGTGCGCCGCAAGCCGCAGCCGTGCAGGCACATGGCATCGGCGCGGAGCATGGCAAGGAGCTCTCCGCCGCCGCCACCGCGCTCGCCACGGCGCTCGCTGCCCAGCGGAGCGGCTCCACGGATTTCTCGAAGGCCGTCACCGACACATGGACTGCTGCTGCGGCATCGGGCCTCAAGGACCCGCCGGGTGAAGCGGACCCGACGACACCGAAGCCGGTGGAGGTCGCGCTCCCCGGATTCGAAGCCAGCAAGCGCATGCTCGGCGCCGAACATCTCACGACCACCACAATCTTCACGCAGCCTGCGACCAGCAACGTGGTGCGCTTCCTCGTCGATGATCGCTCCATCCCGAGCGGACCCTGCGTGTGCACTGCGAGCGAAGCGGACACCGGCCTCGGATGCACGCGGCTCGGCAGCGACGTCACCGCGCAGAGCGGACTGCGCCTTCTTGGCGCAAGCGAGCCTTCGGTGCCGCCGTATGTCTTCGCAGGAGATCGCGGCGACACCGGCGTCTTCGGGAGCGACGGCAAGCTCGCGATGAAGGACGTCACCACGTACGGCGCATCGTTCGTGGATGCGAAGAAGGCGCGCTTGCTCATCCGGCGCGGCGGGGCGAAGAGCCTCTCGCTGGTCGAGCAGACAACGGGCGGTGCTGCGCTCGACGTTGCACAGGTGTCGGGCACGATGATCGACAATCTGAACGACGCGACGCTCGCGTTCGATTCTCTCGTCTGGCTCTCGGGCGCAAAGACAACATCGCCCTCACACCTCACGATCCAGGCGCTCTCCGCGCCGGCTGCGCCGCAGGTCGACGTTGGCGAGATCTCTGACGCGACGCTTGTCGCCGGCGACAAGACCCCGCGCTTCACCGCGTGCCGCGCGGGTGACACGACCGCAGTGCGCGTCCACGCCGTGAAGGCAGACTACGTCAGCGTGTTTGCGCAGGGAAAATGGGGCGCGCCGGCTGCGATCCCGCCCGCGGTTCGCGGCGGCACGTTCACGTGTCGAAACGGCGAAGCGATGCTCGTCAGGGTCACACACCAGGATGGCTCCGGGCCGGACCACCCCATGATCGACGTCGCGCGGTGCAAGCCGGGCGCGTGCGATGTCCTTGGCCACATCAGCCTCTCCGAGCTCGTGCACGGTGATCCGGGCGCGCTCCCGATGACGAAGGAGGCCTCCGCGGCCGTCGCGATCGACGACAAGTTGCTCCTCGTCTGGGCGTCCGGTGCTGGCGGCGTGCGCGCGCGCATGGGTACCGTCGCAGAGCTCGCGACCGCGAAGGACGTGATCCTCTCCGCCGAGGTCGACAAGCAGACGGGCGCGCCCACCGCGCTGGACGTCTCCGCGATGCCTGCTGCGCGCTTCGCGGTGGTCCTCGTGCGAACCACGTCTGGGCTCGCGTCGCTCAAGGCCGATACGAGTGGGGCGTTTTCGCCACTCCCCGCCGCGTTCAAGTAGCGTCTCGTCAAAGGGCGATATCGCGCATTGAGCTCTGCCGGGTGTTGGTGTACTCCGGTCCTGCCAAGCGGGGGGCACGGCTCTCCTGGTCGCGCGACCCCCGCAGCAACCGGAGAAGCATCGTGCGTAAACACCTCGTCCTCGTGCCGTTCGTCCTCGCATCCCTTGCTGCCTGCGACGACAAGCCGTCCTCGCCCGCACCGTCCGCATCCGTGAGCGCCAACGCCGCCACGATTGCCGCGAGCGCGAGCGCCGCGCCCGTTGTGCCGAAGCTCACGATGACGGAGCTCCAGACGAAGGCGAACAAGGCCTCGATCGAGGCGTGGAATAGTCACGACGTGAAGAAGGTCGCTGCTCTGTTCGCGACCGATGGCGTGCTCAAGATCCCGGGTATGCCGGACGCGAAGGGCACCGATGGGATCACGACGGATGCGCAGATGGCGTTCGCGGGCTTCCCGGACTTCAAGGCCGCGTACTCGAACATCGTCACGAAGGGGAATACTCAGGTCCTCGAGTGGGCCATCACCGGCACCAACACCGGCGAGTGGATGGGCCAGAAGGCGACCGGCCGTCCCATGGGCATCAACGGCGTCAGCGTCGTGACGTACAACGACGACGGCCTCATCAAGGAAGAGCACCGCTACTTCGACGCGCCGACCATCTCCTCGCAGCTCGACGCGAAGGCGAAGGATGGAACGTTCCGCCCCGTCGCGAAGCTTCCGGCCGCCGCTGAGAACCACGTCGCGAAGGACGACGCAGCACTGCTCGGCAAGGTCAACGAGATCTACGCGGCGATGGACACCGGCAAGATCGACAGTGTCATGGCGTTCTACAGCGACGACACCACGTTCGACGACTTCAGCAGCCCGGCGACCATGAAGGGCAAGAAGGCCAACAAGGACTGGATGACCGGATTGCTCACCGCGTTCCCCGACGCGAAGCAGAAGAACGACACGCAGGTCGTCGCGGACGGCTGGGTCATCTCCGAGGGCGTCTTCAACGGCACGCACAAGGGCGCGTTCGGCCCGCTCAAGGCGACGAACAAACCGGTCACCATCCACTTCGTCGACGTCTGGCAGATGAAGGACGGCAAGGTCGCCAACGCGCGCACGTACCTGAACAGCCTGGAGATGCTCGTAGCGGTCGGCGCGATGCCGGCGCCCGGCGCAAAGCCGATGGCTAGCGGCGCACCTTCCGGCAGCGCCGCGCCCATGACGGCGCCGAAGTCGTCAGCGAAGTAGTCGCTACGGCGAAGCGGGCTTCGCGTTCACGACACCCACCGGGAAGAGGCGCTCTCTTGGCGCCTCGTCGTGACAGTCGGCGCACATGGTGCCGGGCCCGTCGAACACCAGGCCGCCGCGCGCGCCCACGACGACGTAACGGAAATCACCGTGCGTCGGGGCGTAGCCGGCGGCCTTCTTTTCCATGAAGTACGTGGGACCGGGGATGGGCGTCGCTGCGCGCTCGGTGTGCTCCACCGCGAACGTGGCGCCTTCTTTAGCGGGCGCACCGTTCTGCAGCGCATCGCATCCGGATTCGTTGCACCATACATCTATATCCCAGCGCCCCGATGCATGCCCGACGGACGGGACGCGCGCCTGCGTGAGCTTCTTCATGGTGGTCTTGTAGCTCGCGAGCTCCGGGCTCACGGGGGCACCCGCATCCACGCCGGCGTCCGGCGTCTTCGGTGCCACGCGCGGGTCCGACGTACCCACGACGCTGTCGGGCTTCCCTGCGCACGCGGCTGCAACGCACGCTGTCGCGAGCATGGTCACGAGGCCGGTCACGAGCGTGGTCACGAGCATGGTCACGCGCTCGCTCACGCTCGAGACTGCGCGGGCAGAACGATTCAGAAGAAGGCGCCTGCTTCGAGGTTCAGGATCCACTGGCGCGCGCCCACGATGCCGGGGTTCTCGTCCGCGGGGTCCGTGAGGTCGATGATGAACTGGGAGCCGAGGTAGATCGCCTCGTAGCGGTAGTTCAAGCCCACCATGCCGCGGTGGCGGTGGATGCGCACCTTCTGGAAGGTGAAGTTGTTGTTGAAGTCGCCGTTGTTGTCCGCGCCCGTCGAGAGCTTGTTGTTGCAGACGGGCGTGCCCTTCACCGGGTCTGCGCCCTGGTAGCCGCACTGCGAGAGCGCGTCGACGTTCGGCGTTGCGTCGATGATGTTGGAGTCACCGAAGATGAAGAGGCGCTGGTAGCCGATATGCGGCGTGAGCTGCGCGCTGTCCGCGATGGGGATTGGCTTGGAAATCTTGACGTCGAAGGCAGCGGTGGTGAGCAGGTACTTCGAGTTGCCGGTGAGCGTGCGAACCCCACCGCCGACGGATACGTCCGGGATGATGCCGGGCGCACCCTTGCGGAAGCCTTCGAGCAAGGACCAGTTGATGTCGCCGCCGCCGACCCACATGCTCGTGTTGCCGATGTAGCCGAGCGACGCGGCGAGCTCGAAGCCGAGCGGCAGACCCTTGCGCGCCTTGAGCGAGTAGATCTGCAGGAGCCCGTCCGGGCTGTTGTTGACCGTGGAGAACTGGTTCTTGTTCGGGTCGATCGAGCCGCGGGTTCCCTGGTGCCAGTACTGCACCGACGTGCCGTCGGCCTCCTTGACTGCCTGGTCAGCGTTGATCTTCGCGTAGCTCGCCTCGAAGCTGAGGGCGAAGCCGCCGACGCCGGTGGTGCGCGCCGGGTAGAACGAGTTCGGCGCGATGGCGAAGCCCATCTCCGAGACCATGTTCCGGAACGACAGGTTGGCTGGTCGGCACGCGAGATCGTTGGGCTTGAGCCCGGCCTTCACGGCGAGCTCGGGGTTCAGCGCGATCCCCTGACAGCTGGTGCCAGCTGGCAGGTTCGGGGGCTGGAGCACGAGGCGTTCGGGCGTGGGATCCATGCCACCGCTCGCATGGGCTTGTCGGACGCCGAGCAAGCCACTGAGCAAGGAGCCGAGAAGCACGGTGGAGGCGAGTAGGCGAGGCGTGCGCAAAGGGCGAGATCTCCAGGCGCGCGGGGTGCTCGGGCAAAGGGCGAGCCGAGCAAGACGCGTGTCTGGGCGAGGCTACGAGGAGGCTGGGTTTGGCGTCAAGCCACTCCTGTGCCTTGCGCCGAATCGGCACTGCGTGTGAAGAAGGCGGGGTCCCAGGGAGAACCCGTGCCGCGAACGACCAATGACACCCCCCGCCTTCGCGCCGCGCCGCTCGGCAAACCGTTCCACGTCGTGCT
Organism: Myxococcales bacterium; assembly: GCA_025355005.1. Classification (GTDB taxonomy): domain Bacteria; phylum Myxococcota_A; class Polyangia; order Polyangiales; family Polyangiaceae; genus JANXLV01. The sequence goes on along the minus strand of JANXLV010000033.1, from coordinate 123,458 downwards.
GGTGGAGCCTGAAATACCGCCCAACACGGGCAACGTGGCCCGACTTTGCGCGGCCACCGGGTCGCCGCTCCATCTCGTCGGGCGGCTTGGTTTCCGCATCGACGAGCACGCCGTGCGCCGTGCCGGGGTGGACTACTGGCACCTGGTGGATGTCCGGCAGCACGTGGATTTTCCGCATTTCGTTCATGCGTTCGAGCAGGCCTCCCCGGGCGGGCGCTTGCACCTCTTCAGCGCGGTGACCGAGCGAAGCTACCTCTCGTGCGGCCTCGCCCCCGGTGATGCGCTGGTCTTCGGGAAGGAGAGCGTGGGCCTGCCGGACGAGTTGCTTGCACAATACAAGGATTCCCTCGCGGCGATCCCCACGCTCGGCGCGGTACGGTCGCTGAACCTCGCGAACGCGGTCGGCATCGTCCTCTTCGAGGCGCTGCGTGGCGCGGGCGCTCTGGATCGCACGTTCCTGGGATAGAAAAAACGGCGAAGCCAGCGAGACTTGCCCGCTGGCTTCGAACGTTGCAGGGGTCTTGGCGGGGGCTACTGGCCGAACTTCTGCCACTTCTTGAACGCGGGATCGTTCAGCAGCTTGTAGAGCTGCGTGAGATCCGCCTGGACCTTCTTCGACGCCGCGCCCGCAGACGGGGCCTTGCCGGCCGCGGAGCCCGGCGAGGTCGAGCCCTTCTCGAGCATCTTCAGGAGCTTCTCGAGGAGCGACTGGAGAGCCGAGCCCGAGCTGGAGGAGCCGCTGGGCTTGCTCGCACCACCGCTGGGCTTGCCGCCGCCGCTGCCGCCGCCGCTGGGCTTGCCGCCGCCGCTGCCGCCGCCCTTGCTGCCACCGCTGCCGCCGCTCGGCTTGCCTGCGCTGCCGCTCTTGGACGGGTCGGTCTTGCTGGGGTCGTCCTTCGCGCTGCTGTTCGGATCGGGATCCTCATCCGTGTTGTCCGGATTCATTTCGTCCGGAGTGTTGGGATCCGTTTCGTTCAGGTCGTCGTCCTTGTTGCCCAGCTCGTCGTCCATGTTGCCCATGTCGCCGTTCATGCCGTCAACGTCGCCGTCGCCAGTCTCGGCATTGCCAGTGCTGGGGTCGCCGCCGCTTCCGCTTCCGCCGCTACCGCTTCCGCCGCTGCCGCCGCTACCACCGCTTCCGCCGCCGGTGTTCTGGGTGCTGACGCTACCGGTGCCGTTGCGATCGCTGATCGCCTGGTTCATCAGGTCTTCCATGTGCGCGACGGCGCGGGCCTGGATCTTGGCGATCTTCACCAGCCGGTGGCCGGGCGCGACGATCGTGGGGTCGCCGTTCGAGACGGCCTGCAGCTCATGACGGAGCGCGATGGCGTCGACGACAGCCTGCGCCGCTGCAGCCTTCAGAGGCGCGAGCGTCTGCGCGGGATCACCCGGGGGCGGCTGCGATGAAGAGTCACCGCCGCTGCAGCCCACCACCACCAAAGCACCAACGAGATAAGCAATCGAGGTAAGGGTTTTCATGGTGTGACCTCCTGTCCGTCATACTCGCAAGACCGTTGCCAACTTCCCCAGGGCGCCGTACATCGGCAAGTGCTTGAAATCTGGGGATGGCGCGTTTGTAGGGAAAACTCTCCTGGAACTGTACGGAGGATCGGGCCGCGACCACCGCACGGATGACTGTCACGCGCCAGAGACGTCGCGGCTCCTGGCTAGCGGTGCCAGGGATGGTCGTCGTACGACAGCGCTGACGGCGACTGCTCCCCGCGCGACGTGGACACCGTCATTCGCCCCTGCTCCGGGAACGTCACGGTGCAGCCAGTGGAGAGCGCCGTGATGCACGCGAGGATGGCGAGCGTGACGACAGCGCGTGCCTTCGAGGTGAGGTTGATGCCCATGCTCGGGTACTACGACGACCCCGCGCGGACCTTCCCGCAGGTGGTCAGCGGTCCCGTCGACGGCTGACGAGTCGCACGAGCACGAGGCCCGCGACGGCCGCGAGGCCCGCGAACAGCGCTGATGGCGACGGTCCCTTCGTCGAAGCCCTGCACCCACCGACGCCGATGCCACCCACAGTCGTGCACTGCGGCTCGGACGCGCAGACCACGTTCGCGGTCGCCGCTGGAATGCGATCGTTCGAGAGCTCCGCCTGATCCGCCGACGCGCGGAGGACGAGGTCGGCGTTCATCGAGGCGTGGGAGAGCGTTCCATGCAGTCGCGTGAACCGCGTGCTCCCGTCGATTTGCGATCTATATCGTGAACTGACCTCGACGTTGGTTCGTCGGGTACGATTTGCCGATGGCACACTGGGAGCATCGAGACGAGCCGCGCTGGAAGGAGTTCCGCTTCAACCAGCCGTATGCCAAGGGCCTCGCGCGATTGAAGGACGAGGTGCTCGCAAAGACCGACTTCGACCCCGCCACGCTCTGGCAGTGGGGCACGATGCAGGCGATGGCGGTCCTCGAGATCTTGAAGACCGCGGAGGCGGAGTTCGGCGAGAAGGGGCAGGCGATGGTGCATCGCGCGCTGCGCAACATCGGGCTCGACATCGGCAGGCAGGTCCTCGCGGGAACCACCATCCCCGAGGGGCTCACCTCCGCCGAGTTCTCCTCGTTCTACGCGACGGTCATCAATCGCATCGTCTATGCGTCGCTGGAGGACGCGCGCATCGAAGGCGCGGAGCAGGCGAGCTTCGACATCATCTGGTGCCCGCACCAGGACCACTATGGAGCGTTCGACTGCCGTGTGCAGCGCTACTTCGTGGAAGGCATGATCGAGGCGGCGCGTGAGCGCGCGAGTGAGCACGGCTTCGAGGTGCGCTTCGACTCCACCATTCCGGCGGGCGCGAAGACCTGTCACTTCACGCTGTGGAAGCCCAGCGCCGAGGAGAAGGCGACGTGGGATGGCTACACGAAGCTCCTCGAAGACAAAGCGCTCGTCCGTTCGAAGCGCGAAAAGGCCTGAACATGGGGGAGGAAGCGCGACAGGAGATCACGGTCCGCCGGCCCGACTTCGCGTTTCCCGATGACCTCGACCCGGTCCTCATCGAAGGCTGCCCGGAGGAGTCGTACACGAACGTCGGACTGAGCTTGCTCCTGCCGTATCTGGAGCCGTACCTCATTCGCTCCATGCAGGCGGCGAAGCCGCTCGTTTCGGATCCGGAGCTCTTGCGCGATCTCGCTGCGTTCAACGCGCAAGAGGGTCAGCACTACCGACAGCACATCCGGTTCAACCAGCACATCCGTCTGCAAGGGTTCTCGCGGCTCGCGGAGCTGGAGGCGGAGCTCGCGAGCGACTACCGGCGGCTCACGGACACGCGCTCGTTGCGCTTCAACCTCGCCTACGCGGAGGGCTTCGAGGCCTTCACGATGGCGATGGCCCGCTTCACGTTCGAGCACCACCTCCTCGATCGCATGAGCCCGCCGGCACGGGATCTGTTCCGCTGGCATCTCGTCGAGGAGCTCGAACATCGCTGCGTCGCGTTCGACGTCTACCAGCACGTGGCGCGCGGATACTTCTACCGCCTCTTCGTCGGGCTCTATGCGCAGTGGCACCTCAATCGATTCGTGCTTCGCGTGGCGCGTGCGATGGAGACCGCAGACCCCGTGGCGTTCCGCGAGAAGTGGGGCGGAGTCGGAAGGAAGTGGGCTCGCGTTCGGCCGATCGTGTGGCTCGCGCTGCGCAGCCTGCTCCCGAAGATCCTGAAGACGTACCTGCCCTGGTACACGCCGCATGCGATCCCGATGCCCGAGGCTGCCCGCGCGATCGCGGCCGAGTACACCCGCCCGTCTCCGACCGCATAGCAGCGGTCTCGCGAGGATCCAGATTTTCTCACGCCGGTGACACCACTGGACCCTCGCCAACCGCTGGAAATGCCGGGAAAAGAGCCTGCGCCTACATGGTATGTAAATTGCGGAGATGCTCCGACATGCTCCGCCAAACTTTCCGGCTGCTCGGCCCGACCCTGTTCGCCTGCGCTCTCCTCGCCACGCCCGCGTGCACGGAGGACGTGTCCTCCACCGACACCGCGAACGAGAGCAATCTCAGCATGGGCAACAAGCCATGGGACGCCGCGGCGGACCGAGAGTGGTCGTCGTTCATCGGCGCCATCGGCGAGGCGCGCGCAGCAGGCCGCTGCACCACGCTGAACCAATGCATCAACGACAAGACGGTCAACACGTACAAGGCAGACGGTGACCCCGATCTGAATCTCTTCGCGGACTGCTCCAAGCTTCCGATGGAGCTGCGCGCATACTTCGCGATGAAGACGGGCCGCCCGTTTCGCTACGTGAGCGAGGTCGTCGGCGACGCACCCGCGAGCTTCAATCCCGACGCGGGCGCGGCCCCCGACTACCGCTACACGAAGGGCAATCATCCGATCGCGTGGAATACCGCGAAGACGGCTTCCACGCTGGGCTCGCTGATGACGCGCATCACGTCGCTCTACCATTCGGGCTTCTATCGAATGGCGCCGGACGTCGAGGACATCGACACGTATCCGATCGACATTCGCCCCGGCACCGTGCGCCCGGGCACCATCTACTACGACCCCAACGGGCACGTGCTCCTCGTGTATCGCGTGGAGGCGGACGGCACCGTGCGGTTCATCGACAGCCATCCGGACAACTCGCTCACGAACACGCTGTTCGACAGCCGGCTCGGCATGGGCAGCGCGGCCACCGGTGGCGGCTTCAAGAACCTCCGTCCCATCACCTCCGGCGGCGCGGGGTACACGCCCAACGCGCAGCTCGCAGACTACGGGACCACGCAGTACGGCCACGGCAGCGGGTACTACGAGTGGGTCCGCTCACAGCTCTCCGGCGGTCAGGCCGTGAAGCCCGACGTGAAATTCGGACAGATGGTCGACCAGCTCTGCGTGGACGCGAAGTCTCGTGTCGCCGCCGTCGATGCTGGCGTTCATCTCTCGAGCGGCGCGATCGGGGACATGCCTCCGAACATCTACGGCGCCGACGGTGACTGGGAGGCGTTCTCCACGCCGGGCCGCGACGTGAAGCTCCGCGCGAGCTTCCGCAACATCGCGCAGTACGTGACCACGTCCGTCGCGGCGGTGAAGAGCAAGGATCCGTCGGTGGCGTGGGACGGCACATCGCAGACGCTCGTCGCCCGGTACAAGAGCGTGTGGTCGCAGAGCCTTGCTTCGTGCGGGTTCGACTACACGGGCTCGGGCGGGGCATCCGTGTCGCTCACGCTCGCAGACGTGGAGAAGCGCATCTACGACCTGTCGTTCGATCCCTATGCGTGCGTGGAGATGCGATGGGGCGCGTACCCCGGCACGCCCAGCGAGCAGGCCGCCTGCAATGCGAAGGATGCGGACCACATGCAACGCTTCGCGAACGAGCGCACCATGCGAAACGTGATCGATCGGCCCGCTGCCGGCACGGACACGCCGATCGGCTTCGGACCGGCCACCCCGCAGGACATCGACGTCTCGGCGCTCCTCTCGCGGATGCAGTAGCTAGCTAGCTAAAAAGGCAGGTTGCAGGAGACGCCGTACGGGGATGAGTTGCATGCATCGTACACGTTTTTGCAGCCCAGGCGCGCGCTCGTTCGATTGGCGTCCGCCGCCATCACGCGGGTCATGGCTCGCGGGTCGATGATGTCGCCAGGCAGATGCGTGACGTTCTCGCGCTCCATCACGGCCGCGTAGGCCTTCTCCGCGCGGTCGAGGCACGCGTCCCGGTTCGCTTCGATCTGCTCCGGCGAGTTGCAGCCGGACACGAGCATGGTGACGATGGTGACGGTGACGAAATCGCGGAGCGACGACCGCATGGCCCCAGGATAGCGGGTGCGTTTGCCTGCGCCTACTGGCTGCAGCCCAACTGCGAGGGATCGTCGCAGCAGGTCTGGAGGGCCGCGAATGCACGCACGTAGAACGCGCGGTAGTCGGTGTCGCTCGTGAAGGTCGCGGCCGCTGTCGGCGGCATCCACGCGTTGTGCGGAAACGCATTGCCGGAGGTACTGAGCTTCGAGCCGAGCACCGTGCTGCCAAAGCTCGACGGCTTCTCGGACATCCAGTACCGCGCGAAGTGATTGCAGGAGCCCTGGCCACCGCTCGCCGCTGCATAGTGGCCGATCGAATGACACTGCGTGCACGCGTCCGTCGGCGCGATCTTTCCGGAATGAATCGCGGCCGCTTGTGATGCAGTCGGCGGCGACGCCACGTCGAATGCAGCCGCGTCGATCTTGATCTGCGCCGGGCGATGCTCGGAGAGGTTCCACGTCCTGTACGCCCTGCCGATGAACGTGGGCTGCCCCTGCGGGCGCGGGATCTCGTGGACCTTGCCGGTCGCGGATGGCAGCTGGTTCGCGACGCCGATCCACGGCGTGCTGAGCCAGACCTGGCTGTCGTGGCAGCGCACGCACTCAGTGTGATCCGTCGTGAGCGTGACCGGCGACGTGTAGACAGAGGCCGCCTTCTGGTCCTCGGCGTCGCCCTTCTCGCGTCCGACCTTGTACGGCGCGGGAATGCTGCGACCCGAGAAGCTCGCGCTCTTCCGGATCTGGTACCAGCACGATTCGCCGTTCGTGAGGTCCGACTGGAGTACGGCGATGTTGTCGAACTTGCCGCTGTCGAGCGACGAGAACGCAGAGCGCCTGCATGCGATCACGGTTGCGATCGCGTGGCCGTAGACATTCGTGGTCTCCGTCTTCGTGATGCGGGCGCCGGGAACGCACGCGAACGTCGTCCCCGCGAGGCTCGGCTTGTCGCACTTCGACGGCACCGCGTCCGTCACCTCGGCGCCGTTGACCTCGATCTTGATCCGGCTCGAATCGGGGCCGTCGCAGTCGAAGGTCGGGACCTCGACCTTGAAGCGATCGTGACACTCCTTCGCGTGATCGAAGATCGAGTAGTCCGACGGCAAAGGCGAGTCGTCCACCGTGTACGGCGGAAGGGGAGGGTAGCTCGTGCCGGAATCGGAGGCGCCCGTCGGCCCACCGTTCGTCCCACCCGTGGAGGTCGACGTGCTGCTCGACGGCGCGGGATCGTCGCCACCGGAGCATGCACCGAGCGTTGCCGCGCCACCGAGCGCGATGATCGAAAGCGGCGCAAAGCACCACGAACGGGTCAGTGATGGAGCAGCACGTCGCATCGGCCCATGCCGCCGTGCAACCTCCGCGCCGGAACCGGTGGTGGCTTCACCTCACGCAAACGCCGGAAAAATCCAGGTAAACACGCGCGACGATGGACAGCCGACGATCCGGCGACATGGTGCGAGCGCGCGTCGACTGGCCCGCGGTGTCTTCCGTGCCGCGACTATCTGAACGTCGTCACGAGCGCGCCGGACGCGTCGCGCTGCTCGACATGCTCCCAGCCCAGCGACGGGAGGTCGGCCCGCATGGCTCCGACGTCCCCGACCACCACGGCGACGGGCTTCGACTGCGCGAGGTACGTTTTGCCATATGCAGCGACCCTTGCGACGGTGGTGTCGTGCACCTCGGTCCGGAAGCGTACGAAGCCCTCGCCGTCCGGACCGTACTGCGCGAGTCCGGCGAGGCCCGCGGTGATGTCGCGCGCGCGTTCGAAAGCGCCCGCGTCCTGGAGGAGGATGCGCGAGCGCGCGTCGGCCACCGCAGACTCGTCGGCGTGTGAGGCGTACGCGAGGAGCGACTCCACCTCTGCGAGCAGGCTGGGAAGCTTCTCCCTGCGAACGCTCGCGCGAATGACAGTACCGCCGGCGGCGCTGTACCCCAGCCCCGTGACCCACAGGTTGTCCGTGAGGCCCAGCGCGTGCTGGATCCGGTCGGTTGCCCGCTGGCGCATGACCTGATTGACGACCAGCTCCGTGTACCAGTCGGTGCTCATGCAAGTCGGGCCCAAGACGCCAAGAACGATCTCCACCTCGAGCGCTCCCGGCGAGTCGACGACGACGAGGCGCCTCGTAGGGACGGCGGGGGCGACGACAGGCGCTGGGCGTGTCGGCGCGCGTACCATCGCGCCGAAGGCCTTCTCCACCGCCGGTCGCAACGCCACCTCGTTGCACGTTCCACCGGCAGCGACGATGATGCGGCTCGGATCGAGCACCGCGGCGTGCGTCGCGACCATGTCCTCGTAGACGACAGCGCGGAGCTGACTCGCATCCGGAGTGAGATGACCGTAGATGTGGTCCGCGCCGAACAGAGCGCGTTCGAGAGCAGGCTCCGCGAGGTTCGCAGGTAGCTTCCACGTCGCGTCCGAGTAAGAGGCCTTGTAAGCGCGCTGAGCGTCGAAGCTCGGCCTCGGAAACGTGGGCGTGAGCAGGGCCTCTGCCATGAGCCCGAGCATCGCCTCCATCGCCTCCGGAGGGAACGTCGACAGCAAGTCGACTGACTCCGAGGAACCGAAGACGTCCAGCTGAACGCCGAGCGCGTTCATCGCTTGCGTGAACCCACCTCCGGGATGAGCCTTGGTCCCTGCCTTCAGCTCCGGCGCCATGATCGCAAGCGTCGCCGCCTTGTCGATCACCTCGGTGACCAGGCGCATGCGAAGCGAACAGAGGGGGCCCTCGCGGTGCAGGCTTCTCACGCGAACGCCGTTCGGCAGGTCGAAGGCACGAACGCGTGGCGCACTGAATTCTGGCGTGGCGATGGGCGCAGGCGGCGTCAAGCGAAACGCAGGAACGGTGGGCGCTGCCGTGGGTACGGTCGGCACGGACATCACGTCCTGCGACGGAGCGGCACCGCACCCCGCGATCGCAAGCAACGCAGCGGCCGTGAGGACACGCATCACGGAAGCTCCGTGCGCGCGCGCACCTCACCCGCCACGGGCGCTCCCGACACGCGGCTCCAGAGCAGCGTGACGCTCGCGTGCGAAAACACGTCTTCTTGCAGAGACCGCGAGAGGTCCGCCGCCGTGAGGTCCGGCCCCTGCAGCGCCGCGGTGCCTTTCGCCAGGCTGCGCGCGCGGCCCACGCAAGTCTCCTCGAGCTCCCGCCGATCTCTTGCGACGTCCGTTCGTGCAGTCGCGATCACCTGTTCGTTGAACGTGGCCGGGCTGGCGTGCGTGAGGAATTCGAACAGCGCGTCCGCCGCCTCCCGAGGCGTGTGCCCGGGCGCGACGCGCAGCTCGATTCGAAACGCGGACCCAAGCGCTCGCGGCACGTAGAATGATCGTGCCCAGGTCACAAGGCCGCGTCGATCGGCGAGCTCCCACTCGAGAATGCGCGCGCGCGTCCCGCCGAGCACCTCCGCGAGTGTTTGCAACGTGCGCTCCGCCACTGGCTCGGGAGGCGCCAGCCATTGAACGACCACCATCTCGTGCTCGATGTTCGCCGCCATGTCGAGCCGCACCCGTGTTGCCGGCAACGGAGGGGGCTTCGGGAGAGCCTTGTGCTGACCGCTCGAGAGCGAACCAAAGTAGTGCTCGACCTCTGCGACCGCCGCGCTGGCGCTCACGTCACCGACGAGAACGAGCGTCGCGTTGCTGGGAACGTAGAGCGTGTCATGCAACTGACGAATCTCGGCGGCCGTGCGGATGGCGGCGGAGTCCCTCACGCCGACGGGCACGCGGTAGGGGTGGCCCGCGGGATACAGCTCATGCCGCGCCAGATCTTCGCCCAGTCCCATGGCCTGGCCTTGTACTTTGCGCGTGCGCTCCTCGGCGCTGAGCGCGAAGGCCTGTTCGAAGGCGCCCTGATCGTCGGCGAAGAATCCCATCTGGTCGCTCCAGAGCCAGAGCGCGAGCGCGTGATGAGAGGTCGGCAGCGTCACGGCGAAGTTCGTGGCATCGAGCGTCACGTTCCAGTCGACGTTCCGCGCGCCGGCGGCCGCAAGGAGACGGTCGTACTCACCGACGCCGACGTGCGCGGTCTTGCGGAGCATCATGCGCGCCGTCACGATCGCGAGGGCCTCGGATGCGTCGCGCGTGCCCACGTCGTACCGCAGATGCATCCCCACCACGGGCAGACGGTGATCCTCCTGGACAATCACACGTAGGCCGTTCGTGAGCCGCGCAAGGACCGGAGGAGGCAGCGGCCATCCCGCTGTTGCATGTGCCCGTGAAGGAGCCATGACCGCGAGCATCAAGCAGAAGAAAACGAGCGCGGCTCTCACGGTCACTCGAACGCGGAGATGCCCGTCGCGTCCTGTCCGAGGATGAGCGTGTGCACGTCGTGCGTGCCCTCGTACGTGTAGACCGTCTCCAGGTTCATGAGGTGCCGCATGATCGGGTACTCGAGCGTGATGCCGTTGCCGCCGAGGATGTCGCGACACACACGCGCGATCCCGAGCGCGTCGCGCACGTTGTTTCGCTTGATCATGCTCACGTGCTGCGGGCGCAGCTGCTTCTCGTTCTTCAGGCGCGTGACCTCCGTGGCCATCAGCTGCATGGTGGTGATCTGCGTGAGCATCTCCGCGAACTTCGCCTGCACCAGCTGATGACTCGCGATGGGCTTGCCACCGAACTGCACGCGGTGCTTTGCGTAGTCGAGCGCCGAGTCGTAGCAAGCCGTGGCCGCGCCGATGACGCCCCACGCGATTCCGAAGCGCGCCGACGTGAGACACGACAGCGGACCCTTCATTCCGCGCACGCCGGGAAGGAGCGCGTCCTTCTTGACGCGCACGTCCTCCATGATGAGCTCGCTTGTCACGCTTGCGCGGAGGCTCATCTTCTTGTGAATGGGACGCGCTTCGAAGCCCTTGGTGTCGGTCGGTACGAGGAAGCCGCGCACCTCGCCGTCCTTGTTGTGGAGCTTCGCCCAGACGAGCGCCACGTGCGCCAGGTTGCCGTTGGTGATCCAGCGCTTCGTGCCGTTCAGCACGTAGCCGTCGCCGTCTTCCTTCGCGACCGTGAGCATCCCGTTCGGGTTCGAGCCGGCGTCGGGCTCCGTCAGACCGAAGCACCCGACGAGCTTTCCCTTCGCCATCTCCGGCAGGTACTTGTTCTTCTGCTCCTCCGACCCGAAGGCATGGATCGGGTACATGACCAGGCTGCCCTGCACGCTCGCGAAGCTCCGGATGCCCGAGTCGCCACGCTCGAGCTCCTGCATGGCCACGCCGTAGCCCGCTTCGGACAGGCCTGCGCAGCCATATCCTTGTAGATTACATCCAAGTAGGCCGAGGCTCGCGATCTCCGGGATCAGCTCCGTCGGGAACGTGCCGGCCTCGAAGTGGTCGGCGATCACCGGCAGCACGCGCGCATCCACGAAGCTGCGCACGGTCTTCTGGATCTGTCGTTCTTCTTCGGTCAGGTGTCGCGAGAGGCTGAAAAAGTCGGGCATGGCGCCGCGGACTTTACTTCTTCAAGAACGTGTCCGCGAGCACCTTCTTAGTGTCGTCTTCGCGCACGGTGCTCTTCAATGGGTTGGTCGTGGGGATGGGCGGACAGCTGGTGCGGTCCGCGGAGATCGTCTTCTGGCCGACGCTCGCGCCGGTGCGCCGGTTCACCACCTTCACGTCCAGATCGATGTAGAGGATGGTGCCGTTGGGGCAGGGGAACTTGCGCTCCGTCTGTGTGCCGATCCCCACGAGGTCCACGTCGGCGAACGTCTTCGCGGTGCCCACGACGACGAGCGGCGCGAACGGTGCGCCAACGACGACCATCGCTGCGGGCGGATTGGTGGAGGCTGGCTCCCCGGCGAACATGACGGGGCCGCTCCCGGCCTTCGCGAATTCGCGCGCAGCGATCTCGGTCATTCCGTTGCCGCGAAGGATCAGGTTCTCCGTGAGCTTGGCGCCGTCGCCTTCGAGCATGAGGGGGAAGACAACGTCTTCGTTCTGCGTGACCGGCGTCCTGGCGAGCTTCGCGACCAGATCCACGTCGACCTGGGTCTTCGCGCCCGCTGCGAGCTCCATGCTCTTGCCTTCGATGGTGAGCTTCGTCTTGATGTCGCTCATCACCGAGAGCACCATCTTGCCGGACTTCGCGTACGGGATGGACGTGGCGCCGCACATCGCGCCGGGGCAGGTGAAGGTGCCCTCGTTCGGCGCACCATCCGCGCCCTGCACGTGCAGCACCATCTTCGGTCCGAGCTCGATCTTCGCCGTGGTGGTGCCGATGCTCTTGCTTCCGAGGCTCGCGCGCATGGCGCTGACCGCGAGCATGTTCGTTCCCAGGGTCATCTTGCTCTTCGGAATCAAGAACGTGCGGTTGGGGCTCTCGCCCGTGTTCTCGGTGGTGCCGCCTGCGGTGATGTCCACGCCGGGCGCCGCCTTCACGATCAGCTCCACCTTGTCGGTGTTGCCCGGCGTGGTCGCCACGTGAGCCTCTGCTTCCAGAGGCAACGGCCCCCCGTCACAGGCAATGAGACCAAGGAACGCGAGGAGGGAGATCGAAGGGGTGCGCACGCGCGCATGATACCCGGGTCAGCGCTGGAGAGGCATCACTTCCCGAACATGCCGGTTCCGCGGATGACCACGTTGTCCACGTTGACCCGGTACTCGTTCATGGGCCCCTGCGCGAGCCCCGGACCCACGAGGACGCGCGGGTAGGCGTCCACATGGTAGTAGGTCGGTGAGAGCTTGCCACTGCCCGCCGGGACGCCGTTGACGAACGAGGTGACGGCGCCGGCGTCGGCCGAGAACGCGAAGTCGAGCTCGACGGTCTTCCACACGCCCACGGGAAACGGCTGGAGCAGCTGACCTTCGCTCATGTCGTCCAGGCGAAGGTATCCGCCCTGCTTCGTTCGCCGGATCTCCACGAAGGGGTCGAAGCCATCGAACGCCATGCCCAGCACGCCAACGTGGCCCATTTCGTCCGGGAAGTTCTCCGTCTCGATGAGCACGTCGACGCTGATGGTGATGTTCGCGATGCCCATCGGGAGCTCCCTGATCAGGAAGGAGTCCGCGTTCGTGTTGGGCAGGAGCTGCGGCACCGTCATGCGCACGGAGCGTGGGCCCGAGCTCCATTGCGTGAAGTCTGCACCGAGCGTCCCGCCGCCACCGACGGCCGGGTCGGGGTGCCCGAAGAAGTTGTCCCAGCCCTTCAAAAACGGATCCTTGTCGAAGTCGTCGCACACGTTCGCGGGCGGCGTCAGCTTCGCGCAGAACACGGACACCAGCTGGACGTCAGGCGAGCCCGCGTCGGCGATGCCGCCCCCCTCGTCCGTTGCATCGACGTCGTTGCCACCGTCGGCGGCGCCGTTGTTGTCGTCGCTGATCCCCAGAACGGCGCGACATCCCACGGCGAGCGCGGCGATCACGAACCCCGCTGCGAGCGCCGATGACCTTCTCATCATCGCTGGATCTGGATGGTTGGCACGGCCTGCGTGAAGTCCGCGCGCAGGGTAACGTGCTCACCCGGCTTCAGCGTCAGCCGCTCACCACGCGACTCGCCCGTCTGGTCGAAGAGGAAGCGAATGTCGTGCGCGCCCGTCGTCGTGTTGAGGCGCTGAGGACATGGTCGCGCAGCCTGTCCGTCGACCGATACGCGCGTGCCCGGCGTGCCGTAGAGCACCAGGCTCGCACCTCCCGAAGGTGCGAGAGCGCTGCTCGTGCCGCCCGTGTTCGCGCTGTTCGCGCCGCTCGCAGAACCTGGTGGGCGGACGACCGACGGCGCGCTGCTCGGCACCTGGGCGGCGGAGCTTGGCGGCGATGCAGATGGGGCCGCACTCACGGGAGCAGTGACCGATGGCTGCGTGCTCAGCACGGAGGCGACTGCAGCGTCGTGCGTGTCCTGTACGCCGCTCGGGCCGCTCGCGGGCCGCACGAAGAAGAACCACAGCGCAGCCGCCGCGACACCTACGCCCAGCGCGCCCTGCAGCATTCCCTTGCGACCCGCCGCTGCACGCGCCTTCGGGAGCATCGAGTTGAACGGACGCGCGGGCGTCTCTATCGGGCGCGTCGCGATGGTCTCGATGGGCACGTTCCGCATGCTCTCGAGCTTCGCTGGCATCTCCGGCTTGGTCGCCATTCCGGTGTCGCGGGTAGACCGCTTGGGCTTGGGCTTCGGCTTCTCAGCCGTGTCGTCCTCCTTTGCGTCCGCGTCGGGGAGCTCGCGCGTGATCGGGAACGGCGGCGTGGAGTTCGGGATCCGTCGCGTGGACGGCGCCATCGGCTCGCTCGGTGCGTCGGCCTTTGCAGGCGTCGCTTCGCCTTGCGGTCCGGACTGCGGGCGCTCGGACCACTTGTCGACCTCTTCGCGCGCAGCGAACGTCTGCGTGAAGATCTCCGCCTGGCTCGCCGCGCGCGCGGACTTGGGCTTGCCCGTCTCCTCCTGCGCCTGGGCCGCCATATTTTTGCGTGCATGATACACGCGTGCGCCGAGCGTGCGTGCGACGTCCGCAAGGTCTATCCCCGTCAGGAAGTGGCGCAGCGACCGCCCGAGCTCGTCCGCGTCTTGCTGGCGCGCGCGCGCCTGCAGGCTCATGGCGCGCATGAGCGTGTCATCCAAGGGGATGAGGCGCGGATCGGTGTCGCTGGGCTTCGGATGCGGCGCAAGCATCGCCTCGTCGCACTCCTCCATCGTCTTGCGACGGAACGGCGCGCTTCCGCTCCACGCCTCCATCAGAAGCACTGCCACCGCGAAGATGTCCGTCGCGGGACCGAGCTCTTGCCCGCGTACTTGCTCCGGCGGCATGTGCCCAGGCGAGCCGAAGATCTCCTGTCCCGCCATACGCGCGGGTGCGGCGATGCCGAAGTCGATCAGCTTCACCTGGCCCTCTTCGTCGATCATCACGTTGCGCGGTGTGATGTCGCGGTGGACCACCTTCATGCGCCGATGCGCGTACGAGAGCGCGCGACAGACCTCGACGCCGATGTATGCGCCCTCCTCGGGGAACAGCTTGTTGCGCTCGCCGCCCAGCGCCTCGTGGCGCAGGAGCTGGTCGAGGCTGAGCCCCTCCACGAGCTCCATCGCCAGGAAGTACGTTCCCTGCTCCACGCCGAGCTCGTACACGGGCACGATGTTCGGGTGGCTGAGGGCAACGGTCGTCTTCGCCTCTTCGACGAAGCGCCGGACGAACTCACCGTCGACGAGGAGCTCGTCGCGGATCTGCTTCACGACCAGCTTCTTCTCGAAGCCACCTGCACCACGCAACGTGGCCAGGAGAATGCGCGCCATTCCCCCACGCCCAAGCTCGCGCTCGAGGATGTATTTCCCGAACACCTGGGGGTACATGCCTTCCTCATTCTACCTGTGCGCTGGCCGTCACCGCGACCTTTGTGGCGGTGGTGCGTTGAGACCGCGGGTTTTCTGAGGTAATTTCACAGGTGATGCGCCCCGCCGGGTCCCAGGAAGCGCCGTTGTCACGCGCATATACGCGGTCCGTTCTGGGCACCGCGGCGCTCGCGATCCTGGCGCTCGTCGCATGCGGGACCAGCACCGACCTCGTCAATCGGTCCGTGATCGTTCACGTGCCGGCGGCATGCGCGCTCACGCCGGACCAGGCCTATTCGATCTTCCGCGCAGGGGGTGACTTCTCCACGTCGCCCGTCGCGCCGAGCGAGGGCCTCTACATCGCGGACACCGGCGCGGCGCTGGCGGCTCTGCCGGCCGACGCGCGGTCGATCACGCTCGAGATCTCGCGACCGGCGGGCGCGGGTCCGCAGGCGTGGACGGGGCTCTCGCTCGTGAAGTCCAGCGAGGGCGCCATCGACGTCCTCGTGTTCCCCGCGGCGAAGTCGTGCCCGCTCTCCAAGGTCGTCGACCGCACCGACGCGACGCTCGGCGCATTCGACGATCACCACGTGCTCATCGTCGGCGGGGCCAGCGGTACGTCGGTGCCGCTCTCGTTCGTCGCGGATCTCAACACGGGCAAGCTCACGCAGCTCCCGTTCGGTCTGAAGACGAGCCGCGAGAACCCCACCATCACCGCGTTCGGTGACGGGGCGCTGGTGGCAGGCGGAAACAATCCCGACACCAACTCGCCGTTCACCACCGCCGAGGTGTACGAGAACACGCTCGGCGACTTCTCGCCCGCGATCATCTCCCTCAGTCAGCCGCGCGCGAATCACGGCGCTGTCGTGCTCGCGAACGGGAAGACGCTCCTCGTCGGCGGCACAGATGGCTCGGGCAAGGCGCTTCGTACGATGGAGATCGTGGACCCGAAGGAGCAGCGCGTCTTCACGCAAGGCGTGGAGCTCCTCGAGGTGCCGCGCATGAACCCCACCGTGCTGCGGCTCGCGTCCGGAGAGATCCTGGTGGCAGGCGGCTTCACGCCCGGCGGCACGCAGATCGGCTCGTCACTTGCGCCCGTGCCGATCGCCCACCTCGAGTGGCTCACGCCCGACGCGTCGGCGCACAGCAAGCCCTCGCGCGATCTGGTCGCGCGCCGGAACCGTGGCTTCGTTGCGCTCGACGCAGGCGGCGCGCTAGCGGTGATCGCACCGGACAGCACGGACATCACGGACTCGAATTTCCAGACCACGTGGCTCATCTCCGGCGAGGGCGCGCTGGAGCCGGGCGAGCCGATCCCTGGGCTGAAGAACAGCCCGCTCGCGCTCTTCCGTGGGACGGGCGGTCAGCCATTGCTCTTCACCGGCGCGCACTGGCTCCGCTATGAGCCGTGGTTCGGCGCGTTCCTCACGCTCGAGGATGCGCCGCCCGACGGACCGCCGCTCGGGCTCACACCGGCGACGCAAGCTCCGCTCGCGACCGTGGGTGTGTCACCCGATCCTGGTCTCGCGATGTGGCTCGCGAACGGCGATGACGCCTTTGCGCATCTGTTCGGCTTCCGCTTCGGCACGATGCATCCGTTCGCGGACATCCCGAAGACGTTGCTCACGCAGAACGCGTCGTACTTCGCGCTGGACCGCGCGCCGTCGGACATCTCGCGGTTCGATCCTGCCACCGGATTGAAGCTGGCCACGGGCGCGACCGCCATGCTCACGGACGTCACGTTCGCGTCGTTCGCGCTCGACCTCTCCTCCCCCTCCGGAGCCGCGCCGCTCATCCTCCTTCGCGACGACGCCGGCGCAGAGGTCGAGATCGGCGGCGCCGCGTGCCCGCTCCTCGTCGGAAGTCGAATCCATGTAGAGCGCCACGGCGAGCGCATCACGACGAGCGTGGACCAGAGCGAGCCGAAGCCGTGCCCAGTGAAGGTCGACGCGAAGGTGAGGCTCCACGTGGGAGTGAGGGGCGGCTCCGCAGACGAGAGCCACGTGACGAGCTTCTCGATAGAGCGAATGGCGAAGTAACGGCCTCCGCTCGCGTCCCGTTCTTCCCGTCTATGGGACGGGCGAAGCGAGAATTGTTCGTAATAATGTCAACAGGTTGCCTGGTGGCACGGGTGGGGTTTCTTGACAACTTGTGTATTTAATAAATAGTAAATAGCAAATAGTCCGCAAGGAGACCCCATGGCTGCGCACGCGCTCTCGTTCGATCCTCACGCTCCGTCCTCCCCCTCGGCCGTTCCCGAGAAGGCGGCGCATCCTGGTCGCATGCCCGTGAGCCACGAGCTCGTGTTCCTCGATTCGTACCGGAGTGATCGCGACGACCTTCGCGCGCTCTACGAGAAGGCCAAGGATCTGAACTGGAACGCGCGCACGCACTTCAAGTGGGACACCGACGTGGACCCCGAACGGGAGCTCGTCCCTGACGCGTTCAATCCGATCTTCGGCTCGGACGTGTGGCGCCGCCTGGACCCGAAGCGCGAAGTGCCGTTGCTTCGCCGCCACATGACGAGCTACGTGCTCTCGAACTTCCTGCACGGCGAGCAGGGCGCGTTGCTCGCCACGTCGCAGATCGTCGCGTGCTCACCCACGGCCGAAGCAAAGTTCTACGCGGCCGCGCAGGTCTTCGACGAGGCGCGCCACGTGGAGGTCTACGAGCGGTACATCTCCGAGAAGGTCGGCCTCATGTATCCGCCGAGCCCGCCGCTGAAGACGCTGCTCGACACGATCATGACGGACAGCCGCTGGGACTTCAAATACCTCGGCATGCAGATCCTGGTGGAGGGCGTCGCCCTCGGGGCGTTCGGGATGATCCACGAGACGACGCAGGAGCCGCTCATCCGCGAGATCACCAAAATGATCATGCAGGACGAGGCGCGACACGTGGCGTTCGGCGTGATGTCGCTCCGGCACAACTACGACGACATGAAGCCGAGCGAGCTGAAGGACCGCGAGGAGTTCATCGTCGAGAGCTCACGCCTCCTGCGCGACCGCTTCCTGGCCCAGGAGGTCTGGCAGAACGTCGGTCTTCCGCAGAAGGAGTGCGAGGAGCTGGCTGCGCGCTCGCCGATGATGGCGCTGTTCCGGAAGCTGCTCTTTTCAAAGATCGTCCCGAACGTGAAAAGACTAGGGCTTCTCACTGAGGCCGTGAGAAAAGGGTTCGAAGAGCTCGACGTCCTTGAGTACGAAGACTGGGAACCTAGCGCGTGAGGCGGATCGCCGAAGGGCGGGCCGCAGCGACAAGACAGCGGGGGTGAGCGCGGCCGATAGCGCCGCAGATCGCGCCGAGCGCGCAGGTCTGCCCATCACGCGTGCGAAGAAGCGCGCAGACCGCAACCCCGAGCGCACGCGCGCATCGATCCTCGCCGCCGCGGAGGAGGAGTTCGCCGCCAAGGGCTACGACGGCGCGCGACTCGCGAACATCGCAGCGGGCGCGAAGGTGCAGCAGGCGCTCATCTATCACTACTTCGCCGACAAGGAGTCGCTCTACGAAGAGGTGATGCGCGAAGGCCTCGCCGGCACCAGCGCGAAGGTCTGGGAGCTCATCACCGTCATGCAGACTGCGGTGAGCGCGCACGACGGACGACACAAGATGAAGCGCGAGGACCTCCGCACGCTCGTCTCTGCCTTCGTCGATCTGCTTGCCGGGTTCTTCGAGGAGCACGCGTCGCTCGTCGCGATGCTGAGCTTCGAGCTGCGCAAGGGCGAGCGCGCCGTGCGCTTCGTCGAGGAGCGCGTGCGCCCCATGTTCGAGTCCGTTGTCACCGAGCTCGAGAAGATGCGCGAACGCGGCGAGGTGAATCGCAAGGTCTCACCACGCCAGCTCGCGATCACAGCGGTGAGCATCGTCGCCTATCCGATCGAGTCGAAGCGGCTCGTGGGTGCCGTGTGGCCCTCGTTCGATCCTCACGGGACCGAACGAAAAGAGCACGTCGTCGCCCTGCTCTGCGGTGCCCTCCTGCCCTGACAACAGATCAGGGCGCGAGCAGAGGGAGGAGCTGATTTTCCAGGTCCTTCTCCTCGCCGTCGTGCCACCCGCCGCGGTGTCCCTGGTTCTTGCCCTTTCGATCGATGACGAAGAGGGTGGGCATCATGCGGGGTCGCCACTCCTTCGCGATGCGCATGCCGTCGTCCCATGCGATCGGAAAACGTGCACCATACATCTTTGCGAACTCGGCCACGCCGGTGGGCTCCTCGTCCACGGAGATCGCAAACAGCTCGAGACCGCGTGACGAGTACTTGTTCACGAGCTCCTGAAGCTTCGGGAACGCCTTCTTCGATGGGTCGTGCCAGGTCGCGAAGAACATGATCACGGTCACATTGCCCGGCGTCCGCTTCACGCGACCCGTCGTGAGAGACGGAAGATCGAGCGGCGGCACCTCCCACGTGGGCTGCGCGGCAGGCCCTTCATGCGAGGCGTCATCCGGGAGAGGGCCAATCGGGCGCGCAGGCTCCTTCGTTGCGCAGGCCCCGACAATGAGAAACAGAAAGGCGTTGAGGCATCTATTCAAGGTGGTCTCAATCGTGACCTAGCTCCCTTGCGAGGCGGCTCGGTAGGCCTGGGCCTTCGTAGATGAAGCCCGTGTAGAGCTGCACGAGGTTTGCTCCTGCGTCCAACAGCGCGCGTGCGTGCGAGGCGTCGCTGATGCCGCCCACTCCGATGACGACCTTGTCGGGCCCGAGGGTGGCGCGTGCCGTTCGCACCACATCGAGTGCGCGGGCGCGAAGGGGTGGGCCCGATAGACCTCCCGCACCGATCTCCGCGAGGCGTCCGTCCGACGTCTTCAATCCCGTTCGCGTGATGGTCGTGTTCGTCGCGATCACGCCGTCGATGCCGCTCTCCTTCACGACCGCGAGGAGCGAGGCGAGCCCGTCGTCGTCCATGTCGGGCGCGATCTTGAGGAGCAGCGGCTTCTTCGGCTCGTTCTCTTCCATCAAGAACGCGAGGAGCAGCTTCGCGGCGTCTGCGCCCTGCAGCGCTCGCAGGTTCTTCGTGTTCGGCGACGAGACGTTCACCACCACGAAGTCCGCGACACGATGCGCGTGGCGAAAGCTCTTCGCGTAATCCGCAAGCACGGCCTCGCGATCGTTCACGTCCACGCTCCGCGACTTGCCGATGGACACCGCTAGCGGCACACCGAGGGCCGCAGCTCCACCACGCGCTTCGATGCGCTCGCACACTGCCTTCGCGCCCTCGTTCGGGAAGCCGAGCCGATTGACGAGCGCATGGTCCGCGGGCAGCCGGAACATGTTCGGCATCGGGTTCGCGTCCTGCGCCTCCGCCGTCACGGTCCCCAGCTCCACGAACCCGAAGCCCAGCGCTGCCAGCGCGCGCGCGCGCGTCGCGTTCTTGTCGAAGCCGCCAGCCAGACCTACAGGGCTCGGAAAATGCAGGCCCATCAGGTCCACCCCGGCTCCTTTTTGCGTGCAGAATGCACGTACCAGCGCCCGCAGCGGCGACAGGTACTCCACGGGCGCGAGCGTCAGGTTGCCCAGCGCATGTGCAGTATGCGGCGGGAGCGTGAACAGGAGAGGTCGGACCAGTTTGTAGAGCACGTGCAGTTCGACAGACTGCGTCATTTTTCGCGCAAAAACATGCCTTTTCATGCGGGGGATTGTTGCTAATGTCCGCCACCGCCACCACACATCGCCAAGGAGCCCGCCGTGATCATTGGAGTGCCGAAAGAGATCAAGACCCGTGAGTACCGCGTCGGCATGACCCCTGCGGGCGTGCGTAGCCTCACCCAGCGTGGCCACAAGGTCCTCGTCGAGAAGAGCGCGGGCATCGGCAGCGGCATCCAGGACGCGGAGTACGTGTCGCAGGGCGCGACCATCGTGCAGAGCGCCGCAGAGGCGTGGAGCGCGGACATGGTCGTGAAGGTCAAGGAGCCGCTCCCCGCGGAGTTCGCCTTCTTCCGCGAGAACCTGACAGTCTACACGTATTTCCACCTCGCGCCGGAGCCGGAGCTCACGAAGCAGCTCGCGCTGAAGAAGGTCACCGCTGTTGCATACGAGACCATCGAGCTCGACGACGGCACGCTGCCGCTCCTTCGCCCCATGAGTGAGGTCGCGGGTCGCATGGCCACGCAGGTCGGCGCGTCCTGTCTCCAGAAGGAGCACGGTGGCAAGGGCGTTCTCCTCGGCGGCGTGCCAGGCACCCGTCGCGGTCGCGTCGTGATTCTGGGCGGCGGCGTCGTCGGACGCAATGCGGCGACCATCGCGGTCGGCATGGGCGCGCAGGTGACGGTGCTCGATCTGCAGGCCACCACGATGGCGTACCTCGAAGACATCTTCGGCGGCGCGATCGAGACGCTCTACTCGAACCCCACCAACATCGAGCAGATGGTGACGCGCGCGGATCTCGTCATCGGCGCGGTGCTCGTCACCGGCGCGCGCGCGCCCAAGCTCGTCACGAAGGACCTCATCTCCCGCATGGAGCCGGGCAGCGTCGTCGTCGACGTCGCGGTCGATCAGGGCGGCTGCATCGAGACGTGCCGCCCCACCACGCACGACAACCCCACGTTCGAGGTGGAAGGCGTCGTCCACTACTGCGTCGCCAACATGCCGGGCGCGGTCGCGCAGACCAGCACGTGGGCGCTCACCAACACGACCATCTCCTACGCCATCAAGATGGCGGAGCAGGGCTTCGTCGGCGCGGCAAAGGCGGATCGCGCGCTCTACAAGGGCGTGAACCTCTACAACGGTCAGGTCACGTGCGAGCCGGTCGCGCAGGCGCACAAGCTCGAGTACGTGCCGCTCTCGAAGCTCATCGGCGCCTGAATTGACCATCGCGGAGAGCCTCCTCACCGACGTCGAGCTTGTCTGTCTCGACGCCGGGAACACGGTGATCTTCCTGGATCACGCGCGCGTGGCGGAGCTGTGCACCGAGCACGGGTTCTCCGTCACGGAGGAGACCCTGATCACGTCCGAGGGTGAGGCGAAGCGCCGCGCCGAGGACGACACCATGATCGACGCGACGTGGAAGAACCGCCAGCGGCCGGGCGCCACCGGATGGGGCCGCATGGTGGGCACCATGCTCTTCTGCGCCGGCGCCGAGGCGCGCTCGCTCGGTGAGCTCCTCGACGTGCTCTGGACGGAGCACTGCGACCTGAACCTCTGGCGCAACGTGCCCACCGGCTTCTCAGGCGCGGCGGCCGCGTGGAAGCAGACGGGCGGAAAGATCGTCGTCGTATCGAACTCGGAGGGCATGCTCACGAAGCTGTTCGCGCGGCTCGGCATCGATGGCGCATTCGATCATGTCGTCGACAGCGGGCTCGTCGGCATCGAGAAGCCGGACCCCCGCATCTTCGACATCGCGCGCGAGAAGGCAGGCGGCGTCGCAAAGGAGCGCACGCTGCACCTCGGTGACATGTTCAGCACGGACATCCTGGGCGCGCTCGCCGCGGGAATCCGTCATGCCCTCATCGATCCCTACAATCACTACGAGAGCCGCCACGCCGACGTTCCGCGCGTGCCAGGCGCGGTGGAGGTCATGGTCGCCCTGACCCTGCATCGCGAGCACAAGTCGCACTAGTCCTTCAACAAGAGGCCACGGATCAATGCTCATCGCGCTCATCCCCGGAGATGGAATCGGCAAGGACGTTACGCGCGAGGGGCGCCGCCTTCTCGAGCTATACAAGGCGGAGAAAGGGCTCCCGTTCGATCTGTGGGAGCTCGATCTGGGCGCCGACCGCTTCTTGAAAGATGGCACCACGTTCCCGAAAGAGATCGCGGACCGCATCAAGAACGAGGCGCGCGCGGTGCTGCTCGGCGCGCTCGGCGATCCGCGTGTGCCCGGGCTGGAGCACGCGCGCGACATCCTCTTTGGCCTGCGCTTCGGGCTCGATCTCTACGCCAACGTGCGGCCGATCAAGGCTCTTTCGGATCGGCTCGTTCCCATCAAGGGCAAGGGCAAGAAGGACGTGGACCTGGTCGTGTTCCGCGAGAACACCGAGGGCATCTACGTGGGCATGGGCGGGCAGTTCAAGCGCGGCACACCGGACGAGATCGCGATCAACGAGGACGTGAACACTCGCAAGGGCGTGGAGCGCCTCATCCGCGCGGGCTTCGAGTACGCGAAGGCGCACGGCAAGAAGCGCGTTCACATGGCGGACAAGTCGAACGCGATGAAGCACGCGCACGAGCTCTGGTACCGCTGCTTCTTCGAGGTCGCGAAGGAGTACCCCGGTATCGAGGCGAAGCACGTCTACGTGGACGCGCTGTGCCTCTACCTGATCCAGGACCCCACGCAGTTCGACGTCATCGTCACGTGCAACCTGTTCGGCGACATCGTCACGGATCTCGGCGCAGCGCTCCAGGGCGGCCTGGGCATGGCGGCGAGCGCGAACCTGTTCGCCGCGGACGGCGAGCGCGTCGCGATGTTCGAGCCCGTCCACGGCTCCGCCCCGCCACTCGCAGGCAAAGATCTCGCGAACCCCATCGCCACGTTCCTCACGGTGGGGATGATGATGAGCTACCTGGGCTACGAAGAAGAAGAAGCGCGCATCGAAGGCGCCTGCGCCCGCGCCATCGACACCATGAAGTGCACCCGCGACGTAGGCGGCGAGCTAGGAACCCGCGCCGTCGCCGACACCATCCTCGCAGACCTGAAAGACGAGCTCCGCTCCCTCACCCGCTAGCCCCGTTCCCTCATCCCGTGCGCCCATCAAGTGCAGGTGGGCGTGCCGGTGGGTGAGGATGTCGTTGGTTGTGGGAGTTATTTTCTCGTGGGCCCAAAGTTTCCAAACCGTTGGGGGTCCATCGTTCGTCTACCCCCTGCGTGAGGTTGCGGGCGGAGGTGTCTCTTCAGATCCGGCTACACCCTCCCGGTCGATTTTCGGAACTTTCGGGAGAGCCCGCTGTCGGTCCCTTCCGGCGGCCTGGAAAGGCTCCACGTTTGTGCGATGCTAGCTGTGCTGGTGGTGGGCGCGGTGGCGGGAAGCCTTCAGGCCTACCGGGCGTAGATACCGGTACCTAAGAGAGGTTGGAGGAAGCGGTCGCATGCGGATGAAGGTGTTCAACTTCGTGGTGCTTGGTGCGGTGGCGGCCCTGTGGGTTGCCAGCAGCACGCAGCGCGAGAAGCCCGTCATCTCCGAGGTGCATGCTGACGCCGTTCGCTCGCTTGAGCAGAACGTCTCCGACAACCCCGAGGACGCGGAGGCGGTCTCCAAGCTCGCGCAGGGCTACCTGGACGCGCACTCGCCCGGGCTCGCCATCAGCGTCATCGTGAACGCGCCTTCGGTCGTTCGCGCACAACCGTCGGTCATGCACCTGTACGCGCGCGCCATGCTCGAAGAAGGGCGCTCGCAAGACGCGCTCGTCATGGAGAAGCGCGTCCTCGACCGCTGCGCCGAGAGCGCGCCCATCAAGCCTTGTTCTTCCTACCTGATCGCATCCGCCACTCGCCGCGTGGACATCCTCACTGAGCTTCAGAAGCTCGGCGTGGAAGACGCGCAGGCTCATCCCGAACAGAGCGAAATCGCCTACCACAACGCCACGCGCGATGTGGGCCTCGCGATCCGCTGACGAGAGCCTGCTACCCAACCACGAACCGCCTCCGCTCGCGCAGCATCACCCGCGGTCGCCGATCTCAGGAGCCACTTGCAACAACGGACTGCTCTCGCGCTTGCCTGCGTGTTCGCCCTCGTGTCGAATGCATGTATGTTGCACTCAGACAAGCAGCCGCTCCAGCGGCCCGCGTCTGCGTCGCAAGAGTCCACTGTGGAGCCTGGGGCACCGGCTCAGGCCCAGCAGGGTCCGCAGAGTCTCACGCCCAAGGGTCGGCAGTCGTCCGAGCGCACGACGCGTGAAGACCCCATCGCGCGCAGCCGCTATTTCTCCCCTCCGTTTGCGCTCGCCGTGGCGGAGGACGCCATCGTGCGCATCGTCGGCCCCGAGGCCACGTGCACCGGCACCCTCATCGAAGACGACCTGATCCTGACCGCGCACCACTGCGTCGTGGAGCGCACCGCCCAAGGCAAGTTCATGTCGCAATCGCTCGCACCGAGCAAGCTCCGCATTGAGCTGGGCGGCGACTACCTGGCGTGGGGGCACGTGGGTGTGAAGTACGTCGTGGCTCCGCCGTGCGGCGAATCGGGCGGCGCGGGTGACGTCGCGGTGCTCGTGCTCACGCGCAAGCTCGTCGGCCTGTCGACCATGACTGCGCGGCTCGACACGGCGCCGAAGATCGGCGAGACGATCGACACGGTGGGCTTTGGCCGCTGCGCCTCGAGCGACGGCATTCGCCGCCACACGCGCGAGGGCGGACCCATCCGCGCCACCACGAGCGAGGCCGTCGTCGTGAACGCGTCGATCTGCCCCGGCGACTCGGGCGGTCCGGCGATCATCCGCGGCTCGAAGGAGATCGTCGGCGTGGTGAGCATGAGCGCCATGGACGGCGACGAGCGCACGAAGGCGCCCAGCGTGATGGCCCGCATCGACGCGTTCCGCTCCGTGTTCGCCAATGCCCGCCTCATGGCGGATGGGCTGAGCCCCGCTGAGCTGCCCCCCATCGAATGCAAGTAGGCGGGTGCAGCGAACGGAAATAGACGAGCCGATACGCGTCATTCGGACACACTGACATTCCGAGAAGAACCAGTTAAGAATGCCTTCCACGTTTCCGTAGTGGATGAAAGGCAGGTAAGGTTCCACCTCGAAGGTCAAAGCCATGTGCGGAATCGTTGCTTACGTCGGAAGCCAGGAAACAGCCCCCATCCTCGTGGAGGGGTTGCGCAAGCTCGAGTATCGTGGATACGACTCCGCGGGTCTCGCCGTGCACACGGGCCGGGGGATCGAGATCGTGCGCGCTGTTGGCAAGCTTGCCAATCTGGACGCCGCGCTGAGAAAGAGCCCGCTCCACGGAACCGTGGGCGTGGGCCACACGCGGTGGGCGACCCACGGCCGCCCGAGCGAGGCGAACGCGCACCCGCACGTGCATGGGCGCGTCGCGGTGGTGCACAACGGGATCATCGAGAACCACGTCGACCTGCGGCGTGAGCTCGAGGCGAAGGGCGTTCGCTTCCAGAGCGACACGGACACGGAGATCATCGCGGTGCTCGTCGAGGAGGCGCTGAAGGGTGGCGCGGCGGATCTCGCGCAGGCCGTTCGGAGGACCATCGGACAGGTGCGCGGCGCGTACGCCATCGCCGTGCTCTCGAGCGAGAAGCCCGAAGAGATCGTGGTCGCGAAGCAGGACTCACCGCTCGTGCTCGGCGTGGGCGAGGGTGAGTCGTTTGCCGCCAGCGACATCCCCGCGCTGCTTGCGTACACACGTGACGTCATCCTTCTCGAGGACGGTGAGATGGCCGTGCTTCGCAAGGGCGGCGCGGAGATCACCAAGATCGACGGAACGCCGGTGAAGCGCGCGCAGAAGCGCATCGACTGGTCTCCGACGCAGGCAGAGAAGGGCGGCTACAAGCACTTCATGCTGAAGGAGATCTTCGAGCAGCCGCGCGCGATCGAGGACACGCTCCGTGGTCGCGTCGATCTCGAGAACGGTGACATCATCGCGCAGGAGATCGGCGTCACGCCGGAGCTCGCGAAGAAGATCACCCGTGTGTACTTCGTCGCATGCGGCACCAGCGCGCACGCAGCCATGGCCGGCCGCTACTGGGTCGAGCAGCTCGCGCGGATCCCGGCGCAGGTGGAGATCGGCAGTGAGGTCCGCTACCGCGAGCCCGTGTTTCTCCCCACGGATCTCGTCGTGGCCGTCAGCCAGAGCGGTGAGACGGCAGACACGCTTGCCGCCGTGAAGTCTGCGCGCTCCATGGGCGCGCACGTCGTCGCGGTCGCCAACGTCGTGGACAGCGCGATCCCGCGCGCTGCAGATGGTGCACTCTACACGCATGCCGGGCCCGAGATCGGCGTCGCATCCACCAAGTGCTTCACCACCCAGCTGGCTGCGCTCCTCATGCTCGCGGTGTATCTCGGGCGCCGTCGCGAGACGCTGCCGGTAGCTTCGGCCAAGCGGGTCCTTCAGGCGCTTTGGCAATCGCCGTCGCTGATGCGCGACGTCTTGCAGACCGCGGAGGACGTGCGCCTCATCGCGCGTCGTCATCTGCGCGCGAAGGACATGCTCTTCCTCGGCCGTGGCACGGGCTACCCCATCGCGCTCGAGGGCGCGCTCAAGCTCAAGGAGATCTCCTACATCCACGCGGAGGGCTATGCCGCCGGCGAGATGAAGCACGGCCCCATCGCCCTCATCGACGAGGAGATGCCGGTCGTCGTGGTGTGCCCGAAGGACGTCCACTACGAGAAGACCTTCTCCAACATGCAGGAGGTCAAGGCGCGTGAGGGACAGCTCATCGCCGTAGCAACCCAGGGCGACGGCGCCGTGCAGGAGCTCTGCGCACCAGACGGCGGCGCGCGACCTTCGCGTCCGAGCATCCCGCCGGGCCACCAGAACGCACCGGACGTCATCTTCGTGCCACCCGCCGAGCCGGAGGTCCTCCCGCTCCTCACGGTCATCCCGCTGCAACTACTTGCATACTACATGGCCGACCTGAAGGGCACGGACGTGGACCAACCCCGCAACCTCGCGAAGACCGTCACAGTCGAGTAGCCCCCCGATGGGTAAACAGCGTCGCATGGCGTGAGAGCCACCCGTCAGGCGAGGCTTCGAGCGAGCACGGAGCGGAACGTACTCTTGTACGTGAGCACCGCGCGCAGCTCGAAACGAAGCATGCCGGGATGGATCTCGCGCCAGGCGATGCTGTTTAAGAGCGGAGCTTGTCCACGACTCCGCTTGCCCTGCGGACGGCGCTGTCCTGCGTGCGCAGGTTCTCCAGCGCCTTCGTGGCTGCCGCGGACGCGATCTTCGTGGCGTCTGCTTGCAGCTTCTGGCTCTGATCCAGCGACGTCACCATGACGCTCACGGCCTCGAGCGTATTGGTCAGCTTGTGACCGCCGCGCGCCTGCTCCTGTGAGCTCTTCTCCACGTGCTGCGTGATGAGCCGGATCTTCTCCGCGCTCTTCATGATGAGCTCGGAGCCGCGAGCCTGCTGCGCCGTGGCGGCCGCGATCTGCTGCACCGTCTCTGCGATGCGGCCGATGGCGTCCGTGACCTGCTTGCTTCCCTTGGCCTGCTCCACCGTGGCGCGCGCGATGGCGCGCACCATGTTCGTGGACTTGGTGCTGCTCTCGAGGATCTTCTTCAGCGCGCGCTCGGCCTCGTTGGAGACCTCGACGCCGCGGTCGACGTTCTGCGCGCCGCGCTGCACGGCGGTGATCGCGCCCTTGGACTCTGCCTGGACCTTCTTGATGAGGTCCGTGATCTCGCGCGTGCTCGCGCCTGCGCGCTCGGCCAGATCCTTGATCTCGTCTGCGACGACAGCGAAGCCCTTGCCCTGCTCACCGGCCTGCGCGGCGATGATCGCGGCGTTGAGCGCGAGCAGATTCGTCTGCTCTGCGACGTCGTCGATGACGTTCACGATCTGGCTGATTTCCTCGATGCGCGAGCCCAGGTTCGAGATGACCTGCACGGCCTCGTGCGAGCTCTCCTTGATGCGGTAGATCTCGCTGATGGTCTTCAGGATGGCCTCGGCGCCCTTCTCGGCGTCCAGGGACACTTCCTCGGAAAGGCGGGCGGTCTCGTTCGCGTTCGACTGCACCTGGTCGATGGACACGTCCATCTCGTTCATCGACGAGCTGGTCTCTTCTGCCGTCAGCGAGAGCGCGTCGACGTTGCGCGCGACCTCGCGCATGGAGTGGGTCATCTCCTCGATGGAGCCCACCGTCTCGCGCACGCTGCCGCCGAGCTCACCAGCGTGATCGGCGACCTCGTTGGAGGACGCGCCCAGCTCACTGGCCTGCGAGCTGGACTCCGACGTGTTGGTTGCAAGGAGGCCCAGCTGCGTGACCGCCGCGGAGAACGCCAGCGACAGCTCCTTCATCGCGCGCGACGCCTCTTCTGCGGCGGCCGTCTGCGTCCCGAGCCCCTCCGCGATCGTGGCGAGGTGCGTGTCCAGCGCGGCCCGTGCCTCCTCGACGCGCTTCTTGCTGGCGATCGGGTCGCCGACCCCGCCGAAGATGACGAAGCACGCGCCGATCAGGATCGGGGCGAGGACCGTGAGCGCGTACTCCTTGTTGACCGAGATCGCGATGTACGCGCCCACGAAAACAAGGACGATGCCGAAAAGGGCGAAGATCGAGCGGGGCTGCATGAACGACGAGAGAGTACGTTTAGGCGGCGCCCTTCCGCAAGGAAGGAACGAGCCGCGTCCCCAAGGATTCCAGTCTGTCGGCCGTGGTCTTGCGCGCGACCTCGCTCTGGTCCATGCCGATGAATGCCCGGCCCATCTTCTTCGCGACGGCCAGCGTGGTCCCGCTGCCCGCGTACGGATCCAGCACGATTTCCCCTGGATTCGTGAGCGCCGCCAGCAGCCGCGTCAGCAATGCCTCGGGCTTCTGGGACGGGTAGCCGGTCCGCTCGCGCGAGACCGGGGCGATCACCCCGATGTCCCACACGTCTCCCATCGGAACCCCCGGTGTCTCCTCGGCGGTGCGCGTGGAGCGCGAGCGCCGCCCTGTCGCGTCCACCTGCGCGCGCTGTTTCTGCGTCCCCCAGGTGGCGATAGTCGACGCCGCGAGCGGCTCGTACGGCGTGTTGAAGCGCGGCTTCGTCTTCGGATCCTTGCGGTAGCGGAGCAGCACGTCGTGCACGCGCTGGAAGTTCGGCGTCTTGCTGGGCCAGCGGCGGTAGCGCCAGATGATCTCGCTCGCGAACGCGTCGTCGCCGAAGATCTCGTCGCACAGCACCTTCACGTAGTGCGACGTCTTCGGGTCCACGTGGATCACCACGGAGCCCTCCTTGGCGAGCAAGCTGCGCAAGAGGACCAGTCGCTCACCGAGCGCGGAAAGGAAGTGGGCCTTGCCGTCCCACCGATCGTCGAACGCAGCGCGCTTGGTCCGCGTGATCTTCACCTGGCTGTCCTCCGAGCGCTCGCGCTTCACGTGATGATGAACCCGGTTCGTGAGGAACGGCGGGTCCATGTACGCCAGCATCACGCGGTCCTTGTGCGTGCGATGCAGGCGCGAGAGCGCGGCGGTGTTGTCGCCGAACAGATAGAGCCCTTCGCCGCACGACGTCGTGTACGTCGCGAGGGTCGCGTCCTCCCTTTCGGCGTCGAAAATGGCCTCTTTTCCCTGGAACGAGAGGCGGACGCGCGTGTCTTCCATGCCTCGAAATCGTATGGGACGCGCACAGCGCCGTACAACTTCGCGACTTCCGTAAGCACCCTCGCCGGGCTATGAACCGGTGGACATGTCCGCTCCCAAGACGCGCGTCTTCTCCGGCATCCAGCCGTCGGGAGAGCTCCACATCGGCAACTGGCTCGGCGCCGTTCGCACGTGGAAGACGAAGGTCGAGGCAGGCACGGAGGACAACTTCTACTGCCTCGTGGATGCGCACGCGATCACCGTTCCGTACGAGCCCGCGGAGCTGCGTGAGCGCATCGACCTCATGGCGATGGACCTCTGTGCGTGCGGCGTCGATCCGGAGAAGTGCACGCTCTTCGTCCAGAGCGACGTGCGCGAGCACATGGAGCTCGCGTGGTACCTCAGCACCGTCACGCCCATGGGCGACCTGTCGCGCATGACACAGTGGAAGGACAAGAGCGAAGGGAAGGACTCCGTCTCCACCGCGCTCTTCACGTACCCGGTGCTGATGAGCGCGGACATCCTCCTCTACAAGGCGGCGATCGTCCCCGTCGGCGACGACCAGCTGCAGCACCTCGAGCTCACGCGCGAGACCGTTCGACGCTGGAATTTCCGGTTCGGGAACATGTTCCCGGAGCCGCAGCCCGTGGCAGGTGCGGTGCGAATCATGGGTCTCGATGGCCAGGCGAAGATGAGCAAGTCGAAGGGCAACACCATCGCCGTCTTCGAGGACAAGGAGTCCGCCTGGAGCAAGCTGAAGGGCGCCTACACCGATCCGCAGCGCTTGAAGAAGAGCGATCCGGGTCGGCCGGAGATCTGCAACATCTTCACGATGCACACGCTGCTCTCCACGAAGGAGACCCAGGACGAAGTACGTGCAAACTGCACGGGTGGAAAATGGGGCTGCTTCGATTGCAAGAAGGTCCTTCACGAACGCATGGAGCACGAGCTCGTGCCGCTGCGCGCGAAGCGTGCGGAGCTCTCCACCGCGAAGACGCGTGAGGCGCTCGGTGACGGCGCATCGAAGGCGCGGCGCATCGCGCGCGAGACCATCCGCGAGGTACGCGAAGTGCTGGGCCTCGGCAGCCTGGCGAAGGGCGCGGAGTCATGAAGTCCACGTCCAGACTGCTCGCGCTGCTCGCCGGACTGGCGCTGCTCGCCGGCCTCGCGTTCGGTCTGTCGGGCTGCTCTCGTGCGCCGCCCGACGCCACGCCCGAGGGCGCGGTGCACCTCTTCCTGGATCGCATGGAGGCAGCGGCGAGCGGCGCAGTGCCCATGAGCGACGTCTACGCGCTGCTCGGTCCCGCGACGCGCAAGAACCTCACGGGCCGGGCGAGCCGCGCCGGCAAGATCCAGGGCCGTCGCATCGAGCCATCGGAGATGCTCGCGCCCGGCCGCTACGCGCTGAAGTTCCGCCCCAAGTCGATGACGTCGCGGCCTGCTGGTGACACGGCCGTGGTGACGGTGGTGGGTTACGAGGCAAGCGAGACCGCGGAGGTCACGCTGGTGCGGGAAAACGGCGCGTACAAGGTGGAGCTGGACTTGCCGGAGGTGACGCCCTTGCCGCAGCGAGGCACTGCGAGCGGGACGGGAACGACGGGAACGACGAGTCACCCAGCGTCCTCCAGTAACCTGACGCCGTAACCTGACGCCGTAGCTTGCCGCCGCTCCCGTCGCGACTTACCTTTGGCGACGATGCCGGATGACCTCTACTCGATGCTCGGGGTTCCAAAGACCGCCGACGCCGACACCATCAAGAAGGCGTACCGAAAGCTCGCCAAGGATCTGCACCCGGACAAGAACCCCGGAAACGCAGCGGCCGAGACGCGCTTCAAGAAGGTGAACCACGCCTTCGACGTGCTGCACGACACGAAGAAGCGCGGCATCTACGACGAGTTCGGCGAAGACGGTCTGCGCGACGGCTTCGACGCAGACCGGGCGCGTCAGTACAAGTCGTGGCAAGGGCAGCAGGGGTCCGGAGGCGGTGGTCGCGGCGCGCGGTCGGTGTCCTTCGAGGATCTCTTCTCGGGCCATCCACAGAACGGCGGCAGCAACTTCGAAGGCTTCGGTGACCTGTTCGGCGGACGCGCGCGGTCTCGCCGCGGGCCGCAGAAGGGCGCCGACGTCGAGGCCGAGCTCCAGATCGAGTTCGCGGCCGCAGTGAACGGCAGCACGATGGAGCTCTCCATCGGCGGGCGAGCAGTCACCGTCCGCATCCCCGCGGGCGCCGACGAAGGCAGCCGCCTACGCATTCCCGGACAGGGCGCGCCATCGCAGAGCGGCGGTGCGCAGGGTGATCTGTTCATCACGCTCCACGTCAGCGCGCACCCGCACTTCAAGCGCGAGGGGGAGGATCTTCATCTCGATCTACCTCTCACCGTGAAGGAGGCCTTCGCGGGCGGCAAGGTGCGCGTGCCCACCGTCGGCGGCTCCGTCCAGCTCAAGGTGCCGCCCAGCACACAGAGCGGCCACATGCTGCGCGTGCGCGGCAAAGGCGTGCACAAGAAGGATCGCGTTCCGGGCGATCTCTACGTGCACTTCCAGATCATGCTGCCGGAGTCCAAGGACCCGGAGCTCGCAAAGCTGGTCGACGCGCTCGAGAAGTTCCAATCGGTCGACCCCCGCACAGGCATCGAGCTCTGATTCCCTGATATTTACGGCATTTCGCGCGCCTCCCTTAAACATTGCGGGTTCGTAACTTTTGGGTCGCGCGGCACCGGGCACTCCTCGTATGATTGTCCTCGTGCATCGCGCTGGCCGGTTTTCGATCGTCGCTCTTCCGTTCGCTGCGATCGTCGCGTGCGGTGGCGGAGGCGCGAGCGTCGAGCCCGCCGTGCCCACCGCGGGCGCTCCGTCCGGATCGGTGGGCGCTGCGATGCCACCGCCCAGCGCGTCCTCCGTGTCCTCTGCGGTCGACAAGAACGGGCCGGTGCAGATCGAGTGCGGCGACTTCCATACGTGCGCGATCATGCCCGACGCCAGCGTACGCTGCTGGGGGCGCGACAAGGGCGGCCAGGTCGGCGACGGAGGCGGCGAGGACAAGGTGCGCCCCACGCCGGTCCCCGGTGTTGCGAACGCCACGCGCCTGGCGATCAGCGGCATGTACTCGTGCGCAGTGCTCGCGGACAAGTCGGTCACGTGCTGGGGCACTGGCTTCATCATGAACGACGGCGCGTCGCACGATCGTGAGAAGCCTGCGAAGGTGCGCAGCGTGGCCGGCATTGTCGACCTCGCCGCGAGCGGCGACATGACATGCAGCCTGGACACTGCGCACGCCGTTACGTGCTGGGGCCTTCCAGCGAGCGCGAAAGGGATGCATCCCGACACCGGCGGCGGCGCTGTCGAAAACCTCGAGGTCGCGGGCACGCACGGCTGCGTCCACATGAAAGATGGGCACGTCCGCTGCTGGGGCGAAGGCGACTGGCAGATCGGCGGAAAGCCCTCGCTTGCGCGACCCGCGCTCGACGACGTCGACGAGCTCGTCACGGGGGACGCGTTCGCTTGCGCGTTCACGAAGAAGGGCGACGTGCGTTGCTGGGGTCGAAACGAGAGCGGGCAGTTCGGCGTCGCGCCTGATCCCGACACGCACGAGGCGCTCGCCGTCGTGCCCGGCGTGCGCGATGCACCGGCGATGGCGGCGGGTGAGTCGTCCGTCTGCGCGATCCACTCCGACGGTACCGTGAGCTGCTGGGGCGGCAACGCCGACGGTGAGCTCGGCATCGGGCGCGTGAGCAACGACGAGCGTCCCACCAAGGTCGCCGGTCTGCGTGACGTCGAGCAGATGTGCATCGGCTCGAGCCATTCTTGCGCGCTCACGAAGAAGCACGAGATGCTCTGCTGGGGCACGAACACCGCCGGTCAGCTTGGCGATGGCACGCGCGAGATGCGGCTCACGCCGACGCCCGTGAAGTTCTAGCGCCGCTTGTGCTTCTTCTTCGCGCGGCGCTCCTCTTTCGCGACCCGCTTGTCGATCAGCTTCTTTTGCTTGGCGGTCTTGGGGGCCTGTCCGGGCTTGTTGTCGGCCAGAAGCCCGCGTCCGCGGCTGCCTTTTTTCCCGCGTGAGGGCACTCCCCCGCGCGCATTGCCGCGCCCGCCTGCGCCGCGACCACGATCACCGACGCTACGCGGTTGGTCGCCGCGCGCGCTTGCGGCCGGTGCTCCAAGGCGCCGCGCGTAGATCGTGCGACGGATGAGCGAGACCTCCGTGATCTCGACCATCATCTCGTCGCCGAGGGAGATCGCATCACCTGAGCGGCTCGCGACCACGCGCAGGCCGTCGTCGTCGGGCTGGTATTCACCCGCTCCGAGATCTGCGAGGCGGATGAGCACGTCGATGAACGGAGAGCCGATCGCGACGAACACGCCGCTGCCGACGACCGCGGTGAGGATGCCGCTCATCTGCTCTCCGATGCGATCCTTCATCACGTACGCGCGGTAGAGGTCCGTCACGCCGCGCTCGACTTCCATCGAACGGCGCTCTGCGACGGACGCATCCAGCGCGGCCTTCGCGAGGGCCTCGCGCGCCGCGTCGCTGCGATCGATCCGCTGGTGCAGCAGGTACTGGTGCATGCCGCGGTGGACGACGAGGTCCGGATAGCGCCGGATGGGCGACGTGAAGTGCAGGTAGGCCTTCGACGCGAGGCCGAAGTGTCCCATGTTCTGCGGCTCGTACGTGGCCTGCTTCATGGAGCGAAGCAAGAGGCTGTTCAGCACCGACGACAGCTTGTGGCCCGCAAAGCTCGCGAGCAGCGTCTGCAGGGTGCGCGGATCCTTCGTGGCCTCGACGTCGAAGCTCACGCCGAGCACCTCGCACATGGCCGCAAGGCGTCCGAGCTTCTGCTCGTCCGGCGGCAAGTGCACGCGGTAGATCGCGGGGACCTGCTTCTCCGTCATGAGCTCGGCCACGAGCTCGTTCGCGAGGAGCATGAGCTCTTCGATCAGCTCGTAGGCCTTCTTCATGCCGGGATCCTGCGTGCGCTTCTGCACGTCGGTCGGAAGACCGTCGGGGCCCATCACGATCTTGGGCTCGGGGAGCTCGAAATCCAGCGCGCCGCGCTTCCGTCGCTTCGCGCGCAGGAGCTGCGAGAGCTCGTAGGCGACCCGCAGGCCGTCCTTCATCTCTTCCGCCTTCGGTTGCACGGGAGGCAGCTCCGAGAATCCGAGCGCGCGCGCGACGCCACCGTAGGTGAGCTTCGCCTGGCTCTTCATGAAGCCGCGAATGAGCTTGGACTCGAGGACCTTGCCGCCTGCGTCGAGCGTCACGTCCACCGCGAGGCAGAGGC
The DNA here is from genome assembly GCA_025355005.1 of Myxococcales bacterium. GTDB lineage: Bacteria > Myxococcota_A > Polyangia > Polyangiales > Polyangiaceae > JANXLV01. Next base: position 88,023 of record JANXLV010000033.1, on the reverse strand, counting down.
GAATCACGTCGGGCAAGAGCGAGCACAGGTTGGAGGAGAGCGCGCGCGGGAGCATCGGGATCGCGCGCTCTGGCAGGTACACGCTGCAACCGCGGGCCTGCGCCTCTTCGTCGATCTTGGTGCCGGGCCGCACGTAGGAGGACACGTCCGCGATCGCGATGATCGCGTGGAAGCCTCCGTCTTGGGTGCGCTCGACCCAGACCGCGTCGTCATGATCGCGCGCGTCCTCCGGATCGATCGTGGGCAACGGGTAATGCGTGAGGTCCGTACGACCTTCGAGCATCTCCTTCGGGACCTCGACGCCGTAGGCCTCTGCCTCGGCGACGGCCTCCTCGGAGTGCACCTCTTCGATCTGCGCCATCGCGAGGATCTTCGCGGCCTCGACCTTGAGATCGCCGGGCCGGCCGAGCACAGCCTCGATCCGGCCGACGGGGTTTTCACCCGCAAAATCAGGCCATCGCGTGACGCGAACGATCACGGCGTCGCCGTCGTTACCGCTGTTGCCTTCGGGGCCGCGCGTGTCGACGTCGCTCGTGAGGTCGATGGGACCGCGCACGCGCGTGTCATCGGGCTCCAGCCACGTGGAGCGGCCCTTGCGACGGAGCACGCCAGCGACGCGCGTGAGACCGCGTGAGACGATCTTGATGATCGCACCCTCGAGGCCGCGCGCTGACTTCGCGACGAGCTCGATCTCGACGGTGTCGCCTTGCATCGCGCCGCCGATGCCCTCCTCGGGGATGAACGCGTCTTCGCCTGGATGGTTGGGGGAGGACACGAAGCCGAAGCCGCGCGCGTTCACGGACAGCGTTCCGATGCGGACGTCGCCGCGCTGCGCCTGGCTCTTCGGGCCCTTGGGCTCGTAGCGCTCGGCGCGCGGGCTCGGGATGAGGATGGGGATGCCCTTCTTGGGTTTCGCGCTGCCACCTTCAGAGGCCTCCGAGCGATCTTCCGCGCGGGAGGTGCCGGGCCGATCGCGGCGGTGCTTCTCCTGGCGCAGCGTGATCTTGTTGCCCGGGCGAGGGACCACGGTGCCGTCATACGCGAGGTCATCGAGGAGGCGCTCGAAGCCGATCATCATCGATGCCGGAACGTCCAGCTTTTCGGCCAGCTCGTGCGTGTGCATCGGGCGGTCTTCGCGTGCGAGGAGCGCGAGGATGTCGCGCTTGAGAGGGAGGCGTTTTCCCATGTCGGTATCGACATACGCGAGTTTTTGCTCGCTTGGTTGGGAATACGCAGGGTCGTCGGCCCGTGTAGAATCAGAGATTGTTTTGGTCATGAAAAAAGCTCATTTCGTTGTCGCGCTGGCCTTCCTGGCCGCGCTCGTGGGGCTCGTGGTTTCGAGCCTCCTGCTGGTGGATTACGTCCGGCCTTCGCCGGTCTTCTGCGAGGAGTCGGGCTGCGATGCCGTGAAGCACACGATCTTCGCGCGCCCCCTCGGTATCCCTCTGCCCGGCTACGGCATGCTCGCGTTTGCGTCGCTTGCCGTCCTCGCCGTGTTGCGCGGCGTGTGGGTGAGACGCATATCGCTCGCCCTCGCCGCCTCGATGGGCCTCTTCGCCGCGCTCTTGCTCGGCGTTCAGAAGCTCATGGGTTCTTATTGTCCGTTCTGTGTGGTGACGGATGTCGCCGCGATCGTCTCGCTGTTCGCAGTGGCCGCGCGGGTGTGGTTCTCATCGGACCTTCCGCGCAGCATGGTGCTCTCCGCTTCGTCCGGTGTCGTGACCACGCTTGCGGTCATGATTCCGGTGGGAGTCGGGTTTGCGAAGCAGCCCAAGCCGCCCGTGTTTGTGGGTCTGCCAGAGCCGATCGCCAAAGAGATCGCGAACACGCCAAAAGGCCAGGTGTCCGTCGTTGATTTCGTAGATTTCGAGTGTCCGTTCTGTCGGGCGACTCACGCCGCCATGGAGCCTGTGAGGGTCTTGCATCAGTCCCAGCTCCGCATCGTGCGGAAGCAGGTTCCCCTGCGCATGCATCCTCATGCTCGCGACGCAGCCAAAGCTGCTTGTTGCGCTGAGGAGCTTGGTCACGGAGACGATTTTGCGCAAGCACTATTTTCCACGCCCGTGGACAAGCTCACGCCCGATGAGTGTGAAACGTTGGCCAAATCGATGGGAATCGACGCCGACAAATATCGCGCATGCATGCAGTCTGCACGTATCGAAGAACGGCTGAAAGCGGACACCGACACGTTCAAGATGGTGCACGGCCACGGCTTGCCCACGATCTGGATCCACGACGAAGAGCTCAAAGGCGAGCAGAGCACGGAGGAGCTCGAGGACGCCGTCAGGCGCGCCATCGTACGTGGAGGTACGTGACGAGCACGCGCCCTCTGCACGTCCTGGCCGCGTCCTGGCCTACACGGCGATGCGCGCGCTGCGTGATGCGGGCGTCCGGCCCATCTCGGCGAGCTTGCGATAGAGCGTCGCGCGTCCGATGCCGAGCATGCGCGCGGCCTGACTGACTTGACCCTTCGTGATGGAGAGCGCGCAATCGATCGCACGCTTCTCGATCTCGTCGAGCGTGGGCAGGCGTGTGAGCCCGAGGGCCACGCCCTGGAACGTGCAGGCCTCCAGGATCCGATCCGCCGCCTCCGACACACGTCGCTGCTCCGCCGGCTTGGTCATGTAGTCCACGACGCCGAGCCGCATCGCCTTCACGATCGACTCCACGTTGGCGTCCAACGACATCACGACGATGGGCAGGTCACCGCGGTCCTTGCGAAGGCGGGCGATGAGCTCGAGCGCGGCATCGGGGCTGTTCTTGTCACTGCCGTTCCGCTCGCGATCAGAGAGCGGATCGATCATCAACGCGTCGACTCCAGCCAGCTTCGTGGGAAGGTCGCTGCTCTTCGCGAGCTCGATCACGCGGTGCCCGCGTGACTCGAACACTCGCGCGGCGGTCCTCCGCCATGCGGGGTCGGAATCCACTACTGCGATGGTCTTGGGCTCTTGCTGGGGAATCACACAGTCTCGGTACCCAATCCGTCCCGGGATAAGGCGTAATTTCCTGTAATCTCAATTTGGGAGCATTTCGATCCGACCCTGCGTCGTCGACTTTCGGCGGCGGACATGTGCGCTGCTCCTCTTGCGTCGTCTCCCGAACCACCTAGGATTTCCCCCGGAACCCCATGAAGAAACGTCCCTTGCTCTTGTCGGCCCTGTTTTTTGGCGCTGTTGCGGTGGTCGGCTGCGGTGGCAACGAGGTCGTTCGCGGCCCAGCGTCCGACTCCGCCGCCCTCTCCACCGGCATCGACAAGGCAGACATCCAGCGGATGCTCTCGGAGAACCTGAACGACCTGCGCGGCGCCCCCATCATGAACACGTGGCGCACCGGTGCCAAGCCGAACGTCTCGGTGTTTCCGTTCCAGAACAGCACCTCGGAGCACATCGACTCGCAGCTCGACGCGATCCTGGGCGAGGCGGAGACGTGGCTCATCGACTCGCAGGTCGTGGAGCTCATCGCGCGCGATCGTCAGGGCGAGATGATCAACGAGGTGAAGACGCAGCACACGGACGCGTTCGACCCCAGCACGGTCGCCAAGTACGGCAAGCAGATGGGCATCAAGTACGCGCTCACCGGCAAGGTGCAGGCAAACGACGAGCGCTCCGAGGACATGCGTCGCGTGCAGTACTTCTTCTTCATGCGCATCATCGACGTCGAGACCTCCGCGATCAAATGGCAGCACAAGGCCTACGTCACGAAGGCCATCAAGTAGCGACATGCGGCTGTCTCTCGCTTCTCGCGCGCTCTCGTTCGCGATCGCGTGCGGCAGCCTCTGGATCTCCGGGTGCGCCGGCCACGAGGCACGCACCGCGAACCTGAGGACCGCGCTCGACGTGGGCGACGCGAAGGGCGCCATCGCGTCGCTGAACCAGGAGCTGGACGTCAAGTCGGACAAGGACCTTCCCTCGAAGCTCGAAGGTGACAACGCGCTGCTCGTGCTGGACCGCGCGAGCGTGCAGCAGTCCATCGCCGCGTTCGACCTCTCGAAGCACGATTTCGAGGCGTCCGACAAGGCGATCGACATGCTCGACCTCGCGCACAACGCGAGCGACTCGATCGGCAAGTACGTCTACTCGGACTCCTCGGGCCGCTACCAGGCGCCGCCGTACGAGAAGCTCCTCATCAACACGCTGAACATCGTCAACTACCTGGAGACGCACGATCTGGGCGGCGCGCTGGTCGAGGCGCGACGACTCTCCGTGATGCAGAAGTATTTCAGGGACTCGCTCGGCGAAGGTGACAACGCCATCCTGGGCATCGGCTCGCTGCTCGCTGGGTTTGCCTTCGAGAAGAACGGCGACACCGACGAGGCGCTCCGTTACTACGACGAGGCTCTCCGCTTCTCCGGCAAGATGTCGCTCGCAGAGCCGGTGCGCACCCTGCTTGCCCACGGCAGCTACACGAGCCCGCGGCTCAAGGAGGCCGCGGCGGCCGCTGGCGATGACAAGGTGGACACGGAGAACACGGCGGAGATCCTCTTCGTCGTCGGCTACGGCCGCGTGCCGCACAAGATCCCCGAGCGCATTCCGATCGGTCTGGCGCTCACGCTCGTCGCGGGAGACATCAGCGCGGGCGATCGCGCGATGGCGCTTCAGCTGGAGGCGCAGGGCCTGGTCACATGGGTGAACTTTCCGTCGCTCGCTCCATCACGCGGCGAGGGTGCGACGCCCGTGTGCCGCCTCGACGGTGAGTTCTTGCAGCTGGAGCAAGCCGTGGACGTCGCGAGTGAGGTCCGCAAGGAGTGGCAAAAGATCGAGGGCAAGGTGATCCTCTCGGCGATCACCAGGCTCGTCGCGCGGTTTGCAGTGGGCCAGGGCATCCAGGCTGCGGCGGGCAAGGACAGCGCCCTCGGCCTCGTTGGCTCGCTCGCCGCGCAGGCCACGCTGACGGCGCTCGACACGCCGGACACACGCAGCTGGGAGACTCTGCCCGCGCAGATCGCGGTCGCCCGTGTGCGCGTCCCCGCAGGCAGGCACACGGTAAACCTCGAGTCGCGCGGCTGGACCCGCCGGCAGGAGCTCGATCTGAAGCCAAAGGGCTGGGCCGTGGTTTCGCTCTGGGGTCTGCGCTGATTCCAAAACTTGTGAGGCGGTCGTGCGTCCATGAGAGATGCACCTCCGTATCCTGAACCCGTGTCCGATGAAGTGGGATGAGCTCACGGGTGACGGCGCGCTCCGCGCCTGCGAGAAGTGCCACAAGAACGTGACGGATCTGACCGGGCTCAGCGAGGAGAGCGCGCTTGCCTACGTGCGCGCGGCGCAGGCGCGTGGCCAGCGGGTGTGCGGCCGCGCAGAGGTCCGGGAGGGGAGGCTTGTGTTCGTCGCGGCGGCGGCTGTCCTGCTTGCCGGGGTGGCGAGCGTTGCTGGATGCTCGGCCGAGCCGGGCGGTCCGGGTGCGACCGGAGAAGAGCAGACGCCCTCCTCGCCGGCAGCTGCGGCCACCCCCGCGCCCGAGTGCGAGGGCGGCGCGTGCGACTACATGTTGGGTGACGTCCAGCTCGTCCAGTGAGCTACCGCTTCTTGCCGTTTTTTGCGGTGTCGCGGGCCTTCTTCTGTTCGTGGAGCTGACCCACGAAGAGCGTGTAGGCGCGGCCTCCGCGCCCGTGCTCGGACACGCGCTCCTCACGCGTCGCGAACCCCGCGGCCTTCATGCGCGACATGAACCGCGCATCCGGACCGCCCGACCACACCACGAGCACGCCCTTCGGCGTGAGCGCGGCCCTCGCGATCGCGACCCCGCGCTCGGAGTAGAGCTGCGCGTTCTTCGTGCGCACCAGCGTCGTGGGCGCATTGTCGATGTCGAGCAGCAGCGCATCGAAGCGCCCCAAGGAGCGGCGCATCACCTCCACGGCGTCGTCGGTCACCACGGTCACGCGCTTGTCCTTCAGGGTGTTTCCTGCCAGATGCGCGAGCGGCCCCTTCACCCAGGTCACCACCTGGGGCACCAGCTCACAGACAACCACGTCCACGCCCTTGGGAAACGCATCAAGCGTTGCGCGCAGCGTGTAGCCCAGGCCGAGGCCGCCGATGAACACGCGCGGGCGCTCCACCTTGCTCCCGACTGCCTCCGCCGCGAGCACCGCCATCTTCTCCTCGGACGCGTGCGCGCGCGAGGCCATGAGCTCCGCGCCGTTCATGCGGATCGCGAACTCCTCGCCGCGCCGTACGAGGGTCAGCTCACCACCACCAGGAACGGCCGCGCGATCGAGGGTCTGCCAGGGAATCACGCCGCCCGGCTTAGCATCCGGGAGCACAGGTGCGCCATGACCCAGCCCGGCACCGCGAGAAACAGCGCCAGCCGCACCAGAAGGAGCGACGCCATCGCCGCGATCGCCGGGGCCTTCGCGAGCGAGCCCGCGCCAAGCACCACCAGGGCTGCATCACCGCGCCCGCACACCTCCGAGAGCACCACGTGGAGGATGGTCAGTAGAATGACTGTAATATACACGCGTTTCGGCAGGAGATCTTTCACGAGCGGCCTCCGTGGGCGGTGAGCATGGCGAACATGATGGCGTCTCCCACGGGGCCACCAGAGATGAAGTGCCTGGCTCCCCCGCCGTCGCGCGGGGCGCCGAAGACGTGCGCGGTGGCGTAGAGCGCGCGGAAGCGTGACTCGTCCTTGGCGATGCGCGCGCCGGAGAGCGAGAAGCCCGTGGCCGTCACGCCGTAGCCCAGAAGCACGGGGCCCGAGTCGATGTCGCCGTCGCCCTCGGCGCCACGCGAGTACTCACGCACGAGGCCGAACCCGCCGTGCACGTCCGTGTTGCGAGCGACCGCCTGATCGAGCTCCTTCCCGCGCCGCTCGTCGGCGAACGACATGAAGTACGCCGCCAGCGCGGTGCCCGATGCACGCGGCGCATCCACCGGTTCGCCGGTGCCGGTCGCCACGCGCTGGTAGAGCATGCCCGAGAACGGATCCGTGTATCTTGCATCCAGTGCCGAGAAGACCTTCACCAGGACCCGCTTGTGATCCTTCTGGGTGGCCCGATCGTAGAGGCCGATCGCGCCGAAGAGCGCGGTGTTGTCGATCGGGAAGATCTCGCCGCGGTACGACTCCACGAGGCCGAGCGGCGCGCGGTCCAGCCTGCGCACGAGCGACGCGGTGATGCGGTCGTTGAGGGCCGCGTGCTTGTTGACCGGCCACACGAAGCGCTCGAGCGAGAGCAGCAGATCCAGATAGCCGAGGTACGCAGCGTGGCCGTAGTCGCTGTCGAGCGCTCCGATCGGGTCGGAGCCCCACGCCTCCACCTCGAACGCCTTGGAGGCGGGCGTGAGGATCTGGTCCACCGCGGCCTCCACGAGCGGCTTGTACTCATCGGCCTTCTCCGGGTGCTCCTCCGCCATCTGCGCGAATCCCATGCCCGCCATCATGTACGTGGCGAACATCCACTCGCCGTCGAAGCGACCCGACGACGTGCCGAAGCGACCGCGCGAAAGCTTGCCGCCACCGAGCCATTCCTTGCAGCCTTCGGCGAGCGCGCTCTGCTGATCGAGATCGCCGTCGAAGTAGCCAGGCGCATCGCGGCCAGCGAACCGCCCGGGAAAGAACGCAGTCGTGATGACGAACGCGACGAAGGCCACCGTGCGCCGGACGCGCGGCGTCGACCATCGGGCACTCAGTCGAAGCAGCTTGCGAAACCGGATCTCGTGCAGAAGCGGAAGCGGCGTCGAATGCATCCCTTGTTCATCCCCGACGAAAGCCCGTTGTTCCAGCGCGCACAGGCCGAGCGGCCGCGGATGGGTCTCGAGCGGTCGCTGGCCAGCGTGAACGAGCCCGTGGTACGTAGCTTCCATGCGGCAGTACCTGGATTTGCTCCAGCACATCTTGGACGACGGCGTCGCCCGCGACGACCGCACGGGCACCGGCACCATCGGCGTGTTTGGTCATCAGATGCGCTTCGATCTGCGCAAGGGCTTCCCGCTCGTCACCACGAAGAAGGTGCACCTGCGCTCGATCATCGTGGAGCTCCTGTGGTTCCTGTCCGGTGACACCTTCGCGACCTCGCTGCAGACGCAGAAGGTCCGCATCTGGGACGATTGGGCCACCGCAGAGCAGACCGCGCGCTTCGGACGCAAGGCGGGAGACCTGGGGCCCATCTACGGTCATCAGTGGCGGAACTTCGGCGCCACGAAGCAAGCGGACGGCACCTACGCGAACGACGGCGTCGACCAGATCAAGAACGTGCTCCGCCAGCTGCGCGAGACTCCCACCTCGCGCCGCATCATCGTGTCGGGATGGCATCCGAAGGAAGCAGAGGAGGTCGCGCTACCTCCCTGTCACACGATGTTCCAGTTCCACGTCGCAGAGGGACGCCTCTCCTGTCAGCTCTATCAGCGGAGCGCGGATGTGTTCCTCGGCGTGCCCTTCAACATCGCGAGCTACGCGCTGCTCACCATGATGCTCGCGCAGGTCACCGGACTCACGGCACACGAGTTCGTGCACACGTTCGGCGACGCGCACCTCTACAAGAACCACCTCGAGCAAGCGCGTCTCCAGCTCTCGCGCGAGCCGCGCGCGCTTCCCGTGATGAAGCTCAACGCGGAGCGGAAGGATCTCTTCGCGTTCGAGCCCGGTGACTTCACGATCGAAGGCTACGACCCGCACCCGCACATCGCCGCGGAGGTGTCGGTGTGACGGTCTCCCTGATCTCGGCCATGTCGAGGAACCGCGTCATCGGCAAGGGCGGCACGCTGCCGTGGGATGTGCCAGAGGACATGAAGTTCTTCATGCGCACGACCCTCGGGCATGCCGTCATCATGGGCCGCAAGACCTACGACTCCATGGGCAAGCCGCTGCCTCGCCGGCGCAACATCGTGGTGACCCGCAGCCCCGACTTCCATGCGGAGGGCACGGAGGTCGCGCGCACCGTGGAGGAGGCCATCGCGCTGGCGAAGACCACGGACCCAGAGCCGTTCGTGATCGGTGGTTCGGAGATCTACCGGGCCGCGCTGCCTCTCGCACAAAGAATGTACATTACATATATTCCCATCGTGATCGAGGCGGGTGACACCTTCTTCCCCGAGTTCGAGGCGGGGCCCGACGCCTGGCGCGAGGTCGCTCGGCGGCGCGGCGAGACGGAAGGTGTGGAGTTCGTTACCTACGAGAGGTAGAAACGCCGTGGTGAACGGAGCCGTCGTGCGTGGAGCGTTGTTTTGTAGCGTGCTCGTGCTCGCCGGCTTCTTCGTTGCGGCATGTCGCTCGAAGGATCCGCCCAACCGTCCCGTCGATCTCTGTACGGACTCCTGCGCGAAGAAGGCCGTCCGTCAGTGCTCCGAGGACGAGTGCAACCGCGGTTGCCAGTTCATCCTGGACCGGCTCGCGGAGGGACAGGGAGAGAACGTGATCTCCTGCGTGGCCGCGCGCGAGACGCGATGCGGGGATCACGTCTGGGCAGACTGCGCCGCGCGCATCGGGCTCCACGCGGATGGCGGGCCGCCTGCGCCGCCGCCGCCGACAGAAGAGTGGGAGTAGACGCGCATGGTCGTCAAGGTGACCGATGACTACAATCGCGAGCTGACGTTCCGCGGGGCGCCCACGCGCGTCGTTTCGCTGGTCCCGAGCGAGACGCTGACGCTGTTCGACCTTGGGTGCGGAGCTGCGATCGTCGGTCGCACCGACTACTGCGAGCTGCCGGCGGACGGAGTCGCGAAGATCCCCGCCATCGGTGGGACCAAGAATCCGCGCGTCGCTGACATCATCGCGCTCGAGCCAGACCTGGTGATCGCGAACCAGGAAGAGAACACGAAGGGCGATCTGGAGAAGCTCGCGCAGGCAGGCGTGCGCGTCTTCATCTCGTTCCCGCGCCGCGTGGCCGAGGGGATCGCGCACATCGGCCGGCTTGCGAAGATCTTCCACGTCACGGACGACGCGGCCGTGAAGGACCTGCTGCGGCGGGGCTACCACGCGCTCCGTGAGGCGGAGGCGGCGTGTGACGATCGAAAGAAGAGCGGCGGCCCGATACGGGTGTTCTGTCCGATCTGGATGAAGCCGCTGATGACCATCCATGGGGACACCTTCATCAGCGACATGATCGCGCTCTCGGGCGGCGTCAACGTCTTCGCCGATCGCGAGCGACGCTATCCGCTCGCCGCGGACCTGGGCCGTCTCGCGCCGCTCGCCGCAGATGGCAAGGACACGCGCTATCCGCGCATCACCGACGAAGAGGTCATCGCGCGCGCGCCTCAGCTGGTGCTCCTGCCGAACGAACCGCACCCCTTCACCGACGCCGACGCTGCGGTGTTTCGCGCCATGCCCATCCCGGCCGCCACGCGCGGCGCCGTGGTCATGACGGACGGCAAGGATCTCTCCTGGTACGGCTCGCGAAGCGTGGAAGGCATCGGCCGCGTGCGCGCGCTTCTCTCGCAGAAACCAAGCTGAGTCAGGGGACGGTCTTGTGAATCACGATCGGATCGCCGAGGGGGCCTGGCGCGCTGCCCGTCAGCACCACGAACGTGACGTTCGCGCCATCCGGCTCGTTCGACTGGAACGACACGGAGCGAACGCCCACGGCATAGGGGCTCACCAGCAGCGTGCCCACGTCGTCACCGGGCGCGACCACGGTGCCACGCGTCGCAGGAGGAGGAGTCGTGGGCAGGAACGTGTCGCCGGCGAGGCTCACGAGGCCTGCGCTGGAGATCCACGTGGGCATCGCGTCCTGTCCGTTCGCCCCGGAGAGCACGATGATCACGCCGCCCGCCTTCGTGAATTGGAGGAGCGCCGCTGCGTCGCTCGCGCCGTCGATGGCGGCCTGCGCAAGCGGCAGTGCGGCTTGATCGTGCACGAGGATGACGTCGAACTTCGCCTCGAGGCCAGGCACGGAGAGGTCCAGGGCCTTGTTCGATACCGTGTACTTCACAGCGGCGCGACCGCGCGCCACCGCGGACGCGTTGATGACGTTCTTGGCGACGGCGACGGCGCCCGCGGTCGCGTATTGCTCGTACGACAGGAGACGTAGCGGGTTCGTCGAAGGGATGAACGTTGCGTTGGCGAGCAACCTGCCTGGGGTAGTGCTGGTGATGGCGCCCGTGAAATCGTGACCGATCAGCACGATGTCGCCCGGCGTCGAGCCCTGGCAGATGCCCATGGTGCAGATGCCGGACGCGCACGCCTTGCCGCATACGCCGCAGTTGGCCGGGTCGTTCTGGAGGTCGACGCATGTGCCGAGACATTCGTCTGGGAACAGCGGATCAGTGCAGAACGGACCGCACGCGAAGCCGCCGTCGGACGGGGAGCACACGTGGTTCACGCCGACGCACTGGATGTTGCACGCGCCGCAGTGCGCCGCGGTGTTGAACGGGGGAACGCAGGCGTCGCCAACGTTGCCGTCGCCGGAGCTTCCGTCGCCGCTCTGTCCGTCCGTGCTCTGTCCGTCCGTGCTCTGACCGTCGCCGAGCTGCCCATCACCGAGCTGCCCGTCACCGAGCGCGCCGTCGTTGGGCTTCTGGCCGTCGAGCGAGCCGTCGATGGGCCCGCCACAGATGCCGGTCCCACACGCGATCCCGTTCTTGCAGGAGTTGCCGCATGCGCCGCAGTTGCCGACGTCGGACAAGAGGTCGACGCACTCGCCGGGCGAGCACGCAGTGAGGCTCTGCCCGCACTCGCCGCCGACGAGGGAGTTCGCCGCGTCGCACGCAACGAAGAGGAACACGAAGGCGAGCGCGAACCCGAACGCGATTGCGGTCCGCAGCGGCCTCTTCGTCTGCTTCGTCTGCATGGGGGAGGGCTTCGGCATCACGGCGTGGCTCCGGGCTGCTTCTCGGCGGACGACTGCGGTGTGAGCACGTTCGCCTTCGCCCGGGAGCGCGTGACGAAGAACTCCACGCGGCGGTTCGCCTGCTCTGCCTTCACGGTCTCCACCTTGAGGTGTGTCTTGCCAAAGGCCTGCGCCGTGACGCGCGCCTGGTCCACGCCGTACTGGATGAGCAGTCGTCTCACGCTCTCCGCGCGCTCGCGCGACAGGTAGAGGTTGTGATCTTCGCTGCCGACAGCGTCAGCGTGACCCTGGATGTTGATCTCGAGGACGTCGGGGTTGGCGATGATGAACCGCGCCACGCGCTCTACGACCGACCACGAAACGTGGCGCACGCGCGGGCTGTCTGTGTCGAACAAGATCACTTCGTCCAGAACAATCTTGTCACCTTCCATGTGCACATGCTCGTCGCCAGCCGGACACCCGTTGGTTTTGGGATCCGTTGTGCGCACGCCTGGTACATCGGGGCACGCGTCCTCGTCGTCGTACACCGCGTCGTTGTCGCGGTCCGGGCGCGGGCAGCCGTTGGTCTTTGGCTCGGTCGTACGCACGCCAGGGACCGAGGGGCAGGCATCTTCGTTGTCATAGACGCCGTCGCCGTCCGAGTCCTTGCGCGGGCAGCCGTTGGTGCGCGGGTCGTCGGTGCGGATGCCCGGGGTGTCGGGGCACGCGTCCTCGTCGTCGAAGACGGTGTCGCGATCGCGGTCGCCGCGGTTCTTCACCGGCGGGCAGCCGTTGGTCTTGGGGTCGGGGGTGCGGATGCCGGCGACGTCGGGGCACGCGTCCTCGTCGTCGAAGATGCCGTCCTTGTCGCGGTCACCCCGCTTCGGGGCGATGGGCGAGCGACCGAGGCCGAAGGCGACGCCGACGGAGAGCATGTGCGCGTCGTCGGGGCGGAGCTCGTCTCCGGGCTGGACGATTTGCGTGTATCCTACATATGGTCCGACGTCGAAGCGACCGTCGTTGACGCGGAAGTCGTAGCCCACGCGCGCGCCGAATGCGAAGCGGAACAGGTTGCCCGTCTCGGTGCCTCCACCCCATGCGTCGACCCAGATGCCGGAGTCGCGCGAGCCGCCCATGGGGTGCACGCGCAGACCAAGACCGCCGTAGCCCGCGGTGCCGAGCGCCTGCTGCGCGAGCCTGGGATCGAGCGGCGGGCTGCCCTTCGAGAGAAGCACGCCACCGACGATGACCTCTCCGCCCAGATAGCGACCGAACGGCACCTCGAGCGCGAAGCCGCCCTCGCCGCCGAAACCAAATTCACGCTCCTGCGGCTTGCCGACGGCGTGTGCGCCACCGGCGTTGCCATGGAAGAGCAGCTCGTCGGCGCGGGCGTCGCCAGAAGCGAACAGCACCGACACCACGGCCAACATCATCGCCAGCGCGCGAGCACCCTTTCCCACGGCACCAAGGATACGGGCTCTTGCGGCGGAAGGTTAAGTTACCGGTGTCAGGGCCTCGGGTCGTTCGCGAGCAGCGCGAAAACGGCATGATCCAGCCAGCGAGCGTGGCATCGTTCCGCCTCGCGCGCGATTCCCTCGAAGCGGAAGCCGAGCCTGCGAATGACCGCGAGCGAGGCATGGTTGTCCGTTGCGGCGGCGACGCGGACGCGATGCGCGCGCATCGGACCGAACGTCCAGTTCAGCAGCGCCCGCGACGCCTCCGTCATGTAGCCGCGGCCCGTCGTGTCCACGCGCAGCCAGTAGCCGAGCTCCGCGCTCTCGTGGAGGTGCGCGATCGACTCCAGTCCGACCACGCCCAGGAACTGATGCGAGCCGCGATCACGAATCGCAAAACGGCAGGCGCGCGCCGAGTCCCAGTCTGCGGCGCTCGCCTCGCCGTAGCGGAAGCTCGCGTCCAGGTCCGCATTGAAGGGCACCCACGGAAGCCAAGGCTCGAGGTGAGCACGCGACATCTCCACGGCGTTCCACATGTCGCGCGCGTCGGAGCCGTCGACAGGGGACAAGAGCAAGCGCTCGGTGGTGAGCGGCCGCGTCTTAAGCTCATTGCGAGGCGCAATCACGAGCATCGACAGGAGCGTAGCAAACTCCTGCGCGCGTCGTGCTTCGAGAGCGCGTGGGTCAGCGGATCTTGCGGACCGTGTCTGGATAGGCGGAGACGATCGCCTTCTCCGGACGCTCCACTGCTTCGAGCGGGCTCGTCACGAGATCACGGCCGCCGCTCGCGAAGTAGATCGCTTCGCCCACGCTCGGCTCGCCCATGTTCGGGACAATCGCGCCGTTCATGAAGAACTTGAGCCCGCCCTGCATGCGGCGGCGAAGCGCGAGGTGGCCCTGGATGAAGTCACCGGAGCGGCGATCGCGTACGGCGATGCAGAAGCCGTCCCTGAAATGATACTCGGTGTTCTTCGTCACGTAGACGCGGTGGCGCCTTCGCTCCGGACCCTGGTGCATTTCTTGGTTGGACGAACTGCTGACGGCGAGTGCTCCCATGCGCACATCGTCCTACTTGGAGCGTCGCCGGCCAAGTTTGTGGCCAACGATCTTTCCCGGCGGGGGCCGCCCATGACGGGCCAGCCGTGTATCGTGCTCCTGCTTTGGGATTCGAGATCATCTTCGAGAAGGGTCAAGAAGGCGCATTGAACGACCGCGAGCTGGGCCGTCGGGTCCGGGCGATCTGCCGTGCGCTGGGCATCACCCGGAAGGGTGGATCAATCGTATTTGTTGACGATAATCAGATCCATCAATTGAACAAAACCTATCGCAATAAAAACAAGCCCACGGACGTTTTGGCGTTCGCCATGCAGGAGGGCGAGTTCGCCGGAGTCTCCCCCAACGTCCTCGGAGACGTCGTCGTCAGCGTGCCAACTGCCGCAAAACAAGCCGTGCGCGCGGACCACCCGCTGATGGAGGAGGTGACCATGCTCCTCGTCCACGGACTCCTCCACCTGCTCGGTTGGGACCACGATACCGATGCGAAGGACGTCGCCATGCGGAGGGAGACGGAGCGTCTATGCCGTTTGGCCCGCCCGGGAACCAAGAAAAGAAGGGCGCCAGGAAAGGCGCCAGCGTCTGCCCCGAAGCGGGCCAAGAAGACCCTCCGCCGACCACCGCGTTCCTGAGCTCGGGCGGACCCTGGCGGCACCCGGGGGGTCATCCCGAGGGTCCTCGTGACGCTCCCCGCCACTCCATGATGCGTGTCGCCCGCAAAAAACGCACTTTCCGCGACGATTTTCGCTTGCGGGCATGGAAGACGTGGTGATAGCCATGTTTTCCGAGAGCAGCGTGCGAGGTCACTCGAGCGCTGCTACAAGTCTCCCGAGCAGTCTAGTCCCCTCTGGTTATGAGCATTGTGCTCCTCACTGAAGGCGGAATGACTCAGTAGTAAGTAGCCGGTTAGAACGGCAGGAGGATGTTCACATGGCGGGTAACAAGCGTTTGACCAAGGCTCAGGTCATCACCGAGATCGCTGAGTACAGCGAGCTCGACAAGAAGAGCGTCTCGAAGGTGTTTGACGGCCTCACGGAGCTCATCAAGAAGCAGCTCGGCTCGCGTGGTCCGGGCGAGTTCGTCATCCCCGGTCTCCTCAAGCTGAAGGCCGTCAAGAAGCCGGCGACCAAGGATCGTCCGGGCGTGAACCCCTTCACCAAGCAGCCCATCATCATCAAGGGCAAGCCGGCGTCGAAGAAGATCCGCGCCTCGGCGCTCAAGGCGCTGAAGGATCTCATCCAGTAATCACTGGTTCGATCCTTTTCGCGGAGGGCGTGGCGCATCAGCGTCACGCCTTCTGCGTTTTGTTCGCCGGCGCTTTGTCCGCCGCGGCCTTCTTCTCCTTGCGTGAGCGCCACATCGGGCGTCCGCACGCGATGAGAAACGCGAGCGTGAGCGGGGCGTGCCCGAAGCGCGCGAACGGCGTCGGCGGCAGATCGAGCAGCGCGACGTCCACGGGCACCGCCGCAGGCAGGACGTCGGCGTAGCGCATGCGAATGCGGCCGGCCGCATCCACCATGCTCGTGGGGCCAAGGTTCACGGAGCGCGCGAGGTCGCGACGCAGCTCGATCGAGCGCAGCGTGGAGAGCCGCAGATGCAGCTCGCCCTCGGACGTGCCCTGGAACCAGGCGTCGTTCGTGACGTTGATCAGCACGTTCGGCTCCACGTGCATCACGTCCAGGCCGGACTCGACGACCGCGTCCTCGTAGCAGATGAGGACTCCCGCGTGGATGGGACCGGCATCGAGCCGCACCACGTCTTCGCCCGGCAAGAGACCGGTGCCGCGCGCGAACGTCTCACGCAGCCAGGGGATCTGGTCGGAAAGCGGCACGGTCTCGCCGAACCAGAGCAGCTTGCGCTTGTCGTACGGCGCCGACAGATCGCCGTTGCCGAGCGCCACGGACGCGGAGTTGTAGCCTTCCTCCACGCCGTCGACGCGGAGGTTGCGCGTGAACGTGCCGAAGAGCACCGGACCATGCACGCCTGGTCCGAGGATCGCGACGTCGCCCGGGGGCGTGCGGCGCGCGCTGTGGAAGAGCGGGTAGGGGTATGCGGACTCGGGCCACACCGTGAGATCCGTGCCGCGTGCCTCCGCGCTCTTCGTGAGGTTTTGCAGCTTCTCGAGCAGCTCCGGGGCGCGCTTCTCGTCCCAGCGAGCGAGCGCATTGGTTCCAGGTTGAACCAGCGTGATGCGAACGTGCGGCGCCGCGGCGCGCTGCGCATCCACTTGATTCATGCGCACGCTGCCTTCGAACCACATGCCGAAGAAGAGCGCGAGCCCGAGCCCACCGTGGACCAGCGCCGGAACGCGACGACGCGCGAGCGCGTGTCCCACCGCCGTCATGCACAGGCCCGCGTTGAGCGCGAGGAGCGCCGATACGCCGCGCTCCCCTACGAGCTCCGCGAGCTGCAAGAACACCGGCCACGGCGTGATGCCAGCAACCACCGTCCAGGGGAAGAGGCTCGGGAAGAACATGGCGAAGTACACGCCCGCCGCGAAAGCCAGGTACGGCGGCACGCCGCGGTTCGCGAACGAGCGCGCGAGCGAGCTGCCCACGCCCCAGCCCACACACTGGAACAACGAAACGGCGAGCAGCGCGACCACAGCGAGCGGCGGCGAGATCGAGGTGAAGCGCGTGATGGTGACCACCACGAAGCGGATCACGAACAGGTTGGCGGCGAAGCCAAACGCCATGCCGGTCTTCATGCGCGACAGGAACCGACGCACGCGCGACGCATGCGTGGGCTCCGGCGCGGTGAAGACCATGCACGCGTAGAAGGCGAGCGCAGGCCAGATGACGAAGTGCCAGTCGAAGGGCGGCGAGGAGAGCGCGCCGAGAAGGCCGAGCCCGAAGGTGATCGCAAGGCGAGCGCGTGGAGAGAGAGCAGCCAGAGCCTTCACGCGGCGCAGCCTACCCTGTGATCACTGACGCCGGTCCACGAGAACAGCGCGACTCAGAAGTAAAACGTGATGCCGGCGGTGAGGAGACCGCCGCCAGATGCGTTCGTGGTCTGGCCCGTCGCGTCCGTGAACTCCGGATGGTTGGTGGCGTCCTTGTCGACGCGACCGCGAACGAAGAGGCGTCCGTCGAGGTTCAGCGCGACGTGCTTCGCCGCGCGGTACTCGAGGCCGACGCCGCCCGAGACGCCGAAGTAGCTGTAGTCGTACGTCGCGCGGGTGGTCGCGAAGCCCCCGCGATCGTCCTCCGCGTGTGCCGCAGACCAGGTCAATCCGCCGACGAAGTAGAACTGCGCGCGGTCCTTCGGGTTGAGGAAGACGAACATGTTTCCGGACAGCGCGGTCTCGCCGCGCTTGAAGCCGTTGTAGTCACGGCCACCGGCGAAATCGAGATCGCCTTCGAGCGCGATGTAGGGGATCGGTCGGAAGCGAAGGCCTGCGCCGATGAGGCCCATGCCCGAATCGCCGGCCTGGCCGCGACCGATCGCGAGCCCACCGAGATGGAGGTTCATGCCCCACTCGTTCTTGCGCTGCCACTCCGGCGCTCTGTAGACGTACGGCGGAGGTGCCTCACGCGGCGGTGCCGCGATGACCACGGTGGGAGGCGGCGGCTGATAGACGACAACCGGCGGAGCAGCTGCAGCGGGCGGCGGCTCGCTGGCGGGGGGGAGTGGCTGCAAATTGCTGCCTCCACCTGCGCCACCACCCGTCGTTCCGCCGCCTTGACCTGAGTCCGCACAGAACCAGCTGCCCGGCGGACAGTTCGGATTATCCGCGGCGAAGGCGACTTGCGAGACGCCGAGGACGCAGAATGCGGCGGCAGCAGCGCTCATCCGCACTGCGGTGCGGTGGCTCGGGCGAACGAAGCGAAGGTGTGAAGCGGTCCGGGTCATTGCCAGCGTGCCTCCTTTCAAGGCGCACGTGCGTTCTATCCAAGCAATCAGGGTGCCACGAGCACCCGACAAATCCAGGCCGCTTTTTCGGCGACCCACTCCCGAGTGTAGCCCCTCGTTCACGTACGTCCATCACCCTCTGTCACCACGTGTTCATCAGCGTCGACGCCATTGACGGACCGCATGTTCAGCGCCCGCCGCTCCGTCGCCTCTGGTAGAGGTACCGGCGGATTCGCGCACGTCATGGTCGAGACCTCCCTTCCCACGATCCGCCTCAAGCCGGGCCACGTCCAGCCCGTGTGGGCAGGTCATCCGTGGGTCTACGCGCAGGCCGTCGATCGCGTCGATGGTGCGCCCGGTCGTGGCGATCTCGTGCGCGTGGTCGACCCTCGCGGCAATCTGCTGGGACGCGGCTTCTATTCTCCGGGGTCCGCGCTGGTCGTGCGCATCCTCGTCCGCAACGAGCAGACGCCCATCGACGCGGCGCTCTTCGCCTCGCGCATTCGCCACGCGAACGACGCGCGCCGTGCGCTCGGCATCGGCGACGAAACGACCAGCGGCTATCGGGTCGTGCACGCAGAGGGGGATCTCCTGCCGGGCCTCATCGTCGATCGCTTCGGTGACGCTGTCGTCGTGCAGTTCCTCACGTTCGGCATGAAGCAGCGCGAGCCCGAGGTCCTGACCGCCCTTCAAGAGGTGCTCGCACCGTCCACCATCATCGATCGCACGCCGCAGGCCACAGCGAAGACGGAGGGCTTCGAGCCCGGCGCTGGCGTCATCGCCGGCAAGGAGATCAAGGCGCTCACGTTCAAGGAGCGCGGGCTTGCGTTCGAGATCCCGCTCGAGCTCGGGCAGAAGACGGGCTTCTATTTCGACCAGCGTGAGGTGCGCGCGCGCGTGGAGGCGCTCTCCAGAGGGAAGCGCGTGCTCGATGCCTACTCGTACGTGTCGGCGTTCGGCATGGCCGCTGCGCGCGGCGGGGCAACGCATGTGCTGTCCGTGGACGAGAACGCGCTCGCCGTGGAGGTCGGTTCCTCGTGCGCCCGCGCGAACGGCCTCGAGCGTCACATGGAGTTCATCCCGCGCGACGCGCGACGCGTGCTCGCCGACTCGAAGGGCACGTATGACATCGTCATCGTCGACCCACCGCGCCTCGCCCCCACGCGCGCCGCGAAGGAGAAGGCGATGTTCGCGTACGGCAAGCTCGCGGAGCTCGGCTGCCGTGCGGTGAAGCCCGGTGGCACCCTCGTGTTCTGCTCGTGCTCGGCCGCGGTGGACCTCAACATGCTCTCTCGCGCGCTATCGCTGGGCGCATTGCGCGCGAACGTCCAGGCCATCGTGACGGAGCGAATGTTCCAGGGGCCCGACCATCCCGTCTCCGCGGCCTTCCCCGAAGGGCTCTACCTGAAGACGCTGTTCGTCCGCGTCGAGCCCCGGTAGCGAGTCGTGCGGCCGCTCGCGCACCTCCCCGCGTCACGTGCTCGCGCGCTCCGCGGCCTTCTCTTCGATCTCGACGACACCGTGCTCTCGCATGGGCATCTCGGCCTTCGCGCCTATGCGGCGATCTGTCGCGCGGCGGAGAGTGGGCTCGTGCTTGGCGTGGTCACGGGCCGTCCGTGCGCGTGGGGGGAGGTCCTGGCGCGGCAGTGGCCCGTGCGCTTCGTGGTGGTCGAGAACGGCGCGCTTGCGATCGTGCGCGCTGGCGCTGGCGTCTCCCTCCTCGACCCATGTGACGCAGCCGAGCGTGCGCGCCGCGTCACCGCATTGTACGGGCTCACGCGCGAGATGGCAGACAAGCTACCGGAGCTCGTGCCCGCCGACGACGCGTGGTGCCGGCGTACCGACACGACCTGGGACATCGGCGAGCGCATGCGCGCGGCTCCCGAGACCGTCATGGCCGCGACCGAGATCATCCGCGCGGCCGGCGCGCAGAGCTTCGCCTCCAGCGTGCACCTGCACGCGTCGTTCGACCGCACGGACAAGGCGCAGGGCGCCGTGCATTTTCTCCGACACGTCATCGGCGAGGACGAGAGTCGCGCGCTCCACGCGTTCGCGTTCGTCGGAGACAGCGGCAACGATGCGCCGTGTTTTTCAGCATTTCATACGACGATCGGCGTCGCCAACGTCGACCGCTACGTCTCGCGGATGGCGGTGCCCCCGCGCTTCATCGCCTCCGCGGAGATGGGCGAGGGGTTCGCCGAGATCGTCGACAAGCTGCTCGATCTGCGTACCACCTGGGAGAGCTGACGCCGCCCAACTGGTCTAGTCGTTCTCTCCAATCTGGCACTTTCGGACAGACCACGATCGGAGGAGAATGACGTCGTCATGAGCAAGAACACCGAGCTTGTCGAGATCGCCCAGAAGCACCTCTACGCCAACTACAAACCCGCGGCGGTGGTCTTCCGTAGCGGCCACGGGTGCACGCTCGTGGACGTTGATGGCAAGGAGTATCTGGACCTCGCTGCAGGCGTCGCCGTGTGCGCCGTGGGCCACGCGCACCCCGACTACGTGGCCGCTGTCTCGACGCAGGTCGCGCGGCTCGGTCACGTGTCGAACTACTTCTGGAACGAGGAGAACATCCTCCTCGCGAAGCGCCTCACGGAGCTGTCTGGTCTTGCGCGCGCCTTCTTCTGCAACTCGGGCGCGGAGGCCAACGAGGCGCTCTTCAAGCTCGCGCGTCGCCACTTCTATGCGAAGGGCGACGCAGCCCGGAAGCGCATCATCGCCTTCGACAACGCGTTCCACGGACGCACGATGGGCGCGCTCTCCATGACGGGCACCCCGAAATACCGCGAGGGCTTCGGCGGCCTGGACGCGGTGACTCATCTTCCGTACGGGGACCTCGGCGCGGTGGAGAAGGCGCTCGGCCCCGACGTCGCCGCCATCATCGTGGAGATCGTCCAGGGCGAGGGCGGAGTGCTCCCGGCGCCCGCAGGCTTCGTGAAAGCGCTCCGCGAGCTTG
Source organism: Myxococcales bacterium (assembly GCA_025355005.1). GTDB lineage: Bacteria > Myxococcota_A > Polyangia > Polyangiales > Polyangiaceae > JANXLV01. The sequence continues at coordinate 67,007 of JANXLV010000033.1, read as the reverse complement.
CTACCAGGAACGGCACGCTGCTCCTCGTCGACGAGGTGCAGACCGGCATCGGTCGCCTCGGCGAGTGGTTCGGCTACCAGACCGTGGGCATAGAGCCCGATGCGATCTCACTCGCCAAGGGCCTGGGCGGCGGACTACCGATCGGGGCGATGCTCACGTCGGAGGCGCTCGGCTCGGCGCTGCCTCCGGGTACCCACGGCTCCACGTACGGTGGCAATCCGCTCGCGTGCGCGGCCGCAAGCGCCGTGCTCACCATTCTTGCGAAGGAGAACCTCGTCGCGGGCGCCAGGACCAAGGGCGAATACTTGCAGAATGCACTCAATGCCGTGGCGCGCGACCATGCGAAGGTCTGTGACGGGGCGCGCGGCTCCGGGCTGCTGCAGGGCCTGGTGCTCAAGCCGGGCTTCGTGGCGCGCGACATCCTGGGCAAGCTGGTGGAAAAGGGCGTGCTCCTGACGGCCGCCGGTGAGCGAGTCCTGCGCTTCACGCCGCCGCTGGTCGTCACTGAGGCGGAGCTGGCCCGTGGTGTCCAGGCCGTGCGCGAGGTCGTTTCCACGCTCGCCGCTTGACTAAAAACGCGCGGGGCCCGAAAGGTGAGCTCCCGCCTCATGGATTCGCGCCGCCCGAGTCTCCCGCCCGACAGCGTCGCGCCGTGCCCGGCCTGCGGCAAGCAGGTGGACGTGTTGCGCGCAGGTCAGGTCGCGATCATCGCGGGTCGCTTCCTCTACTTCTGCGACGCGGCGTGCAAGGCCGACTATGTCGTCTCGCTCCCCAGCACGCAGCTCTCGGCAGAGACGCAGGAACCGCCGAAGGTCGCATCGCTCTCGGTGCCCACGCAGCCCGAGGTCGCACCGCGCGCTTCGTCCGCGCGCATGGAGGCCGCGCGCATGGAGGCCGCGCCCAGCGTTCCGTCCTCTCGCAAGGTGCCGGCGTTCCCTTCGGTCGAGAGACCGGCACAATCCTCGCCGCCCGACGCGCCAGAACCTCCGGACTCCGGCGATCTGCCTGCAGCGCCCCCGTCGATCGACCTGGGCCAGATGCCCGCGTCGGAGGCGCAGCCAAGCTCCCGGATGCAAGCCGCGGCCGTGGCAAGCGGTCCGGCGGAGAGCTTCCTCTGGCTCGATGGCGCTGCCGTCGCGCTCGGCCTGCTCTCGGCGATGATCGCCCTCGCAGGTCCGTTCGCGTCGGTCGTACGAGCGCCGCTGGCGCTGCTCGCTGCAGCCGCGTTCCTCGCGAGCGAGCTGCTCCGACGTTCGGAGGCGCCCGAGTCGTCGGCATGGGTGCGGCTTTCGCCCGTGCTCGTGTCCATCGGCGCGAGCGCGGCGGCGATGATCGCGTCGTCACCGCACGCGCCACGAATGGCATCGCTTCTGGGTCTTCTGTGTGCCCAGCTCGCCGCCGCGTCTGCGATCGCAAAGCGCCAGCGCCGCGGCGTGCGCGATGCGCGTGCGAGCATCGTGAAGCGGCTCGACGTGCCGTGTCGCGCGGTTGTGTCCGGGACCGACGAGACAACGACCATCGCCGCGGCTGCGGTGAAGGCCGGCGAGCAGATCGTGGTCGAAGCTGGAGAGATCGTGGGCGTCGATGGCATCGTGCTCTCGGGTGAAGCAGACGTCGTGTTCTGGCTCGATGCGCAGAGCGTGGGGAAGAAGCGCGAGGGAGATCCGATCGTCGCCGGTGCCAAGCTCCAGACGGGCAAGCTGCGCATCGCTGCGACCTTCTCGGGGCAGGAACGGGCGTTCGTGCGCACCGCCGTCTCGCCCGGTCTTCGCGCGGACCTCGCCGATCCGCAGCTGGTCTTCTTCCGCACGTGGCTCGAGCGCGGAGTCGTGCCCGTCGCCGTACTCGCAGGTGGTGCGGCGTTCGCGCTTGGCGCCAGGCTCCCAGATGCCGTGGCCGTGGCGGGCGCGGCGCTCGCGGCGTTCGCCGTTCCTTCACTCGTCACCGCACTCGCGCTGTCCGGGGCTCGCGCGCAGCTGGCGGCGCTCGCGCGCGGCATCGTCTACAAGGACGGACGCGCTTTCGACCTCGCGAGCAAGGCGGACGTCGCGGTCGTCTGCTCTCGCGGCACGGTGCTTCTGGGCGAGCCAGAGCTCGTGAGCGTGGACTCGTTCGGTTTGCCAGTCGATCGCATCCTGTCACTCGCCGCGGGCGCTGAGACCGCGTCGTCGCATCCGTTCGCGCTCGCCATCCTGCACGCAGCGAAGGCGCGAAGCCTTGCTCCGGAGGCGGTGCGGAGCGCGGTGGTTCACCCAGGCCTGGGCGTCACCGCGCTTGCGGCGTCCGGTGATCGCATCGTGGTGGGCAGTCGTGGCTTCTTGCTGAAGGAGAAGGTGTCCATCGCAGTGGCGGAGTCCAAGCTCGCGGAGATGGAAGGGCAAGGCCGCAGCGCGATGCTCGTTGCGCTCGCGGGGAAGCTGGTAGGCGTGATCGCGCTCCAGGACGGGCTTCGTCCAGGCGCGCGTGCCGCCATGCGAAGGTTGCATGACGCACGTATCGAGCCAGTGTTCCTCAGCGGCGAGTCGCGGGATACGTGCGAGACGATCGCGCGTGCTCTCGAGATTGATCACGTACGACCCGAGGTGCTCTCGCAGGAGCGTGGCGCAGAGGTGCGCTCGCTGCGCGAAGGAGGGCATGTGGTCGCGGTGCTGGGCCATGCGTCGAGCGATGATGGCGCGCTCGGCGGCGCCGACGTTTCAGTCGCGCTCGCCGCCTTGGGTACTTCACCTGCGGAGTGGTCCGCGCAGCTCGCCTCCGACGACGTACGCGACGCGACGCTGGCGCTCACCCTTCCCCGCGCCGAGAAGGAACGAGCCCGTCGGGCGCTGCTCTTTGCGCTCACCATACCGGTGGCAGCCGTGCTGGGGGTCGCGGCCGCTCTCATCCCGCCAGAAGCTCATCCGATGGCCGGTATCATGTCGACAATACTCGTGTTTTGGGTGTCACGACCAGAAGAGCGCTCGGAGGGCTGAGTCACATCTGGTGCACGTACGTTCATGTCGGGAACCGGCGCGGCCACGGGACCGTCGGGGCGGCCTGGATGGACGTTTCACCCCTACAAGACATTGAACTGTCCTCTTCCGCAATTGCTCGATATTCTTCCATGAGAGCGGGATTTCATCTCGCGTGGAGTGGGCATGGCCAAGGCCGAGGGCGGTCCGGGCGACCGCGTCGGAACAGTCATAAAAGGCAAATGGACCATCGAATCCCTATTGGGCGTCGGCGGTATGGCATCCGTGTATGCGGCGCAGCACCGAAATGGGCAGCGCGCCGCGCTCAAGATCCTTCACACGGACTTTGCGCGCGAAAAGACCATTTGCGACCGGTTCCTTCGCGAAGCCTACGTCTCCAACAAGGTCAATCATCCGGCGACCGTCCAGGTCCTCGACGATGACATGTGCGAGTCGGGTGAGCCGTTCCTCGTCATGGAGCTCCTCGAGGGAGAAACGGTTCGCGACGCCTGGAAGAAATCCGGGCGGACCATGCCCGTGCCGCGTGTGATGCAGATCTCCGAGCGCGTGCTCGACTGCCTCTCGTCGTGTCACGCGATCGGGGTCATTCACCGCGATCTCAAGCCCGCCACCATCTTCATCACCGACAAGGGCGTGATCAAGGTTCTCGACTTCGGTGTGGCGCAAATGCGCGACGCCACGGCCGAGCGGACCGCGACGGGCACGGCGCTCGGTACGCCCGCGTACATGTCTCCCGAGCAGGCGATGGGTCTCGTCGATCAGCTCGATGGCCGCGCCGACCTCTTCTCCGTCGGCGCCATGATGCACGCGCTCATCACCGGGCACCGCATCAACAACGGCCGCACCGAGCAAGAAGCGCTCGTCATGGCCGCCACGAAGCCCGTGCCGTCCGTGGCGCGCATCGCACCGAACCTGGCCATCGACGTGATCCACGTCGTCGACAAGTCGCTCGCGTGGGACCGGCGAAATCGCTACGGGGACGCGCGCGAGATGCAGGCGGCCTGTCTCGAGGTCCTCGCAAAGAACAACACCGAGGCGCTCACGAGCGGTGGACCAGCACCGCGACCGAACGACGTCGTCGCGCCACCGCCGCCCGCAGTGAAGGTCACGGTGCAGCCTGCCAGCAGCGCAGCCCCGCAGGTCCCGACCAACAATCCGCTGGAGCTCCCGCAGCCGCGGAAGCAAACCGCGCCGGTCGCCGCCATGGCCTCTCCTTCCGGGCTGCCGAAGCAATCGCTCGGATTCGGCGGCGCACCGCCATCCGCGCCGAAGGCGTCGATCGGCTTCGGCGGCGCGCAAGTACCGTCAGCCTTCCAGGTCGACATCCAGACGCGCGGTACGCTCGGCGGTGGCGCCCCCGCGCCCGTCCAGCCGCAGACACCAGGCAAGCAGCCCGACGCGCCGGAGAACGATCCGCGTGTCCAGGGGCTGCGCGATCTCATGAAGCACGTGGATCGCCTGCTACCGAACGTGCGTCAGTTTGGTTGGTCGCACCCTGCCACGGAGCGTTCGCTGCGCACCGGCTACGACGCGTTCGCGTCCACGCTCGTGATGAATCGCGACCTCGTGAACCTCACGATTCGCCCCTATTCGTTCATGACGCTCGGGCAGTCCGTCTGGGAGCCTGGCGCGCCGTTCGATGCGATTCCCTACAACCTCTTCGCCTGCGGAATGCGCTCCCTGCGCATCGACGCAGGCGTGACGCTCGACGAGTTCCGCGACCTCTTCCAGTTGCTGATGCTCGACCCAGGTCGCGATCTGCCGCCGGAGGACGACCTTGCGGCGGCGCTCTGGGAGAAGGGGCTGATGCACGTGAAGTACGAGCTCGTCGACGCATTCGCCGAAGGCGACGCGAGCGAGCGCGAGCAGTTCTACGGGGAAGCCGACGAGCTCGAAGCGCAGGCAGAGGCTGCGGCGCGCAGCCACGTGAGCAACGTCGAAGCGCGCGCCATGAACGTATCCACCGATCGCAGCGCGCTCTCCCAGGCACGTGCGCCGTCGCCGTTCGCGCTGGATGACGTCACCAAGAGCGTCGTCCTCCAGCAGTTCGAGATGAATCGGGAGCTCTGGAGCGATCGCTACGTCGACGCATTGATGGAGGGTCTGCTCGACGCGGCGAAGAACCGCGACGCTCCGCTGATGCTCACATCGCTGCGAAAGAGCGCAGCGGACCTCGCGGTCGTCGGCAGGGTCGAGATTGTCGTTCGTCTTCACGCCGTGCTGCTCGAGCGCATGCAGGTGAGGATCACGGAGCCGCAGACTCTCGCCGGCCTCGTCGCCGGCCTCACGAACGCCATGTTCGGCGGCGAGACGCTGGAGCTGATGTTGAAGCGCCTGCGCGAGGACCCCACGGGCGTCGACGCGTTCGGCGCGGTCCTGGGAATGATGAGCGCGAACGAGCTGCCCACCATTCTCCGCAGCCTGCGAGAAGGTCACGCCCCCACTGTTCGCAACGTGCTTGCGCAGTTCGTGGAGCGCGCGCTGCCGAACCGCGAGGCAGAGGTCGCGCAGGCGGCGATCGGCACCGATCCGGAGACGGCGGGAATGCTCCTTCGCATCCTCGGCCGCGCGCAGACCATGGGCGCGCGCCAGATCCTGTCGCAGCTCGCCCAGCACGAGGACGTCAACGTCCGCATCGAGGCGCGCGTGATGATGTCGGCCTCGCCCGAGCAAGCCCAGAACGAGGTGAACGGCCTCATCGAGAACCAGAACGTCTTCATTCGCCTCGCGGCGCTGCGTGCGGCCATTCGGTTCGGCCTGCGTGGCTCGTGGCCGAACGTGGCGCGCGCGGTCAACGGAAAGGCGTTCCCCGAGCTGGGCTCGGACGAGCGCCGCGAGTTGCTACGCGCGCTCCTGGTGCTGTCGCCCGAGCGTGGAGAACCCATCGCCCTCGAGCTCGCGAAGAAGGGCGGCGTCCTGGTGTCGGGAGACCGCGAGGCGACGCGCGCGATCGCCGCCGAAGTGCTCGGTGATTGCTCGCGCTCCATGACCGTGGCGCACGCCTTGAACGAGCTCGCGCAGACGCGGTGGGGCATCTCCGAGGAGACACGCCAGGCGTCGATCGTCGCGGCCAAGAAGATCGCCTCGCGTGTCGAGATGGGAGGTCAGCCCGCCGCATGACGATGCGCCTGGACATCGTCACCAACGACGCGGGCGAGAACGTCCGCAAGGAGCACGCACGCGAGCTCGGCTCCGGCGTCGTCGTGGCCGTGTATCGGCTGCTGAAGCTCGCGCAGATGCACAACCTGTCGAATCAGGCGTTCATCCAGCAGCTGGACTCCACGTACCAGATCATTGGTGACTACTGTCTGAAGTCCGGCCAGAACGTCAACTTCCTCTTCGCCGACAAAGCTGTCTTCGTCGCGGGGCAGCTGCTCAAGGGCTCACGTCAGACCTACGAGCAGGCGAGCGAGCTCGGAAAGATCTGCGAATGGCTCGGCGGGGCCGAGGTCATCATCGCCCGCGAGGTGACGCGTGAGGAGCTCCACGCCCTCGCCGAGTCCGTGTCCGCGGCAATGCGCGCGGAGCGAAACACCTTCCAGAGCCCCACGCCGCGCATCCGCATCCGGCCCGTCGGCGACGTGCTCCGTGGCCTCGAGATCGAAGACCTCACGCAGGAGCAACGCATCGTGCGGACGTACGCGTCCGCCGTCGTCATCCTTCGCCGCTTTTTCGAGGACCTCCACAACTCCAGGTACATCCTGCCGCGCCGCATCAAGCGTATCGCGCAGAGCCTCGTCGATCTTTCCGACGGCAACAACGCCGCTTTCCTCGGCGTCACCGAGGCGCGAAACGCAAACCACGACGAGGCCGGTCGGGCCGTCAACTCGGCGATCCTCGCCGTCACGATCGCGCGACAGGTGACCCAGGATCGTCCCACCCTCTCCCAGATCGCGATGGCGGCGATGATGCACGACGTGGCCAGGCCGCGCGCATTCGCCATCTCGGCTTCGGCGATGGCGAGCATGGGCGCCAACGTGGGGGCCATGGCGCCCTCGCTCTCCGAGGAGCAGGAAGACCACATGGCAGCGGGCGCGGCCGCTGTGCTCACCGCGCTCGGTCGCGTGAACGAGCCCTCGATCACGCGCACAGTCGTTGCGTTCGAGGCGCTCTGGCTCCGCCGAAAGCGTTGGCTCGGAGCCCTGTACCAGGGTCTCCGGCAGCCCACGATTCACGCGCGGATCATGTGGGTCGCTCGCCGCTACAACGACCTCATGACGCCCGAGCCGGGGCTTCTGCCGGACACTGCGGACGTCGGCATCGCCCAGCTCTCCGAGGAGCTCACCGACCCCACGGACAAGACCGTACTGCGCATGCTCGTGGCGGCGCTCGGCGTCGTGCCGGTGGGCACGCTGGTCCAGCTCAACACCGGTGAGGTCGGCGAGGTCACACGCGGCACGCTCTCCGCCGACGAGAAGCCGCTCGTGCACGTCACGATGGACGCGAAGGGGAACAACTTCGCGCAGCCCATCGACGTGGACCTCGCCCGGCCCGCTCCTGGTCAGCCGCCGCGCAGCGTCGCGCGCATCCTGTCAATCGACGGATGGAAGAAGCTACTCGAAGGCAAGCGGAAGAACTCGCCCGGCGGCGATGAGCATGCCGCGCTCGACTACGATGAGGCGCCGGCATGGGAGTCAAACTCTCCGCCCGCGCCCGCCCCGGTCGTTGCGGCGGCTCCTGCTGGTCCCGCACCGAAGCGCCAGTTGCAGCCCAGCGCTCCCGTTCCGCGCGAGATGAGCATCGACATCAACGCAGATGCGTTCACGGTGCCGGCACCCGCGTTTCCGTCGTCGCTCTTGCCTGGTAGCGAGGCACGTCCTACCGCGCCCGTGCCGGCCGGCGATCACGGCAACAGCGAGCCAGTCAGCAGCTCGGGAGTCTCCGTCGGCACCAGCCCGTCGATGGTCGGCGCTCACCTGGACTGGGAGCGTCATCACGCCCCTCCATTCACGCCCACCGAGCCGCCGCAGGGCACCGAGGAGCGCACGGTCTTCCAGGCGAGCGCGATCGACTCGCCCGCGGTGGAGCGCGCTCTGCCACGGATGCCAGAGCCAACGGCGCGAGGCGATCTCGCGTCCACGCCGCTGGCGCACGTCCTGGTCTACATGCTCGACCACCAGCTGACCGGCAGCGTGGTCTTCACGGAGCAGAACGGGACGGAGCACACCGTCTATTTCATGCGCGGTGTCCCCGGAAAGGCGAAGCTCGGCTTCGACTTCGCGCTGCTCGGCGAGCTCCTCTCACGCGCAGGAGCGCTGGACGAAGGTCAGGTCGATCACTACGTCGGCGGCGCGCGTCGCCTCGGCGTGCTGCTGGGTGAGTACCTCGCGGGGCACGATGTCGTCTCACGCGACACCCTCGCGTGGGCGCTGGAGACGCAGGTCCTCGAGAAGGTCTCCGGCCTCGCCAATCTCCCGCCCGAGACCACGTACTCTTACTACCGTGACATGAACCTCCTCGACACGTGGGGAGGTGAGCTGTCGCTCAGCGATCCTCTGAACGCCGTGCTCGCGGTGGTCCGCGCGTGGAGTGATCGCGCACGCATCAAGGCCACCCTCAACCGCATCGGCAAGCACCCGCTCACCTTGAGCGACGAAGCGGATCTCTACGGGCTGATCCTCTCCGAGGAGGAGCAGTCCCTCCTCGAGCTCATTGGTTCGGAGAAGCTCCAGCTCAACGATCTCGTGACGCGCCAGGTCGCCGACGACGAGACCATCAGCGCCCTCGTCTACACCCTCGCGGTGACCCGTCAGTTCGCGTTCAAGGGTCAGAAGAAAGGTCCGATGGCGCCGCGGGGCTCGCCGCTGCGCGCGCAGCAGGCCGGCGGCGGTGGCGGCGTCAACAAGGCGCTCATGCAGACGAACGTGGATTCGATCCCGATCCAGCCAGACTCGGTTCCTGCCCCCGCGGTTCCTGCCGCCGCGCCCGCGCGCTCGCCGCAGAAGCCCGCCGCCTCTCCCAAGGTGCCCGCCGTGGACAGGCCGGCCGCCGCTGCGCCGCAGAAGGCGCCGAGTCCAAAGCCCGGTGGCGCGACGGCCGGTGCTCGGCCTGTCGCCGGCGGCACCATCCAGGGTCTGCACCCGAACCAGCTCGAGAAGCTGATGGCGTCCAAGAGCGGGCCCAAGCCAGCGCCGTCACCGCCTCAGGCCAGCCCGTCGCGCTCGAACATGCAGGCCGCGAAGCCCGTTGCTGCTCCCGCCAAACAGACTGCTGCCGTCGCGAAGGCGGTACCCGCGCCGCCCGTCGCAGCTCCCGCCCCCTCCACGAGTCGTGTGCCTGCTGGAGGCCCGGCTAGCGTCGGCCGCGTTCCCGCAGCCGCCGCGAGCGCTGGTCGCGTCCAGGCCGGTACTCCGGCTGCGGGCTCGCAACCGGGAGAGAAGCCGCGACCGCAGATCAGGCCCGTGGGCGGCGGCAAGGTCCCGCAGATCAGGCCCATCGCGCCTTCTGTCGGCAAGATGCTCGCGGGGCCGGCGTCGAAGGCCGCGGGCGCACCTGCTGCGAAGATCGCTGTCGCTGGACCTGCGCTCGCGCCAAAGGTTGCAGCGCCGCCTGCGAGTCAGCGCATCGTTGCAGCGCCCTCGTCGAGTCAGGTCACGGCGCCCAGGCCTCCCCCGCCTGCACTGCGCCGGCCGCAGATGCCCGTCGAGCCCGCGCCGATCGAGCTCGATGACAATCGTGGCACCATCCCGCCTGGCGCGGACGCGGAGGACGGCACGCTTGCGTTCGCGGACGCGGGCGCCGCAGAGGCGGAGCTCGCCATCGAGGCGATGACCAACTTCCGGCTCGCGGATACGGCGCTCCAGCGCAACAACCTGGTGGAGGCGGAGAAGCTTGCTCTCAAGGCCGTCGACGCTGATCCGAACCAGCCCGAGTATCGCGTCCTCCTCGTGTGGGTCCAGGCGATGCGCGCAAACAACAACGGCGCCTTCGAATCCGCCATCACGTCGATCACAAAGCTGATCGACGAGGACGCGTCGAACGAGCGCGCATTCCTCTACCGCGGTCGCTTCTTCAAGAAGCTTGGACGTATCGAGCCCGCGCTGGAAGACTTCGCTGCAGTCCTGGACCTCAATCCCTCCAACCGCGAGGCTCAGGCCGAGGCGCGCGCGCTCAAGAAGAAGTAGCTGCGCCTTGCCCGACCGCAGCGCAGACGACAAGCTCACGCGCCGTGAGCTCTTCACGATACTGCTGATCGCGGCCATCCAGCTGGTCAACATCATCGACTTCATGATGGTGATGCCGCTCGGGCCCGACTTCTCGAGGTCGCTGGGCATCCCCGTGTCGGAGCTCGGCACGATCGGCGGCAGCTATACGGCAGCGGCCTGCATCGCGGGGCTCGCGGGCTCGTTCTTCCTCGACCGCTTCGACCGAAAGAAGGCGCTGCTGGTCGCCATGACTGGCCTCGTGCTCGGCACGTTCATGGGGAGCCAGGCGCGCGGATTCGGGTCGCTCGTGCTCGCACGCGTGATCGCAGGGGCGTTCGGCGGGCCTGCAACGTCGCTCTCGTACTCAATCATCTCGGATGTCGTTCCACCCCATCGTCGCGGTCGCGCGATGGGCATCGTGATGGTCGCGTTCGGCCTCGCGTCGGTATTCGGCGTGCCCCTCGGGCTGGAGCTCGCGTATCGATTCGATTGGCGCGCGCCGTTCGTTGCGCTCGCAGCGGTGGGCCTCGTCGTCACCGCAGGTGTCGGCGTGTTGCTCGCGCCGATGACCTCTCATCTCGGCTCTGGCCACGGCGGCGCAATCGCTCATCTGCGCGGTCTCTGGCGGGCGGACGTGCTTGTCTCGTACGCGATGACGTTCTCGCTGATGCTGGGCAGCTTCATCCTCATCCCGAACATCAGCGCGTTCGTGCTCTTCAACCTGCACTACCCACGCGAGCACCTTGGCGTGCTCTACGCCGCTGGGGGAGCCGTGAGCATCATCGCGACACCGTTCATCGGTCGCGTCGTCGACGGGTTCGGTTCGGCGCGCGTGGGCTCGCTCGGAAGTCTGGCGCTGACCACGGTCATCTTCATCGGTTTTGCCCGGTTTCCGCCGCTCATTTCGCCGCTGCCCATGTTCGTGTTCTTCATGTTCGCGAGCTCGCTTCGTAACGTCTCGTGCAACACGCTGACGACGCAGGTGCCCCGCCCCGACGAGCGCGCGAGCTTCGCGTCGGTCCAGTCCGCGGTGCAGCACATGGCGGCGGCGTTCGGCGCGTTCGGCGCGTCCCGCATCCTGTCGGAGACCCCCGAGCACGATCTTGTGGGCATGGGCACGGTGGCGGCGATCTCGATCGCAGTCTCGTTCGCGCTCCCGCCGCTTCTCTTCGTCATCGAGAGCCGCATTCGTCGCCGCGATGCCGCGGACAAGGAAGCGCTCGGCGCGGCGGTGGTCAGCGCGGTATCTGCATCGCCTGCGTCCGGTAGCTCTGCTCGACCGCCCCACGAAGCGCCCTGAGGCGAGGGTCGGCGCCGCCTGCAAAACCTCCCGCGACGGTCGCGAAGTCACGCTGCATCTGCCAGCCGGGCGACGGCGCGAATCCGAGCGCCGCGCCTGCAGCCTGCACCAGCTCCGTCGGTGTTGCAAAGCGCAGCGCGACGCTCTTCGAGAGCGCACGCGCGAAGAATGCGGACAGCGCCGGTGGTGCGGCCGGCACGAACGTCTGGATCGGCGGAGGCGCGGTCTCCACCTGCGCGACGCGAAGTCCGAGCTCGTTTTGTTCGTCGGGTGAGAAGGGCTGCCTGCCCGCGAGCATCTCGTAGAGGACAATCGCAGCGGAGTAGAAGTCACTCCGGCCATCGAGCGGCAGTCCCATCACTTGCTCGGGCGACATGTACGCGCCGGTGCCGGGCGCGAGCGCCTCCGACGCGTCGGTGGAGCCCGATGGCAGCTGAAAATAGGCGATCCCGAAGTCCGTCAGCTTCACGAGACCATCCTTCCGGATCATCGTGTTGGAAGGCTTCACGTCGCGATGAACGATGCCGCGCGCGTGCGCCGCTGACAGTCCGCCGATGAGCTGCTCGAAGTACTGGAACGCCCGCGCCGGCAACAGACACCCCTGCACGTTCGCGAGCCGTGCGCGCGCGACGTTGCGCGCGATGACCGCATCGAGCGAGTCACCGAGCACGTACTCCATGACGAGCGTCAGCGCGGGGAGCGTCTTCTTCACCGTCCGTGGCGGCTCTGCGATGGAGACGGGCTCGGTCTTTGCGCGGGCGGGTGGGGGCGTCCACTCGAACAGGTCCAGAAAGCGCACGACGTTCGGGTGGGAGAGCAGCGACAGCGCCTTCGCCTCCTTCTCGAACAGGGCGCGGATCTCGTCGTTCTTCCGGACCTCACGCCGGAGCTGCTTCAGCGCCACGAGCTCCGGCGCAAGGCCCGCGTGCGGCCCCGTGGGCGAATGGAACTGCCAGCCAGAGAACACGTTGCCCATCGCCCCGGAACCGATGCGCTTCTCCACGACGATGCGCGACTCCCCGCGCTCGATGTGCGTGCCCGGCCCCATCTCCGCCGGCGCCTGCCGCTGCAATGCGCGGCAATGCGGACAAATGACCGCTCCATCCGCGATGGGCTTGGCACAGGAAACGCACGTCACGACCCCCACGATACAACGGGTAAGCCCGAAGCGACGCTTTCGCGCTGCGGTGCTATTTTGAACGGGTGAGCACGCTGGCCCCCGCTCCGGATTTTCGCTACGTGGGTCTCTCCCATGCGCGGGCGGAGCGTCTTGGGGCGTGGGCGTCGGCGCTGTCGTTCGGCGCGGTGCTCTCCGCTTCGTCGCTGTCCGGTGCGCCCGGCAAGGGACTGCTCCTGGCGACGCTGGCCGCTGGCGGCTCGCTCTTCGTGCTGCGCTCGCTCTCGGCATCCAAGGCGACAAGCCCCGTGGTGATGGCCATCGTTCCCTGGGGCGTGCTCATCGAAGAAGAGGCCGCCCCCCACGTCCTCTACTGGGCTGCCGTGAAAAGCGTGCATGTTACAACTCGTCACGGACGGGATGCGGGGGCCGCCACCACGCTCTTCTCGGACGTCACTGTGGAGACGGAGCGCAGGACCTTCACCGGTCGCACGTCGGGCGCGCCGCCGCTCGATCGCCTGCTCGCGTACCTTCCCGACTACACGGACGAACAAGCGCGCCCCGTCGCGTACGATCTGGACGGGGACCTGCATGGCGGGGGACCTGCGGACGTGCACTGCGAACCGCTGCTGGGGAGCGTGCGCGCGTATCTCGGCTCCGCGGAGGGCACCGAGCGCCTTGGTCTGCCGCCGCTGGGCTATCGGAGCGCCACCGCGATGATCGCGACCGACAAGGCGCTCTCGGAGCTCTCTTCCGTGCTCCGTTCACGCGAGCCGCGCGACGCCGACCCACGAGCATTCGCCGCCGCTATCGCCGCGGAGCTATCCGCGAAGGAGCTGTTGCCTGATCTGCTCTCGCTGGTGCAGTGCCCCCATCCGATCGTGGCAGCCGTGGCAAAGCAGAGCGCGCGCAAGCTTGGCGCGTCGAGGCAGCGTGTGGGCGCACTGGATGAGGTCCGCCCATTCCTCCGCGATGAAGACGTCGCGCAGCTGTCCGCGTGGGCCGAGACCTGATCAGGTCTCCGGAGGTGGAGGCGCGATCGGTGCGGGGCTGCGTGCTGGCGCGAGGACGCTCCAGAGCGGCCATTTCTTCACGTAGATGTAGTTGCGGACGCGCGTGTTCACGAGCAGCGCGATGATGCACGTGGAGAAGAGGCACCAGACGGCGGGACGCTCGTTCACGTCCGCCGTGGTGAGCGCTGCGAGGAACGGCCCGACGAAGAAGTGGTACGCGGACCACTTCCACGAGCCGTAGGCGATGGGCAGCACGAACGCCGCGACCAGGTAAAACACCCAGCGCTCGTTGAAGCCGTTCAAGAGGACGTGCCAGCCGATGTGCCAGTGACCGCGGTATGCGCAGGTCTCCACGTGGCTGCAGAGCGGCGTGCCCAGCTCGCACTGGCCCATCGCGCTTACCGGCAGGAGCCGCGCGAGGCAGAGCAACCCAACGACGCCAGCGAAGAGGTAGACCCATTTCTGGATCCGTTGCTTCACTGCCTTGTCGATGAACTCCATGCCGAGCATGTTGATGAAGATCGGTTGAAACGAGATGTGCGCGACCGCGAGGTGCGTGAGCCACGTGTTCATCGTGGTGCCGCACTGCCCGACGACGAGATATGTGACCGCCTGGAGAGCCTCCATGCACACGAAGTAGGCCGTCGGGAGGTAGATCTCCTTCGGCTCGCCCTTCTTGCGAAGGAAGTACGCGCTCGTGAGCCCCGCTGCGGCGATCGCCGCGCTTGCTTGTCCGTTCCAGCACATGCGGGCGCAAGGTCTCCGCTTCTGGCCTTCACGTCAAGTACGGAGAGAGAGGGGCGCAGGTCCAAATCCTCCAGTCTGGCCGGATTCTTTGCTAATCGCTGTCCTCCAATGTCCGAGGAACGCAAGGTAGACGCGGAGCTCGCTGGCGCGCGGCTCGACAAAGCCGTGGTCGCGCTGTGGCCGGGCGCGTCGCGCGCGAAGGTGAAGAACGCGATCATCGACCGGAAGATCCGCGTGAACGGGTTCATCTTGCCGAAGGGCGGCATCGTCAACGAGGGCGATGTGATCACGATCATCCCGTCCGACGTGAAGGCAGGCGACGCCGAGTGCGAGGCCGATCCGAAGGCAAAGCTCACCGTCCTCCACGAATCGAAGGAGATCCTCGTCGTGGAGAAGCCGGCCGGTATGCCCACTGCGCCGCTGCGCGCGGGGGAGATGGGCACGCTCGCGAACGCGCTGCTCGGTCACTATCCGGAGCTCGCGGGCGTCGGCTATTCACCGCGCGAGCCAGGGCTGGTGCACCGCCTGGACACCGACACATCGGGGGTGCTGGTCGTCGCGCGCAACACGGACGCGTTCGAGGAGCTCGCCGCCGCGCTGAAGAGCGAGAAGATCGAGAAGACCTACGTGGTGGTGTGCGAGAGCGAAGGCCTGCCCGACGAAGGCACCATCGAGTTTCCCATCGCGAATCACCCGAAGGACAAGCGACGCGTCTACCCGTGCATCCACCCGCGCGACGTCATGCGGAACGAGCCGCGGCCCGCGCTCACCGAGTACGAAGTGAAAGAGCGCGGCCCCCGCTTCGCCCTGGTCGAGGTACGCATCAAGAAGGCGCTTCGGCACCAGATCCGCGCGCATTTTGCGGCGATCGACCACCCGCTGGTCGGCGACAAGCTCTATGGCGGACCCGAGGTCACGGGACTTTCTCGGCATGCGCTCCACGCCTCGCGCGTTCGTTGGGAGTGCTCGGACCCAGCCTTCCGCTTCGACGTGTCGAGCGAGATCCCCAAGGAGCTCGTCGATCTGGTCTCTGGATGATTGTTCCCGGCCTCGCGCGCAAGGTCCCGTTCCTCTGCGCGTGCGGCGCCGTGGGCCTCGTCGTCTCCATTGCCTCGCGGCGAACACCAGGTAGCGACGTCGCGACGCTCGCGAAGTCACTCGCGGATGTGACCGGCCAGGTGGTGGCACCCGAAGACATTCGATGGGAGCCAAGCGAGGGCGCGATCCACGACACCACGTCGGGGCGCAACGTGCTCTTCCTTGCCCGACCAAAGGCGGAGGCGCCGCGCGATCTCTGGCGCGCCACCGTTCGCGTCTCTCCGGAAGGTCATCCGATCGACATCGTGTCCGTGCACGACCTCACCGGCACGGAGCTGGGCGACGACACGGAGCTCATCGTGTCCGGGATGCAGGCCGCGTTCACCACGTACGCGTTCGGTCGCGCGCAGAGCGTCACGTTGCTCGACCTTCGCGGCGAGGGTGAGCAGAATTTGGCTGAAAAATCGCTGGATCGTGCGACTTCGTACGTGACCAACATCCAGCAGACCGGCTCGGGTGAGGGCATCGCTCGCTACGACGTGACGCTCGATCAGCCCGCGAAGCACGTGGGCCTACACCTCACGGAGAGCGCGCTCGAGATCACGCTTGCGGACGACTCGCCGGACTCCGTGCGCACCGCGCGGCTCGATCTGCACGGTGAGCTCACGACGCAGGCGCCAGGTCTTGCAGCGCAGCCCGCGCGACATCTGCCGAAGCGCCTCGTGTTCTGGGCGGTCGACAGCGCGCGCGCCGTTCCGTGGATCGGGCCCGCGCCCATCGCGTGGCTGGAAGAGAAGACGTTCGGTGCACGCGCGGCGCTGAAGGACATGGAGCTGCACGCGCTCTCGAGCAAGTCCGACTTCGAGCTCGCCGCGCCGCCGGAGAAGATCACCGCGGCCGTGCTGGACACGAAGGAAGCAGAGGCAGAGGCCGAGCACTGGCCGCCCACGCGCATGCGGCCCATCTTCAAGAACGCGCAGCCGGGCGAGGGCGAGTGGACCGTGCCCAAGATGCCGTGGCTCAAGCACCTACCGCAGGAGCCCGGCGTGAAGGAAGCGCCCAGCGCGTTCTACAACGCGTTCGTGCGACCGGACGAGGAGCGCCCCGACGCGAAGGTCCTGCTCGTGGCGATGGACATGCGGCAGCTGGATCTCGACATGGAGGCCGGCTCCGAAGATCCGAAGCCGCTCACCGGACCGCCTGGATCGGGGCGAATTCCGCGCGATCCGAAGATCTACACGCGCATCGCCGCGGCCATGAACGGCGGCTTCAAGACGGAGCACGGCTTCTACGGCATGATGGTGAAGAAGCGCGTGCTGCTTCCACCGCAGCCCGGCGCAGCGTCGCTCATCGTCTTGAAGGACGGTCGTATTGGCCTTGGCTCATGGGGCAAGACGCCCGAGATCGGTGGTATCGAGGACGTCCCCAAGGACGACATCATCTCGTTCCGTCAGAACCTCGATCCGCTCGTCGACAACGACAAGATCAATCCGATGGGTCGATGGCAGTGGGGCTTCACCCTGCCGGGCACCAGCATGCAGACGGAGCGCACGGGCATCTGCGTGAACGCGGCTGGTCATTTGATCTATGCATGGGCGGAGGACGTGAGCGGCCCCACGCTCGGCAAGGGCATGCGAATGGCGGGCTGCGTGTACGGCGTGCACCTGGACATGAACCCGCACCACACCGGGCTCATCTTCGCGAACATCACGGAGCTCAAAGGCAAGAACTACAAGAGCGAGCTGCTCACGCCGCTCATGGGCATCGCGCCGGATCGCTACATCGAGTACGCGCCGAAAGATTTCTTCTACATGATGCTCCACGATCCACAGCCCGAGGTGCCTGGCTTCACGTGGACTCACGACGACGGCGCGCAGCCCGCACCTGCATGGATGCCCGCGATTTTCCGAGCGGAAGCGCAGGGCGGCGGCGTGAGCGTCACCACGATGGATCGTGATCGCGTGAGCTTCCGCATTCGCGCGGGCAAGGCGGAGCCGGACGCGAAGACCGGACAGACCGGCGATGCAGAGCTCTCTTCAGACGACGCGCATCGCGTGTTGTTCGCGCTCGGCGCGGGCACGTCGAAGGACAAGTCACCGCTGGGCCTCACGACGAGCGGCAAGATCGTGCTGCGCATGACCGGCGCGGATGCGCATGCGGCGCTGGTCGCGTCACCCGATGGTCGGCTCACGATCGTCCCGACGCTCGATGCATCCACGCAAGCGGCGCATGCGGATGCGGTGGAGGTGCCGCTGCTCATCGACGGCGACACGAGCTTCCCCGCGCACGGCGCGCACGCGGCGCTCGGCCTTGCTGACGACGGTCGCGTGTTCATCGCTGAGGGCGACAGCGACAAGCTCGCCGACGCGTTGAAACATGCAGGATGCAAGCATGCAGTGGTGCTCGCGCGTGCGGGCGGTGAGCCCGTGCTGTTCTCGCGCTCGGGCACAGCCGCTCCGCCGCGCTCCTTCTACGACGAGACGGTGATCTACGGCCTGGCCGTCCCCATGAAGCCACGCGGCTTCCGCTTCAACGCGGAGAACCCGATTCCGTACCCGGTGAAGAAGGGCAAGGAATGATTCTTTACGCCTTGTCACCTACGCGCTGACCAAGGAGGCACGCGCTGAACAGCACGCGCAATGGATCGTCCGTGGTCACGTGCGAGAGTGGCGCCCAGTCAAAGCCTGTCGGATGCACCTCGCTCATCAGCCCCTCCTCGTTGGTCCAGAGCAAGTTCAGTCCCCGCAGCCCATTGACTTCGACTGCGCGCGCGCATGTTCCGCCGTGACCGATTTCGGGTTGGCCTTGCCCCATCGATCGCGCACGACCTTGTAGGCCGCGCACGCTCCGGCCGTGTCACCGATCGCCTCTCGCGCCCGGCCGAGAGCATCGTTTGCACGCGTGTGGGCGATCGGATCGAGGAGGCCACGGCATGAGCCCGCAGCGATGCCGAGGAGCGCCGCACCGTCCTTCTGCGCCCCGGTGAGCAACAGGATCCGCCCGACACCGGCGGCCTCGTCCGCGTGCCGGAAGTAGCTGACGGGGAGGCCGGAAGGGGGCAGGGCGGTCCTCGCCTCGCGTGCCTCCTCGAGCGTCTCGGAAGCGCCGAAGCCTCTCGCCCATGCCCGTGATGGTCTCGCCACGGACCGCGTTCGTTCCATCCACGCGGCACGTGATGATGCAAGCTGCGCGTGATCGATCAGGCCACCTCGGTAGGCGACGTACAGGAGCTGCGGGGTCGCGTCGGGACCATCCCCGGGTGCAATGACGTTCCATGCCTCGCGCTGCTTGAGGTGGCGTGCGGCGTGCTCCGCTGCGTCCGAACTCCGTCCCATCTCGCTCTCGATGTCCACGCGTAGCGCGGTGGCGGCGACGTGAAGGTGCGGGTCAGGCGACGTCTTTATCAGCTCTTCCACGTCTCCGACCTTCCGCAGCGCGCTCACGAAGTCCCCGTAGAACGCGTCCAGCTGGGCGGCTTCCATTCGTTTCGTGACCTCTCGTTGCGTTTCCGGAAGCATGGACCAGCGCTGCTCCAGCGCCTGCAGGACCGCCTCCCGCGTCGCTCCGATGGCGAGCAGCGACGATGGCCAGAACGGGAAGGACGTGGCCGCCCCTTCGGGTTGTCTGGAGATCATCGCCCGGAGCCCGAGCTGTACCCGGTCACACTTTCCCTCGAGCTCGTCGAGCATGCTGAGGTGTGAGCGACAGTCGATCGATGCCGGCGAGATCTCGATGCACCTCTGCAGCGCCTCGCGCGCCTCGCTCATGTGCCCAAGGTCGCCTTCGATGTCGCCCACCATCTGCCATCCATCTGCGAATTCCGGATCCAGCTTGATGGAGCGGCGTGCGAGCTCGAGGGCGGGCTCGTTTCCGATCACCGCGCGCCCAACGTACGCGTGGAGCCCGACCAGCTCTGCATCACCTGGAAAAGCGGCCTCTGCGACCGCGATTCGCTTCACGCTCTCTGCGTCGTCCGGCGGTTCTATCGCCAGCAGCGGCTCGAGTGCGGCAAGGAACAACCGATCGCGCTCGGAGAGCGATCCGCGAAGGTCGGTTGCCCGCGCGAAGTGGCGCGTGACCTCCGCAGGCTGATTGTACCTGGCGGTGAACGCGGCACGCAGATGGGCGTTCGCCATGTTCGGATCGAGCACGGTTGCGCGGAGAAACGCCGCATCGGCGACCTTCCAGCTCGCATCACGAAGCGCCTGGAGGCCCGTCCGATACTCCGCAACGGCTTCCGGGCTCGCCGACTTCGGCGGCGGCAGATCGATGATTCGCGTCGCGGCGGGCGCGGCGACGGCGCCAGAATCGCCACCGGCCACCTGATGGGGCGCCGACAGGCCAAGTGGCCTCGTGGTGACGATCTCGACCCCGATCGCGAGCGCGACGATGACGGCCGCCGCCGCGATCGTCCGTGCACGCGAACGTGATGGCGGCGGGCCCGGCGGTGGCGGAACAGGCGCGGGCGCAAGCTCGGTCTTGTCGAGCGACGCGTCGATGGGGGAGGTGATCGCTGCGACGGCATCCTCCATCGTTGCAAATCGATCGCCGGGTGCCTTCGAGAGCGCGCGCCTCAGCGCCACTTCGATCGCACGCGGACAACCGGCAGGCAGCTCGATCGGCAGCGGCTCGTCGCCGCAGATCGCAGCGACCAGGATCATCATGTCGCGCGTCGGCCATGGCGAGCGTCCGCCGAGGAGCTCCCAGCCAAGGACAGCCCACGCGAACTGGTCCGCGCGGCTGTCGATCTCGCCGCCACGAATCTGCTCGGGCGCCATGTAGAGCGGCGTACCGATGACCGTGCCTTCGGCCGTCAGTGTCCCGAGACCCTCGATATCGGTCGGTCCGCTTGCGTCCACGTCTCTGCTCACGCGGCGCGCGATGCCGAAATCGAGCACCTTGATGACACCGTCATTGCCGAGCATCACGTTGTCCGGTTTGATGTCGCGGTGGACAAGCCCCGCGCGGTGCGCCGCGGATAGCGCGCGGCCGATGTCGCCGAGCCACCGAACGCGCTCGTCCCACGCGTACGCAGGGGCCTTCTGCAGTGCGCCCAGGGAGCGCCCAGGGACGAGCTCCATCGCGATGTAAGGTGCGCCGTCGTGCTCGCCCACGTCATAGATCGCCACGCAATTGGGGTGATGAAGCGCGGCGGCGGCCCGCGCCTCGCGCACCATGCGCGCCTTGCGCTCTGCTGTGTGCGTGCCCTCCTTGTCCAGGAGGAGGACCTTCAGCGCGACACTGCGATGCAGCTTTTCGTCGTACGCGCGGTAGACGCTGCCCATGCCGCCCTGACCGAGCATGGCCTCGATGCGATATCGGTCAATCCTGTCCCCCACGACCATGGCGAGGTGACGATATCACCGCGGGCGGTCTCTCGTTCGTCGGCGTGGAGCTTTCAGGCGGCGCTGTCTTTGGCGGCGAGGCGGGCGCGGAGGAGGTCGACGGCGCGTGAGTGGAGCTGCGAGATGCGGGGCTCGCTCACGCCGAGGACCAGTGCGATCGACTTGAACTGCACGCCCTCGAAGTAGTGCGCGACGATGACGTAGCGCTCGCGTTCCGGGAGCTCGCCAACGACCCTCGCGAGGTGCTCGCGCTCGGAGCGCTGCTCGAGGACGTCGAGCACGTTCGGCGGCGGCTCTCCGGTCGATGTGAGCGAGCCTTCTCCGCCCGGGAGATCGTCGATGCCGATGAACGACGCGCGCATCTGCGTGGTCGCGACGTCCGAGTTTGCGTGGCCGCGCGCGCGCCGCGTGAGCCAGTCCTGGGCGCGTAGCTCGTCGACGATCGCGCCGCGGATGCGGATGCGCGCGTACCACTCGAACTGCGGACCACGGTCGCCCTTGTGACGCCGCATCGAATCGACCAGGCCGTACGTGCCCGCCGCAACGAGATCGTCGCGCTGGACGCTGGGCGGCAGCTTGCGAACGAAGCCCGCGACAGCGCGATGAACAAGCGGCATGAACGTGCGGAGCTCCTCCGCCGTGGGGGAGGGAGCGCTCTTGCCAGTGGACATCGGAGGAATCGAACGGGCGGGCTTCATGACCGTCCACGATGCGCGAGACATGCCAAGGGGGGCTGCCTCCATCGACGCGAAGTCCGCTTGAAAAAACGGCGTATTTCACGCCCGCGCGTCGCCGAGCGTCGGTTCCTTGGCGACCCGCCGAACCGCGGCGCCAAAAAGTTGGGCTCTAGGGTGATGTGGGAGGGGAAGGGGCGGGGCCGGGGGTCGGGGTCGGGGTCGAGGTCGGGGTCGGGGTCGAGGTCGGCGTCGAGGTCGAGGTCGAGGTCGAGGTCGAGGTCGAGGTCGGGGTCGGGGTCGGTGGCGTCGGCTCCGTCGGCTCTGTCGGCGCGGTGGGTTCTCCCGGTGGCGGGGCCTCCGTCGGCGCTGGGTTCTCCGACGTCGACTCCCGGTGCACGTCCCCCGCTCCTTCATCCGCGTCCAGGTTCGGCGCGTTGTAGTGCGGGGCTTCGCCGGGCTTGCTGTAGTCGATCCAGTAGGCCGATCGATCGCGCACGTCCATGTGCACGAAGACGCTATTCGGATAGTAGCCGCAACCCGTGTTGCGGAGCGTGCGGCAGAAATCGCGCACGACCTCGTTCGGCACGCCGGCGACGCGGAAGTCGATCGCGCGGCCGTGATTGTGGTTCGAGTGCGGCGTGTACTGCGTTGGCGTGTAGGGGCGAAAACCGCTCACGACCTCTATTTTTCGGCCGCCGAAGTGATCGGACATCACACCGACCAGCGCGATGAGGCGCGGGTCGATCGGGTGCGCTGCGTTCGCGTTCGGCGAGCGCATCAGCTTCTCGAACTGCTTCGCAGCGAGCGGAGCCTGACGGCCGCGACGATCATTGATGCGGACGGTGTAGTCCTCGTGCACCGCGATGCGACTGACGTGCACGACGCCCGGAGTCTTGGAGCGGGCGGCATACGTGACCGTCGCGCCCTTGGCATGCGGATCCAGCTTGCCCTTCGCGCCTCCGCCGGCCGGCCTCTCGTTCACGCCGGGGATCATGAGCACCTCGCCCACGCGCAGGCGCGCGCCTGCCTTGAGGTGGTTCACGTCCATGATCGCCTTCTTGTTCACGTGGTAGCGATTTGCGATCGCCTCCAGCGTGTGGCCTCGCGCGACCGTGTGCTCCACATCCGCCGCGCCAACGCTCGAAACGAGCGCGATCGCCGCGCCCAGGGCTACAGCGATGAGGGCACGGCGCACGGAGCGTCCCGCCTTCGGAGCGAATGGAAGGCTCATGAAGGGAGGTGTCTTACCCCATTTGAGGTGGGGCGCCAGCCCCCCGGTTCCATTTTCAATGGGCGGTTTTTTGACGTGGGTCCCGTGGGGGTGCCACAATTTCCCCCGTGCTGGTGCGCTCCGAATGCGGGCGCCTTGAGGAGTGTATTTCATGGGCGAAGGCAAACATCTCGTCGGCGTCGACATCGGAGCAAGCTCCGTCAAGGTCGTGCAGCTCAAGGAAGGCCGCGGCAAGCGGCTGGAAGTGATCAGGCAAGGCTACTCGGAGCTGCCACCGCAGACGATCATCGACAACCACGTCATGAACGCGTCGAACGTGACGGAGGCGCTGCTGCGGATCTACACCGACGCGAAGATCACCCAGAAAGAGGTGGCCGTCGGCGTCTACGGGCAGTCCGTCATCGTGCGCAAGATCACGGTTCCGATGATGTCCAACGACGAGCTCGAAGAGCAGATCGGCTGGGAAGCGGAGCAGCACATCCCCTTCGACATCAAGGTCATGTCGATCGACTACGAGGTGCTGAGGCGCAGGCCCGAAGCAGGTCAGATGGACCTGCTGCTGGTCGCCGCCAAGCGCGACGAGATCAACGACTATGCGGCGATCCTGAAGGACGCAAAGCTGAAGCCGGTGGTGGTGGACATCAACGCCTTCACCATCCAGAACGTCTTCGAAAACCAGTATGGATTGCCGCCGGATTCCACCGTTGCGCTCCTGAACGTCGGGGCCGCGGTGTCGTCGCTGAACATCGTCTCGCAGGGCGTCAGCTCCTTCACGCGTGAGATCACGAACGCTGGCAACCAGATCACGGACGAGATCCAGAAGCAGTGCAACGTCCCCTCCGAGCAGGCGGAGGCGTACAAGCGCGGCGGTGGCTCGACAGAGGTCGTGCCGCAAGAAGTCCACGCCATCATCCAGACCGCATGCGACGGGCTCGCTGGAGAAATCCAGCGCTCGCTCGACTTCTATCTCGCCACCAGCGGCGAGCAGGAGATCAATCGCATTGTCGTCTCTGGCGGCAGCGCGTATCTCGCACCGCTCTGTAAATCGATCGAGAAGCGCGCGCGAGTCCCGGTGCAGCTCTTCGACCCGTTCCAGAACCTCACGGTGGACGCGAAGTTCGTGAACGAAGCGTCTCTCAGGGCCCGTGCGGCGCAGTTCGTCGTTGCGCTTGGGCTAGCTCTCCGGTGTGAAAAGGAGCGTCGCGTCGCATGATTCGCATCAACCTACTGCCCCAGAAGAAGGGGCTGAAAACACGAGCGTCGGCCGCGCAGGCTTCCGCCGACGATGGCGACAGCGGAAGCCAGGTGTGGCTCCTCTTCGTCGCTGGCGCGCTCCTCCTCGAGATCGTCGTCCTGATCTTCGTCTACAAGGCGAAGCTCGATCAGCTGAGTGTCGTCGAGCACAAGAACGACGAGCTCAAGGGGACGATCGGCCAGATCGACAAGGACATGGCGAATCACGAGCTCATCAAGACCCAGCTGAAGGAGCTCCGCGATCGCGAGGAGGCCATCCAGAAGCTGCAAGGTGCACGCACCGGTCCGACCGCCGCGCTCCTCGAGCTCTCACGCATGTTGACGACGGGCCGCGGCCCAACGGTCGACCGCGACAAGATCGAGCAGCTCCGTCGTGAGAACCCGCTCGCGGTGCCCAACCCGAACTGGGACACCAAGCGCGTCTCCCTGACTTCCTACACGGAGCTCGATCGCACCGTGAAGATCTCGGCCGTCGCGCGCGACGGTGAAGACGAGTCCGAGTTCCTGCGTCGCATCTCGGTGAGCGACCTCTTCTACGACGTGAAGATGCTGGCAGCCACGAAGACCCAGGACACGACCACCCACCTCGAGCTCGTCCGGTTCGATATCAGCGCAAAGGTGAGGTACTGACATGGCTGGTCCCTCTATCCGCCGCCTGCCAATCGCAGGACAGATCGGCGTCGGCTTGCTCCTCACGGTGCTCGCCGCTGTCGGCTACTACGTCACGCTCCATACGGACCTCGCGAGCAAGATCGATGCGGCTCACCGCCAGACGGGCGATCTCGAGTCGAAGCTCGCGCAGTCTCGTCAGGCGCAAGCAAGCTTCATCGCCGACCGCGATGAGCTCCAGATGCGCCAGCAGCGTCAGAAGGATCTGAACAAGATCCTTCCGGCCGAGACCGAGGCGGCATCCTTCCTCTCCGCGCTTCAGGCGGTGTCCAACATCGCCGGAGTCGAGCTCAACGCCTGGCAGCCAATGGAGGAGAAGCCCGAGGCCTTCTTCGCCAAGGTCCCCATGAGGCTGGAGATCAGCGGCAAATTCCACCAGATCGGCAAGTTCATGTATGAGGTGGGCAAGCAGGACCGCATCATCAACCTGGAGAACCTCGAGATCTCCCAGCCCAAGGTCGAAGGCGACGAGGTGACCCTGAAGGTCAAGGTGCTCGCCACCACCTTCCACCTCCTGAAGCCCAAGGCAGCCGCTCCCGCCGCGCCCACGAAGCCCGGCGAGGCGCCCGCAGAGAAACCCAAAGAAGCTCCGAAGGGAGCAAAGAAATGAAATCGCTTCCCGCGGCGATCGTGATCGCCACCGCTGCCGCAGCTCTTCTGCTCGCATGCGGCGACAAGCCCGCAACGAACAACTTCGGCAACCGACCCACGGCGATGGGCGGCGGCGACGGTGGTGCTGGGGAGGGCGGACTTCCGGCCACCGTTGCGTCCAAGACGGAGTACGCCGAGAACGAGTTCACGGAGGGCGAGAAGAACCGCGATCCGTTCCGCTCGTTCGCGGCCACGTTCGCGCCGCAAAACCGCAAGCTGCCCGGCACCCAGATCGACGCCGTGCTCGCGCAGTTCTCCATCGACGAGATGAAGCTCGTCGCCATCGTCACCGGCGGTGACTACCCGCGCGCCATGCTGCTCGACCCGCAGAACAAGGGCTGGGTCGTGAAGCGCGGCGACTACCTGGGCAAGCCGGACATCGTCCACGTCGGCGGCAGCAACGGCTCGGACTACAGCCTCAGCTGGCGCGTCGATCGCATCCGCGATGGGGACATCGTTCTCATCCGGCTCGACCCGTCGCAGCCCGCTGTCGCTCCCGCCACGAGAGTCATTCCGCTTCATCCGGAGTCAGACGAGAAGAATCAGCTGTAAACTGCACTTGTTGTAGTTTGCACGGAAGCGCGTCCTGGTTTCACCGGGGCGCGCTGGGTGTTTTGTCGCGCCCGCTCGATGCGGTGAAGAAATAATTCTTCGCCACAAATTGGGCCGTTTCGGGGGTCGCGTTTTACGGTTTCAGGGAAACTCCCGTTGGGTGGCGCATTCGGTGCCCATCTTCTTCGGGAGGCGAGGGAGCCACAATGCTTGGGTTTCAGCCTTTCGCCATCTTCGGCGGTTCGGACTCACAGAAGCGCATGCGCACGTCCACCAGCCGGCTGATTTACGCGATGCTTGCGTCGAGTGCTCTCGTGCTCGCCTCTCCGGCGGCACATGCAGCCGAGACCACACCGAACCACGTCCACGACGTCGTGATGCGGACCGAGGGAGCGGCCACCGAGATCTTGGTGACCGGGACCGTCGCTCCCACATACACGATGCGGGTCGCCGATGGCGGCAGTCGCCTCATCGTCGACATCTCGTCGTCGGATGTAGTCGGCGTGCCCGCTGCGATGACGACGCCATCTGGCATCGTCGGCGGCGTGATGACGCAGGCCTTCAAGACGGACACGGGGTCGCTCACACGCGTCACCGTGAACCTCACGAAGAAGGCCGCCTACAGGCTCAAGGCTGACGGCGACAAGCTCGCCATCCAGCTCCTGGAGAACGACAAGACGGAGGCTGCGAGCGCGCCGCTGGTCGTCAAGATGACCGAGCTCCTCTCCGTGAAGTCGGAGCCCGCGCCCACCGTGGCCCTCACCGGCGTGACCGTGGAGCACGAGAAGGGTCGCTGCGAGAAGGCATGCGACCGCGTCATCATCAGCGCGAGCGCGCCGCCGGAGTACACGCTGCGCACGGCGCAGGACGGCCGTCTCCGCCTGGAAATCAAGGGCGTTTCGGTTCCCGAGAACCTGGCGCACACCACCGACGCGACCGGCCCGGGCAGCACGCTGCGCGCGGTCACCGCATCGTTCGATGCAAAGTCGAAGTCGGCGGTGGTCGAGATCGACCGCGATGGCGAGGCCTCTGGCGCCGTCAGCGTGGAAGGCAACAAGCTGATCTGGACGTTCGATGCCCGCAAGGGCGCGGCCAAGACGACCGACTCGAAGGGCAACGCGGTCCGCAAGACGCAGACCGTCGCGCGTGAGCAAGTTGGCGCCGATATCGCGAAGGTGGAGACCTCGATCCACGGCGACGAGAAGGTGGAGACGTTCGGTGGCGGTGAGGCTGCAGGCTTCACCTCCGGCGTGAACGCGCAGGCCGGCCGCTACAACGGCCGCCGCATCGACCTCGACCTCAAGGACGCCGATATCCACAACATCCTCCGGCTCCTCGCGGACGTCGGTCGCGTGAACATCGTCACCGCCGACGACGTGCAGGGCAGCGTCACCATCCGGATGCGCAACGTGCCGTGGGACCAGGCGCTCGACGTCGTGCTCCAGGCGAAGAGCCTGGGCATGGTCCGCTCCGGCAACCTGATCCGCGTCGCTCCGCTCGACCGCCTGCAGAAGGAGCGCGAGCTGCGCCTTGCGGCAGCCAAGCAGGAGTACGAGCTCACGCCGCTCGAGACGCGCCTCATTCCCGTCAGCTACGCAAGCGCCGACGAGCTCCAGGCCCGTGCAAAGGATCTCCTCTCGCCGCGCGGCTCCATCGCCGTCGACGAGCGCACGAACGTGCTCATCAGCCGCGACATCTCCGGCAACCTGAACAACATCGAAGAGCTCATTCGCTCGCTCGATACGCAGACGCCGCAGGTGCTGATCGAAGCGCGAATCGTCGAGGCCACGAGCCGCTACGGCCGCGACCTCGGTATCCAGTGGGGTGGTGACTCCACCTTCTCGTCGGCCACCGGAAATCCGACCGGCGTCGCGTTCCCCTCCCGCGTGACCACGTCAGGCGGTGCCTACGACGGCGCCACACCGACACGCGGTCTCTCGCCGTTCGTCGGAAACGTCACCCAGCCGAACTTCGCGGTCAACTTGCCCGCCGCAGTCGGTACGGGACAAGGCGGTGCCGTCGGCTTCACACTGGGGTCGATCGACAACAACTTCAACCTGACGCTGCGTCTGTCGGCCTCCGAGGCGAGCGGTCTTCTCCGCATCGTCTCCAGTCCGCGCATCCTGACCCTCGACAACCGCGAGGCTCGTATCAACCAGGGTACGTTGATTCCGTTCTCGCAGATCTCCGCGCAAGGCGTCCAGACGACCTTCCAGGAAGCCAAGCTGCAGCTCCTCGTGAAGCCGCACGTCACGGCCGAAGGCTCCGTCTCGATGCACGTGAAGATCAACCGAGACGAGCCCGACTTCAACCAGACCTCTGCTCGTGGTGATCCGACCATCCTCAAGCGTGAGGCGGAGACCGACCTGCTCGTCATGGACGGACACACCGCGGTCATCGGCGGTATCTACACGCGTAACACTGGTCGAAACCTGGACCAGGTCCCGTTCTTCGGCGACATCCCGATCCTCGGCGTCCTCTTCCAGCGTCGCCGTGCGAGCGATACCCGCAACGAGCTCATCATCTTCCTGACGCCGCGCATCGTGAACCGCGCCGAAGCGCTCGGTCGCTGAGCGAGTCTCGATTCACCGCGGGGCACGGTTCGGGATTCCCGAATCGTGCCCTCTGCTTTAGGCTCGCCCTCACATGACGACCTCCGGAAGGCTCTCTGCCCGGTGCGGTGGGGCGCACGGCTCTTTCTCCCATGCACACGAGCACGCCCACGCGCTTGCCGCGCGGCCCTTCACGCTGGGTGAGGACAGGCGTCCGCGCTTCGAGCGGGACCGCCCGTTTCGCATCACGCACCTGAAGCTCTCGGCGAAGCTGTCGTTCGCCCACAAGAGCATCGCGGCAGTGGCCACGCTCGACGTGGTGCGCTCATCGCCGACCGCCACGGAGATGCCGCTCGATGCGATCGCGTTCGACCTGCACAAGGTCCACGTCGATGGACAAGCTGTAAACTACACGTATGACGGCCGCGTGCTGACGGTCCCGCTGGGGAAGAAGAAGGCCGCGAAGATCACCATCGGATACACGGCAGTGCCGCGGAAGGGTCTCTACTTCCTGGAGCCGGATGCAGAGGTGAAGGATCGCCCGCGTCAGGTGTGGAGCCAGTGCCAGGAGGAGGACGCGCGTCACTTCGTGCCATGCCACGATGCGCCGCACGAGAAGATGACGACGGAGATGAGCATCGCAGTGCCCAAGGGGCTCTACGTGCTCTCCAACGGCGCGCTCATCTCACGAAAGCCTGAAAAAACAGGGCTGGAACGCTTTCACTGGAAGATGAACGAGCCGCACTCCAGCTACCTGCTCACGCTGGTCGCGGGTGAGTTCTCGGAGATCGAGGACATGGCCGGCACGGTGCCGCTCTCGTTCCTGGTGCCGAAGGGGCGTGAAGAGGACGCGCGTCGCACGTTCGGGCGGACGAAGGAGATGATCGCGCTCTTCGCAAAGCTCACCGGTCAGCCGTACCCGTGGAATCGCTACGCGCAGGTCGTCGTGTCGGACTTCATCTTCGGCGGCATGGAGAACACCACTGCCACGACCATGTACGAGCACATACTGATCGACAAGCGCGCCGCCCTCGACATCACGAGCGAGGACCTCGTCGCGCACGAGCTCGCGCACCAGTGGTTCGGTGACTTCCTCACGTGCCGCGACTGGGCAGAGGGCTGGCTGAACGAAGGATTCGCGACCTACTTCGAGCACATCTGGCAGGAGCACACCGAAGGCCACGACGCGTACGAGTACGGACTGCTCACGGACTTGCACGGCTACCTGGGTGAGGCCGCGGGTCGCTACAAGCGGCCCATCGTGTGCCGGGACTACGACGCGCCGCTCGATCTCTTCGACAGGCACCTCTACGAGAAGGGCGCGCTCGTGTTGCACGTGCTCCGCATGGAGCTCGGCGACGACACCTTCTTCGCGGGCATCAAGAAGTACGTCGCCACGCATGCGAAGGGCATCGTGGAGACGCGCGACCTCCGCGCCGCGCTCGAGTCGGTGAGCGGCCGCTCGCTGGGCTCCATGTTCAACGAGCTCGTGTACACGGCGGGGCACCCCGACCTCACGGTGGACGTGTCATGGAGTGACGGCGTGCTCTCCGTGTCCGCCAAGCAGACGCAGGAGGCGAAGGACGGCGTGATCGCCGCGTTTCAGGTCCCCATCGAGATCCTCATCGTGGACCACGCGAAGAAGGTCAACGAGCGCAAGGTGGTGCTCGACGCGCGCGCCAATACGTTTGCGCTGCCGTGCCCCAAGCGTCCCCTCTTCGTGGTGGTGGACCCGCGGATGCGCATCCTGGGCGACGTGGCCGTCAACGTGCCGGACGACATGGCGCGCGAGCAGCTTGCCCATGCGCCCACGGCGCGCGGCCGATGGAGGGCTGCGCAGGCGCTCGCCAAGCACAACGACCTGCTCTCGATCCGCGCGTTGGGGCACGCGCTTTCCCGCGAAAAAGAAGCGTGGATGGTGCGCTCGGAGGCGGCTCATGCGCTCGGCACCATCAGGAGCCCGGAGTCCGAAGCGCTGCTCGTAGAGGCGCTGGGCACGAAGCACCCCAAGGTGCGTCGTGCCGTGGTCGCGGCGCTCGGCGTCCTCAAGTCGAAGGCCGCGGCGAAGACGCTCGCACGCCTCACCAAGTCCGACCCGAGCTACCTGGTCTGCGCCGAAGCCGCGCGCGCGCTCGGCAAGACGCGGGATCCGATCGCGAAGAACGCGCTGCTCGCCGTGCTCGACACGCCGTCATGGGCCGACGTGATCGCCGCGGCCGCCGCGGATGCGCTGGGCGCGCTGCTAACGGACGACGTGATCCCGGAGCTCTTGAAGCGCACGCGGTACGGGCAGCCCACGCGGCTCCGGCGCTCGGCGATCTGGGCGCTCGCGCAGCTCACCACCGAGCCCCGCGTGCGGGAGACGATCGAGGAGCTGCTCACCGACAAGGATCCCTACCTCCGCATCGACGTCACGCGCGCGCTCGTGGAGATCGGCGACGTGCGGTCCCGCGGCAAGCTGGCGGCAGTGCTCGATACGGACCTGGACCCGCGCGTTCGCAGGCGGATCCGCGAGGCGCTGCGTGATCTCGGCCGCGACGACAAGAAGGTCGCGCGCGAGCTCACCGGCCGCATCGAGCGCATCGAGAAGGACTACGCGGAGCTGCGTGCCCAGCTGCAGAAGCTCACCGCGAAGGGAAAGAGAGCGCGCGTCTGATGGCGACCGAGGATTTTCCGATCGACGTGGAGCAGCGGGGCAACGTCGTCGTGTGGACGATCGCGCGCCCGGACCGCATGAACTCGCTGTCGCGCAAGACGCTCTTCGCGTTTGGCAACCTCGCACGAGAGGCGGTAACGAACGATACGATCCGCGCGATCGTGATCACCGGCTTCGGCGAGAAGGCGTTCTGCGCCGGCGCGGACCTGAAGGAACGTCAGGGCATGACCGAGAACGACGTGCGCGTACAGGTGGAGCTGTACCGGTCGGAGCTCGGCCCCATCGATCGCAGCCCGAAGCCGGTCATCGCCGCGCTCAACGGCGTCGCGTTCGGTGGCGGACTGGAGCTCGCGCTGCTCTGCGATCTGCGGGTGGCCGCGGCACACGTGGAGGTCGGTCTGCCCGAGACGACGCTGGGCATCATCCCTGGTGCGGGTGGCACGCAACGGCTGCCGCGCATCGTGGGCGAGGCGCGCGCGAAGGAGATGATCCTCACCGGGCGGCGCGTGAACGCAGAGACCGCGCTCGCGTGGGGCCTCGTCAATCGCATCACACCAGCGGGCAAGAACCTGATCGATGACGTCATCGAGTGGATCGCGCCCATCGCGAACGGCGCGCCGATCGCGCAGGCGTCCGCGCTCTGGGCGATCGATGCATCGTTCGATTCCTCACTGGAGCAAGGCTTGCTGCTGGAGTCGCACGCGTACGACAAGACGCTCGTCTCCGAGGATCGCCGCGAGGCGCTCGAGGCCTTCGCCCAGAAGCGAAAGCCCGCATTCCAGGGGAAATAGGCTCTCGATTCAGGGCCGCGGGTCCACGAGCTCCGAGACCACGAAGACGAGCGGACCAGAGAAGTCGATCGCGGGCTCGTTGACGACGTAGTTCGTGACGTCGTCCTCGTAGACGAGGTCGTCCGTGGACCACTCCGCGAGCGGGCTCATCGCGGTGGGAACGACGAGGCTCGGATCTCCCGACGAGATGTCCATGAGCACCTTGATGCCCGTGGGGCCACCGACGATCGCGCCCGTGATCTCGTTGCCGGTCTTCTGCGCCCACGCGTGCTGCGGATGCTTGGGGTACGTGGTGCCAGCACCAATGAGGAACGAGTAGCCGAATGGATTCAGCCCCAGCATCCAGTGCAGCTGATCACGGCCCACCTGATCACACGCGTCGTTGCCGCCCAGCCGTCGCGCAGCAAGACACACGGCCGCCGCGCCCAGTGACTGCTCGATGGTGCCGTTGTCGAACGCGTCCAGTGCATAGTGGTACGGCGCGCCGGGCCCGGTGGGCGTGGTCGCGGACTGCAGCATGGGAACGGCGATCTCCGTGAGCAGGCCGGCCATCTCGATGCGAACCGGATCGCCGACGGGGAAGATGCGCCCGGTCTCGAGCAGACCCATGGCGGTGGTGTCGCCCCAGTAGAGCGGCTTCGCAGGCGTGGACGTGGTGTCGACGATGCGTGAGTACTTCACTGCGTCGTCCTTGAACGGCTGCTCGTTCGTGGCGAGCGCGAGCTCCGCGGCGCCGAACGCGAGGTCGTCGGCGTAGTGGCTCTCCTGGTAGAAATCCACGGGATCAGGGTTCTGGTTTGCGAGACGCGCCGGCACCGCCGCATAGGCGTTGCGCGCGGCCGCGAGCAGCTTCGCGGAGTACGCTGCGTCGTCCTTGAAGACCACCGAGCCGAGCGCGAGCGCCGCTGCGCCACGTCCGAGCAGGTTCGCGCCCTTGCCTGCGGCGAACATGAAGAGCGGTCGCTGATCGTAGCCGGGGATCGCAGCGGCGGTGTCCGCCTCGGGCACGCGCGGATCAGGATCGTGGTCCTTCTCGCCGGAGGACTGGTGATAGAGCGTTGCGCCGCCGAGCATCTTCACGAGCCAGTCCAGGCCCCAGCGCATCTCCGCCTTGAAGTCCGCGCTGACGTTGCCGAGCTTCGCCGACGAGAACGCCGCGGGATGGTCGCGCAGCGCGAGAAGATCGACGGACAGCACGAACGCCGTGGTCCCGACGAACTTGATGTAGTCGCCTGCGTCGTGCCAGCCGCCCTCTGCGTCCACGGCAGGACCGCTCGCGAGCGTGATGTTCGTGGTCGTGCCGTCGGCGACCGCGACGCCGTCGCCGGAATGGCCCGCTGCGCTGACAGAAGAGAAGAGGTGACACGCGGCGTGCTTCGAGATCGCCGCCGTGGTGGCGCCGCAGCGCTGCTCCTTCAAGAACGCGAGCATCGTCGGGACCAGGTTCGCGTAGACGTCGTCGGCGACCTTGATCGGCCCGAAGCGAACGCCGTCCACGACGACCCAGTAGGTGCCAGCGGACTTGATGGCCGACAGGTCGATACGGTCGCCAGTGATCTTGCTGCCTGCGCGGCTCGTGACGTCCACCGCGCGCGGGCTGGCCTTCGCCGATGTGCCGACGGCGCAGCCCTTGTCGTCCACGAGCTGGTAGCTGGGCGCGGCCTTCCCGTGCGAGAGCAGCATCGCCCAGTTGGTGCCCTTCGTGAGGTAACCGAGCTGGTCGTAGCGGAGCACGTAGCCATTCGCGGGCCCGGTGGGGGGGAGCGAGCACGCGGTCATGGCTCCGCCATCGCTGCTCGGGGTGCTCGCGTCCCCATTGGTCTTGATCGGCGACGCGTCCACGTCGCCGTTCGAGCCGCCGTCACTCCCGCAGGAGGCCTGCGACAAGGCCAGCGTGCAGACAGTGGTGAGCGCTGCGAGCGCCGTTACGCGAATACAAGCCGCAGAGCGAAGGATGCGCATGTTCCTACAGGATACGTGCGCTCCGCGGGATGTCACGGGCGACGGCGATCAGAAGCGGAAGGTCGTGTGCACGGCGCGGGCCTGCAGACCCTCGACGGCATACGTGCGGTCCACGTCGCCATCCTTCAGGGGCGCGTCCGCGTAGAGGAGCTCGAGCCCAGCCGCGGCGGAGCCATACGCTGGATCTAGCTGACTGTAGTGGAGGTGTTTCACCATGATGGTGACGTCGCACGTCGTGGACCCCGCGTTGCTGAGTCTCGCCGTGTCGAAGACGAATCGACCGTTCGCATCCAGCAGCGTCGAGCGCTCCTTCGCGCCGGGGATACTCACCGAAGACGCCATGAAGTCCTGGATGCACGCGCCGCTCGCCGTGAGCTGCCATGAGTCGCCGTCGCCCACCGTATCCGGGGCCGGCGGCGGGCTCACTTCGATCGCTATCTTGTCTCCTTGCTGAATGGTCAAGGGCAGCGTGGTGACGATCAGGAATGGCGCACCGACGATCGCCGTGGAGCCCGGCGCCGAGACCTTCCCCGAAGGGCGCGTGAGGCCGATGCCAATATTTTGCGCGGCCCCGATGCTCGGGAATGTGGTTGTATAATGCACCTTTCCGGGGACGTCGCTCTCCACGAACAGCACCTCTGGAGCCTGGGAATCTCTGGCCGCCTCCGCAACGTCGCCACCGCTGGTCTGCAGCCACCGGCCGTTGTCGTCCAGCCACGCGGCGTACACATGGACGCCGGAGCCGTCGCCGTAGTCCTGGGCGGACAGCGATGGGTGCATCGCGCGCGTGGCGACCGTGTCGCTGTGCGCGGTGTCCGCAGCGGACGCGGTGCCCGTGGTGCCGGAGCCGGGCTCCCCGCTGTTGTTGGTGACGGTGCACGCCGTGCACAGGGCCAGAAGACCAAGCGAAGAGAAGGTTAGGGCTCTCATGAGGGCCACACTCAGCAGGATGCGTGCCGCCTTCGCACGCTTGAAATCACGGGACTTCGAGCGCTGGGTGTCCACGAGCCCCTGTGCTCTTTCCACCACACGAGCGACCCGCGTGTCATGGATAGTGCTAATCGCAGAGACCATGTCTCTCGACGACAAGCTCCAGGAAACGTTGGCCCGCGTGGAACGGGGCGGCGCGCCGAAGTACCACACCAAGAACGCGGAGACCGGAAAGCTCTTCGCTCGCGACCGCATCGCGAAGCTGTTCGATCCGGGCACGTTCGTCGAGGACGCGGAGCTCGCCAACAACCTGGACAAGGAGCTGCCCGCGGACGGCGTCGTCATCGGCACCGGCAAGATCGGTGGGCGCGTCGTGTGCGTGATGGCGAACGACTCCACCGTGAAGGCGGGCTCGTGGGGCCGCCGCACCGTCGAGAAGATCCTCCGCATCCAGGAGACCGCGCAGAAGCTCCGTGCGCCGCTCTTCTACCTGGTGGACTCCGCGGGTGCTCGCATCACCGACCAGATCGAGATGTTTCCGGGCCGGCGCGGCGCGGGTCGCATCTTCTACAACCAGGTGCAGATGAGCGGCGTTCAGCCGCAGGTGTGTCTGCTCTTCGGACCAAGCGCCGCAGGTGGCGCGTACATTCCAGCGTTCTGCGACGTGGTCGTGATGGTCGAGGGCAACGCCAGCATGTACCTCGGCTCGCCGCGCATGGCGGAGATGGTCATCGGCGAGAAGGTGTCGCTCGAAGAGATGGGCGGCGCCAAGATGCACTGCTCCGTCTCCGGCTGCGGTGACGTGCTGGTGAAGACGGAGGAGGAGGCCATCGCGTGGGCGCGCCGCTACTTCGGATACATGCCGGCGAGCTGCGACATGAAGCCGCCCATGGCCACGCCTGTCGCCCACAAGAGCAGCGGGAAGAAGTTCTCCGAGATCATCCCCGCGGACGAGAACAAGTTCTTCGACATGATGCATATCGTGAACGAGCTCATCGACGAGGGCTCGTGGTGCGAGGTGAAGCAGCTCTTCGCGCGCGAGATGCTGACGGGGCTCGCGCGGATCGACGGGCGCGTGGTCGGCATCGTCGCGAACCAGCCGAAATGGCTGGGCGGCGTGCTGTTCGTCGACTCCGCGGACAAGGCGGCGCGCTTCATCTGGCTGTGCGATGCGTTCAACATCCCGCTCCTGTACCTTGCGGACGTGCCGGGCTTCATGATCGGCACCAAGGTGGAGCGACAAGGCATCATCCGCGCAGGGGCCAAGATGATCGCCGCGGTGAGCGAGGCCACGGTGCCCAAGCTGTCCGTGGTGGTTCGAAAAGCGTACGGCGCGGGCCTCTACGCGATGTGCGGACCAGCGTTCGAGCCGGACGCATGCATCGCGCTTCCATCCGCCAGTATCGCGGTCATGGGACCGCAGGCCGCCGTGAATGCTGTATACTACAACAAGATTCAGGAGGTCCCCGCCGGGCCCGAGCGCGACGCCTTCGTGGCGAAGCTGCGCGAGGAGTACAAGGCGGACATCGACCTCATGAAGCTCGCGAGCGAGCTCGTGATCGATGCCGTGGTGCCGGGAGAGCGCCTGCGGACGGAGATCGCCGCGAGGTTCGCGCGCTTCGAGGACAAGGTGGAGCCACGGCCGCGCCGCAAGCACATGGTGCCGCCGGTGTAGGGAGCGCCCGTCGAGGTCGAGCCGGCAAAGGGCAGGGGGTCGGTCAGGGGTTTACGGCGTCTTGCCTGGTGGGGCGCGCGCGATTGTCTTGTTTTCCCGGGTGCGTTGTTGAGCACGCGCCTTGCTGACTGGGGGTCATGGCAACCCGTACGCGTCCCCGGTTGATCGCGGAGCCCGATCCGTTCGCGCTCGATTCCACCTCCGAAGGCTTCTTCGCCGTGGGCGACAGACCGACCCCCGTCGTCGAAAAGATCGAGCTGGAGCTCGAGGAGGAGGACACGGAGTTCGCGCGAAGAAGCGCGCCCGAGGTCGTGTTGCGTCGTCGCCGTTATCGCAGGCTCGTCACGCGCGTGGTCTCCACCGTGGGAGTGGTCGCGATGGCCGCGCTGGCCAAGGGGGCGCTTCGTCCTGCGGATGCGTCCGCGCTTCGCCCACCCCCGAACGCGCCTGTCGTGCCAGCATCGCCGCTGCCGCCAGAGGAGGGCAAGGTGGTCGTGGAGGAGGCTGCAATCGCACCGCCGGCGGCGACCGTGGAGCCAGAGCCTGCGCCCGCGCCCGCGCCGAAGGTCACACAACACGTGGCAAGGAGGGACGACGACTTCTCCGATCTCGATGTGACGATCGAAGTGCCGAAGATCGATATCGGCAAGCTGGACCTCTCGACCGAGTGAGCGTTCAAGGAATGATCGTGATGCCCGCCGTTCCGAAGAAGGTATCGCCGGGACTGGCGAAGACGAGCTCGGTCACACCAGCCGTGGGCACCCCGCTCTTGACGGCGTACTCGTAGACGAACTGGGTGCTCTTGTTTCCGGCGTTGTTGGTCTGGTTCGACAGCGTCAACTTGGTGAGCGTGCCGGATGGCGTGCAGAACCGAAGCGTGGCGTTCGAGATGCTTCCGCCTGACGGGACAACGACGATCGCGTTGACGACAAAGCCGGCTCCCACATGCGGCGTGGGAGGCGTCGTGGTGAACGTCACGTTGCCCGGGCCGCCGGATACGAAGCACGAGGCTGCCGGGCCGCCGTCGCCTGGAAACAGGCCGCCGTCGCCTGGAAACAGGCCGCCGTCGCCTGGAAACAGGCCGCCGTCGTCGGCGCTACCGTTCGACGTGGCTCCGGAGTCTTCGCCGACATCGCTGCCGTGGAACGGCGTGCACGAGACGACCACCAGCACTGACAGCCCAACGAGCGGCAGGATGCTGCGGGGTTTCATAGGAAGATCGGGTTCGTCACTGCGAACGGGTTGCGACCGGGGTGCAGCGGCGCGAGATCCGTCGTGCCCTTCGCGTGGAACACGACGTAGTGTTTTCCAGCGCCCGCGCCTGCCGCGACCGTGGGCGTGGCGTCGTAGACGTGACCTGGTCCCGCGCCGGTGGACGTGAGCGGCAGCGTCTGCGTCAGCTTGCCGTCGACGTACACCTCGAGCGTGGTTGCGGAAAACCAGCTCGGGCTCTGCACGCGCACCTTGAACGCGCCCGCTGCGCTCTTCTGTCCGGGACCTTTTCCGTCGGGGCCCTGCGCCGTGATGAAGAGGCCGCCGCTCACGTTGAACGCGCCATTGCGGATGCCGTCACGCACGCCGTTGGCGGAGAGCTTCGTGGGGTCGTCATGACCGAACTGGATGCAGTTGCGCGGGTACCCCACGGGGTTCGAGCGAATGTGATGGCTGTCGGAGTTGCCGATGCCCCACGCGTTCTTGCCCGCGGAGAGCAGCGAGAACCACGACGCGACGGAGTCCGACTTGTTCGAGTCGAAGTCGGAGTCGTTCCAGACCTCGATGGCCTCGAAGTGATCGCTCCACAGCTTCGGGTCCTTGCCGATGGCGGTCGCGTTGTCGAACTGCGACGCAGTGAAGTACCCCATGAACGAGGTCCCGATCGGGTGGTTGACGATCAGCACCGGCTTCTCGGGGAGCGCGTTCGTCTCGTCGAAGATCTGCTGCGGAGTCTTGCCCACCCACTCGATGGCGCCCATGTTCACCTTCGCCGCGTCGGGCAGCTTGGGGACCACACCAAAGTGACCGAACGTGAACGTGGTGAGCTCTTCCGAGGGGAAGCCGAACGCAAACTTGGAGACGCCCAGTTGCTCGATGAGCGGCTGGAAATCGACGATCCACTCGTGCTCGCTGGAGACTGGAATTTCCAGGCCGTCAGCGACTGCGCTCTTCACCTTGTCGAGCGTCGTGTCACCGGCGTCCACGGAGTAGTACGAGTGAATGTGGAAGTCGGCGCACATCACGCCGCTCGAATCCACGGAGTGAACGAGGCTCGCCGGCATCTCCGCGGTCATACCGCTCTGCACCTGCGCCATCTTGTCGGAGAGCTCCCACTCGTAGCCGCGGGTCACCACCACCCGGTGCTGACCGGGCGGCGCCTGGAGCGTGATGTCGCCGTTCATCGCGAACGCCTGATAGAGGCGCCCGTTCTCCTCCTGGTCCACGCCGAACGAATCGGGCGCGGCCGCGTACGCCGGCTGCGGCAGTACCTGCACGCGCACGGGGATGCCCGTCATGTTCGCGGCGTCCGTGGCGGCCACGTGGATGTTGCCATGCGTGGGCTGGGTGAGCGCGGCGGTCGTCGCCCCGGCAGACGCAGCGACCGCCTTCGACACTGCATAGCCACTGCCGGTAGCCTGGAGCGTGAGCGCCACGGCGGGCACGTGCATGCTGAACGCGCCGTTCTTGTCGGTCTCACCGCGCGTCACGTACGAGCCATCCGCGGCGAGCGCATGTACGAACCCGCCAGCGATGGGCGTGCCGTCTTCCTCCTTCAGCGTGCCTGTGAGCACGTGCAGGCTGTTGTCGCCGTCGATGCGCGCAAGCGTGGCGCGTACGTTGTCGATTCCGCCAGCGGCCGGGATGATCTCCGCGTAGTCGATGGTCTGTTGCGCGCACGTGTCGAGCGAGAGCCCGTTGTTCAGGATGAAGTACTGGAAGCCGGAGATGTTCACGCCGAACTTCATCTTCGTGTTCTTCGCGCGGATGATCACGCTGCCGGTGCCACCGTCGAACCCGACCCAGTCCGGGCTGCCCTTCGGGCTGGCGAAGCCGCTGCCCGGCGTGAACAGCTTCGCGCGGTAGGAGTGGAACATGCCCATCATCTGCATGCCCAGGAAGGTCTCCACGTCCGTCGTGGACGTGTTCATGAGACTGAGCTTCACGTCCAGCTTTTCGGCGTGTGGCTCGAGCACATAGTCGATCGCGATCGGGTAGTCGTACTGCTTCGGAAAGAGCGCCCTGAACGCATCCAGGAACGGAATGTCCTTCATGCTGCCGCGCGCGCGCACAACGGCTGCCTTGCCGTCCTTGCCGTCGTTGATGACCGTCACTGCGTCGGGGCTGATGGTCTCGCGTGCGAATGCGAAGAGCGTCTCGCCGTACTCCGAAACGCCCAGGGGCTTGCCGTCGTTGCCCACGACGTCGATCGAAATCACCTTGCCGCCGTATGGCACGTAGCCGTCGGTCTGGCGCGCGCCGCCGATGTACGCGGCGATCTTGTCGTTCGCGATGATCATGTCGCCGACCTGCACGCGGTTGCGCGCGTCCTTCGGGCGTACGATCTGCGCGGCGCTCGTGATGAGGCCCGCGCGCGCCTGGCTGGCGGCCTTCGCGCCGAACGGGTCAGCGTGGCCGTTCGGATCGCCATCGGCGAAGCGCTCGTCGAGGGTTGTGGTGCACGTGCCCTCATCCGTGGACCCGCCGTTGCTGCTCGACGAGGAGCATGCCACCACCGTGATCACCAACGCCCCGACTGCCCCCAGGACCGTTCTCGACTTCAAAGCCATAGGCCAAGAATGGCATACAGCGCCCGATCCACCCAGGGGGCTCGGTTCCAGTGCCTCCCGAATGCAACACCAGCGCTGGAACCCTGAAAAAACAGCCCGATCGTGCCGAGCGGGGGCCCACCCCCGCGGCTCGCTATGATGGAATGGAGGCTGCAGAATGGTGGATATGCTGCCCCCCCGTCGCTCCGCCCGCGTCCGCTACGAGTCTGCCGAAGCCCGTATCCGGGACAGTGACTCGCGCATGCGAGCCTCCGCGCCGGCATCGTCACCGGAGGTGAGCTCGTCCCGCGAGATCGTTCTCATCCCCCTGCCGCTCCCGAACGGCAACAGCCGCGCGACCTGAGTCTCGCTCGGTCACCGAAGTGGGCGCCACCAGGCGCGGAGCTTCTGTGATGGTGTCATGGGCTGCGACAGTGACTCTGCTGCCTTGAGCGCGGCTCGTCGCATCGCTGCTCCATCGCCCGGCCAGATCGCGTATCCGTAGCGGCTGCGCGCGTAGATGGTCGCGGCCTCCGCCATGGAGGGCGGTACACCGTGCTCCTTGCGGACGCGGTCGAGCAGCTCCTCCACCGAGTCCGAGTTCGAAGGCGAGATGCCCGCGTCCTCCGCCACGATGCGAACGTACTCCCACAGGTTCTCGATGCGCTCGCTGGGCGACTGCGGGAACACGGGCGTCTTCAGGTGCGTGACCACGAAGGCACGCTTCATCGGTCGATAGAGCGCGAGCAAGAGGAGGAGTGGCAGCAGGTAGTGTGCGTTGTGCTTCGCGCTCTCCGCCATGTCCTTCAGCATCTGCAGGATCGCTTGCTCGTCGAACTTCGGTCCCTTCCCGCGAGGATCCTCGTCCTCCCCGTGGCGCCCGCGCTCCTTGCTGTGTGCGCCCTTGTTGTCGCTCTCGCGATCGCCCTTGCCGGTGCGCCACAGGAACGGCGCGAGCACGGCGGTGAACGCAAACAGCGCGACGAGGATCGCCACCATGGGCAGAAGGTTGCTCGTCTTGGGTTTCGGGAGCGCGACCTCCTTGCGCGTCTCCACGCGTCGCTCGAGCGCACCCGAGAGCGCCTCCCACAGCCGCACGCGCTGCGTCTGCTTCGACATCAAGAAGAGCAGCATCAGCGCGAGGAAGCAGAACAGGAAGAACAGCGGCAAGGGCAGCCATGCGGTCAGCTTGTTCTCGTCCCATCGCGCCGCGCGGTCCTCGCGGTTCAGGATCACCATCACGCTGCCGATCCATCCCACCGAGGGCCAGAAGAGGCTCATGGTCTCGAAGCGGTGCTGCAGCGACAAGAGCCCGCATGGAAACGCCATCACGAAGAAGAACATCGGGATGGCGATCGCCTCGGGGAAGCTCGACCCGGCGCTGCTGATCAGCATAGCCCCAAGGACCGCGCAGAGGGTCCCGCCCATGAGAATGGGCCACAGGCGGATGCGAAGCAGCGCCACGAGCTGTCCTGCGAAGACGCCGACGAGCCCCGCCGCGCATGCCGCGAACACCGTGCCGAGCTCGGACGCGTTGTCGTACACGACGATCGTGATGAGGAACGCGGCGAAGCCCGTCACGTTGAAGACGAGGTAGACGATGATGGGCCGGAGCGCGAGCTTCCACGCCTCCGCGAATGGCGGCCGCCATGCCTGCGGCCTGCTCATGGGCGCGCGAGCGCGACGAGCGCTCCCTTGGGCCGTGCCATCACGATGTCGATGCCAAGCCCCGCGAGAGCGAGCGTATCCGTTCGCGCTGTCGCCGCGGCGCGGAGCACGCGCGCGGAGTCGGGCTTGCCGCCGAAGAGCTCCTTCCAGTCGATCTTGTTGTCCTCCGCGCCGACAGGGTAGCGGTAGCGGAAGAGGCGATCGTCCTCGCGCTTCACAGCCTGCGGCAGCAGGTTCGCGGTGTCGATCAGGACGACGCTCGCCTTGCCTCCGCGAAGCCCGGACAGGTCGGAGAACCCGCAGGTGACGAGGATGGCGGACGTGTCCGTCGCGAGATCACCGAGGAGGGCGCGACCGTCGAGCACGCTCTGGTATGCCGCGTCGGCGCCTATCGAGCGCCAGCGTCGCTCCTCACCGCGTCTGCACGTCAGCGTCTCGCGCCCGTTCGCGCCGGCGGTCACGAGCTCCACCTTCTCACCACGCCGCACGAAGGCGTGCGCGATGGCGATCCAGGTCTCCACGGCCACGTCGAGCGCGTCCTCGAGCGATGCGCGTCCGTACGCCCACGTCTTCGGCAGGTGCGTGTCCAGTACGAGCACCACCTTCTGGGGCGCGAACGGCACGGATTCTGGCACGCGTACCATCAAGCGTCCGGTGTTGACGGATTGCTTCCAGTGCACGCGTCGCACGTCGTCTCCTTGGACGTACTCGCGCGTGCGGAAGTGGTCCTCCGTTGCAAGGCGCGAGAGGCGTGACAGCGGCCCCTCTGCGCGCGACAGGCTTCGCGGCTCCTTCTGCCAGGAGATCGCTCGCAGCCGCGGCAGCACGCGGAGGTTCGCGCACGCGTGCGAGGCGACGGCGACGCGCGTCATGCCCAGTACGTCCTCGTACCAGATGTGCGCGGGGCCCAGCTTGTACACGCCGCGCGCGGTGCGCGGGAGCGGCGCGGAGAGCGTGGCCTTCGCGCGGTTGACGCCGCGGTTCACGGCGAAGCGGGTCTGACCGGAGAGGCGATCCGGCAGCTCTTCCTCGATGTGCAGCCGGAACGCAGGTGGCACCGGCACGCGCGCGAGCAGGAAGCGCTCCTCCACCGGATCGCCCGCGTCCACGACGGTGGGCGACATCTCGCGGTCGATGCTACCGCGCCCGCGCCGCAGACGGTCATCGAAGGCCCGCACACTGAAGGCGGAGACCACGGTCGCAAGTGT
This sequence comes from Myxococcales bacterium, assembly GCA_025355005.1. Lineage (GTDB taxonomy): Bacteria > Myxococcota_A > Polyangia > Polyangiales > Polyangiaceae > JANXLV01. The sequence continues at coordinate 24,093 of JANXLV010000033.1, read as the reverse complement.
AGAGAAGATGTACAGTACACCTAATCCTGCCACGGCCACGACGCCGAGCTGCGCCCACTTCGCGGACAGCGCCAGCGCCACCATGATCAGCGAACCCGCGGCCAGGCTGATGCCGCGCCCCGTGAGGACGCGCACGTGCTTGTCTGCCGCGAGCGCGAACGCGGAGAAGCCCCGCTGTCCTTGCTCGGCGAGCGATCGCAGCTCGCGCCCGACCTTCACCGAGATCGCGACGACCGTGAAGAGCAAGAGTGGCAGCGCGAAGAGCGCGAACCACTTCGCGAACGACGCAGACGTCTCCGTCACCTCGTCCACGTCGAACACGATGCCGACGAGCGCTCCCACACCCCAGGGAAGGACGAAGAGCAGGCCCCCGTGGAACGCCGCGCGCAGCAGCCGGAAGAAGCTCAATGAGGTGCTCCAGCGTCTCCGGGAGCAACGAGCGGGATCGTGGTGCCCGTGCAATCGAGCCCGGTGAGCGTGAGCCCCCGATCGCCCAGCGCCACGGTGACAGTGCCCTTCGCGCCGGCCTTGCTGTCCACGTATGGGCGCTCGAGCGCGACGAGCACCGTTCCCCGCTGCACGTCGATCACGACGTCGCGCTCCGTCGCGGCGCCTCCTGCACAGAACGACTGGACCGGCGTGCCGTCGTTCGCGAACTCGGCGTCCGTGCATGGACCGACGGGGCCGTCGGCGCCCGCGTCGACGTGCGTGCACATGTACGAGTATCCGCCCTCCGGGGTCTCGCGGCCGTTCACATGGACTATCGCGCCGCGCGTTCTCACGATCTCGAACGCGACGTCACCAGGGCAGCGACCGCCCACGTCCGCGCCGAGCGCCACCGCACCGAGTCCCGTGTCCGACTTCCCGACGACGAACGCAGCGCGGCCCGCGCCGCCGTGGCCTGCCGTGATGATCACGGGGAACGTCACCGCAGCCGCAGCGACATCCTTGCCGGTGAGCGCCTTGCACGCTTCGTCGTCGGTCTTCGGCGCGTTGTCGTCGTCCCAGGTGGTTGCGGGGAGCTCCTTCCACAGAGCGAGCCAGCCGGGCGCCTGCACACGTGTCTTCTCGGGGAACGCGGACTTGAACGTGTAGTCCGTGCGGACGGGGCAGATCTTCTTTCCCTTCAGCTTCGAGCGCGCAGCGGGGCTGGGAAAAACGTGGTCGGCCATCCAGTAGTCCACCTGCGCGTTGTCGCTCTCGTGCAGCTCGTCCTCGACCATGCCGAGGTTGAACCAGATCTGCGAGAGCAGCCTCGGGTCCTTTGTGTTCGCCGCTGCCATCTCCAGATCGCTTCGCGCAAGGTCCAGCTCCTTGCCCGACATCAGCCGCGCGTACGCCTTCTCTGCGAGCGCGCGAGGGTCGTTCTTCTTGGCCGCGAGCGCGCCATCGAACGCGCCGACCGCGGCGTTGTACCTGCGCTGGATCGTTGCGATCCGGCCGTTGGTCATCGCGGAGCGGTAGCGTCGACGATCCTCGGCTTCGTCCGCGGTCTCCGCGCGAAGGCCGCCGTCGTCGTTGTCGTGCGCTGCGTGCGCCGTCTTTTGGGCGCCAGCATCCACGGCTGCGGCCGACCCGCTGGCGGCGGTCGCCGTGATCGACGAGGCGTCGGGGGAAAGCAGTGCCTGTTGCGTCTCTGGCTTCGTGCAGGCGCAGGGGAAAGCAGCGACGACGAACAGCAGCGCACTCACGAACCTTCGTCCCATGCGTCGATCACAGTCGAAATCACGCGCACAAGCAAGGCCTCACGCGGGCGCTGGCACCTTCTCCATGCTCCGGAGCACGAGCTCTCTCCCGACACCCGAGTCGCTGGTGAGCACACGATGGCCAAGGACGTCTGGCGCGAGCGTCTTCACGTCGTCCACGTTCACGAACTCGCGGCCGGAGAACATGGCGCGCGCCTGTGCCGCCCGCGCCAGCAAGATCGTGGAGCGCGGCGACACGGAGCGGAGGTTCCGCTCGTCGTTGCGCACCGCGCGCATGATCGCGACGACGTACGCGCGCATCTCGGGCGACACGTAGATCGCGCGGCTTCGTGCCTGCCATGCGACGACCTCCTCCCTGGTGATCACGGGCGCGAGATCCGCGAGGGCAGGGTTGGGCGAGAGGTGGACCTCCAGCATCTTCGCCTCTGCGTCCTCCGGCGGGTAGCCGACGGACAGCATCATCATGAAGCGATCCATCTGCGCGGCGGGCAGCGCGTAGGTGCCCTCGTCTTCGAGCGGGTTCATGGTCGCGATCGCGATGAACGGCGGCGGCAACTTGTGCGTCGTTCCTTCCACCGTGACCTGCCGCTCTTCCATCACCTCGAGCAGCGCGGATTGGGTCTTCGGAGGCGCGCGGTTGATCTCGTCGGCGAGCAGCACGTTCGTGAAGACCGGACCAGCCGCGAACTCGAAGGTCTTCTTGTGCATGTTGAAGACGTTGGAACCCGTCACGTCCATCGGCAAGAGGTCGGGCGTGAACTGGATGCGCTTGAACGTGGCGGACACACTGGCGGCGAAAGACTTCGCGAGCATCGTCTTGCCAACGCCAGGCACGTCGCGGAAGAGCACGTGTCCCTGCGCGGCCACGGCCCACAAGAGCCGGACGATCACCTCGTCCTTGCCGAGGATCACCTTCTTGATGTTCGACAGCACGCGCTGGAACTGATCCTGGATGGCCGTGAGTCCCTCCTTGTCCTCGGAGCGAACCGGCGTGCTCGTGCCTTCGGTCATTGGTCGTTCTCCCACCGCGATGAAAGCAGAAAGCGCCTGATCTTGAGCCAGAGTTGTCTCGCGCCGGACGCGTTGGCGTGCTCGTAGCCCCAGAGCCAGAACGCGACCTTCTCTTCCGGGATGTGCCACGCAGACGCGTACGCATGGATGACGCGCACCTCGCTCGCATCGGCGATGCCGTCGGCGCACGCCGTCTCGCACATCAGCTCGACGACCTTCTCCCGCTTGTCGACGGGCACGAGCCGCGCGACGTCCTCCGCGCGGTGCACGCGGAACTCTTCCATGGTGAGGGGCGCGAGGCCTTCGCTCTCGAGGAAGCGGTCCACCACCTCGCGCTCCTCCTTTTGCAGCTCGCCGTCCGCCGCGATCACGCTCACGAGCGGATAGACGATCGCGCGCGGCGGCGCAGAGGGCGGCGGCAGCTCCTTTTGTACGGACCGCGGCGCCGAGTCCGCGACGGGTTCATCGCCCTGGTTCGAGACGACTCGCGCTCCGCCCAGGGCGAATGGATCCACGATGGTGGGGAGCACGTCGCCGCGTGCGAGACGCGCGAGGATGTCGTCCGCGTCCGGTGTCACGAACCGCGACACGAGCAGGTCATCGCGCGAGCCTGCGCGGTCCTCCGTCGCCCACGCGTCGAGTCGCGCAAGCAATGCCTCGCGCGTGGTGAAGGTCGTAGGCTCGCGCACCACCAGCGGGACGCATCGCGCGCCGCAGTGGGTGCATGCCTTCTCGTCCAGCGCGGAAGGATCGAGCGGCGCACGGCACGCAGGACACGCATTCGCAGGCACCTGCGACATGTCGACCGCGATCTCTTCGCCGTCGGCGCCGCGCACCACGCCGCGCACCGTCACCAGGCAGAGCCTGCAGCTCTCTTCTTTGGGCACCGCGAACCTGCTCGCGGGCGAGTCCGGGTCGTACAGCTCCGCGACGCCGCCCTCGAGTCGACAATGTGTGCAGTCTGCATATAGTTCGACGGGGGCGCGAGCCATCAGGACGGGTCGTTCCGGATGATCTCGTGGAAGTTCGCGTAGTCGAGCACGCGTGTGCCGTCCTCCGCCTGGTGCAGGATGTCCGCGAAGCGCGCGTTCTCCACGACCTCGGTCATGGCGTAGCGGTAGCGCGTGTGAATCTGTGCGGCGATGGTCTCGTCCAGACCAGTGAACGAGAGGAAGAGCTCGGCCTTCTCGTCCCTGAGCTTCTGCCGCTGCTCGGCGCTGAAGAATGGGCTCGACTCATCGATCTTGTGCATGGCTGTCCACGAAAGGAAGAACAGCGCAGTGCTCGCGCGCGTGAGCGGGATGTCCACCGCCCGGCGCATGATCTCGCCCTCGCGCGTGCGCTCCACGATCATCAGGCCCACGCGCAGCGTTGCCTCCACCACGTTGTTCGCGCGGAAGTTCGACATGCGGAACATGAGATGCGGCACGCCGTCGCGGGGGTGGATGATTGCGTACTTGGTGAACAGCACGCGCGCCGTTGGCCGCGCGAATTTCGCGAACGTGAGGCCGGTCACCATGGCCGTCATGAGCAAACCGGTGAACGCCTCGATGCTCACCACCATGTGTCCGTAGCGCGATGCTGGTGACATGCCGCCGTAGCCAATGGTGCCGAGCGTCTGGACACTGAAGTAGAACGCGTCCTCGTAGTCGTTCACGTGGTCGATGCAGCCCGGCGACAGATCGTAGGCGATCGCGAAGAGCGCGTTGGTGCCGAAGAACATGAGCGCCATGCCCGCGAAGAACGCCCACCACGGCACGCGAAGGATGAGGTGGTAGATGTCCTTGTGCGGGGCGAACTCGCGTCCGAGGATCCGGACGCTCGCCATCGATGCAGGCGTGGTCGACGCGCTGATCTTCTTCCTGGGTCGCGGTGTGGGCTGGGTTGCCTGGGATGGCTCGGCCATGGGTCCTGGGGAACATAGCGGATCCATGCCGGGCTTGCGCTTTGGGGGCATGTTGGGAGAACCTTCTCTTCCTTCATGCGACGTTTTCTTCTGCTTCCGGTCATGGTTCTTGCGACCGTCGTGTGTGCTTCCCATGTGCGGGCCGGCGGTCCCGCGTCGCCGCCCACGACTCCTTTCGCCCCAAAAGCGAGCGATCCGGCGAACGGTGTTCGCTTTCTTCGCATGCTCGGCCCGCACGCCGCCCACGTGCTCGCGCCAGACACCGGACGCATCGGCGCGCTCGTCAGCATCCCGAAGGGCGTGACGCCAGCGTCGCTCGGCGTCACGGAAATCGTGCCTGGCATCGGCCGCATCCATGGCTCCGCATCGCAGCTCGACGCGTTCGCCGTCGCGCATCCTGGCCTCCGCATCGAGGTCGCGCCCACCGTACACCCGCTCCTCAAGCAGGCCGGTGTGTGGACGAAGGCAGCCGCTGCCGCGCTGGCTGGCGCGGACGGCAAGGGCGCGCTCGTGGGCGTTGCGGACACCGGCATCGACGTGACGCACCCGGATTTCCTGGACGCGACCGGCCACACGCGCGTCGCATGGCTGCTCGACTATTCGCTGAAGCCAGTGGGCCTGTACCCGGAGCTGGAGAAGCAGTTCTCGGTGAAGGACGATAGCGGCAACCTGGTCGCCGGCGCCGTGCTTGCCGCCGCGGACATCGATCAGGTGATCGCCCAGAAGAGCGTGACCCCGACGGACGAGATCGGCCACGGCACGCACGTCACCTCCATCGCTGCATCGAACGGTCGCGCGAAGGGCGGATACCAGGGCGTCGCTCCGAAGGCTGGAATCCTGTTCGTGCGCGTCACGCACGCGCACTCCGAGTCCATCTCCAACGACGACCTCGTGTCCGCAGTGAAGTTCATGTTCGACCGCGCGGACGCGATGAAGCTCCCGGTGGCGGTGAACCTCTCGCTCGGCAGCGACTTCGGCTCGCACGACGGCAACATGCTGTGGGAGCAGACCATCGCGGCCTTCGTGGGCAAGGATCATCCGGGCCACGTGCTCGTTGCCGCCGCGGGCAACAGCGGCAGTGTCGCCGACCTGCCCATTCATCAGGTGGTCCACGTTGCGACCGGCGCGACCACCCGTGTCCCCGTCGTCACGCAGGGCGCCACGTCGGGCACCGTGCAGGTGTGGGTCTCGTTGCGCGCGGGCGCCGGCATCAAGGTCGGCCTCAACAGCCCCGAGGGCGAGTGGATCTCGCCCGTGGCGGAGGGGCTAGAGGCAGGCAAGAACACGAGCGACTACAACGCGGGCGTGATCTACGGACAGAGCGACTCGAGCTCGCCGGTACCGGTTACGTCGCATGGTGCTGTCGTCGTGTGGACTGGCAAGTGGCCGAAGGGCACCTACGAGATCGAGCTCGACGGCGACGGCACCGCTGACCTCTACCTGCAGGGCACCGGCGATGCGTCTGCCTTCTCCGGCACGCCTGCGCACTTCGCATACGGCGTGCGCGAGGGCACGGTCAATCTGCCCGCCACGAACCCCAACATCATCGGCGTTGGCTGCACGGTGAATCGCACCCGATGGGCGAGCATCGGCGGCGCGGACGTCGGCGTGTCGGTTCCCGTGCTCGACGCCGTGGGCGGTCTTCCGGACTCGAAGTCACCAGGGCGCGATCTCAACCAGGGCGAGATCTGCTGGTTCTCCAGCGCGGGACCCAACGCCGCGGGCGTCGCGAAGCCGGAGATCGCCGCGCCTGGCGGCGTCGTCATCGCCGCCATGAGCAAGGACGCGCCACCCAGCTCCGCGAGCAGCATCTTCAACTCGGGCGGCGACTGTCCGAAGCTGCGCAGTGGCGCCACCGACGATCGCTGTCTGCAGGTCGATTCGTTCCACGCGGTCTCTGTCGGCACGTCGATGTCCGCGCCCATGGTGGCCGGAGCCGCGGCAGTGCTGCTGGGGCGCGACCCAGCGCTCACCCAGGATCAGATGACGGCGCTCCTCCAGGCCGGCGCGCACCGGTTTCGCGGTCCGGCCCCTTTCGATGATCAAAACGGTCCCGGTGAGCTGGACGTGCTGGGGTCCCTCGTCGCGCTGGACCGCATGAAGAACCCGCAGAACTCGCTGCCCGCCTACGCGAACAGCTGGGTCACGCTCAGCGAATCGTTCGTGCCCGCGGACGGGTCCACGCCCTTCACGGTGATCGCAGAGCTTCGAACTCCATCGGGTGACGTGGCCGACCTGGTGGACCCGGCGCGGCTCAACCCTGTCGTGTCGTTCGGTGGCAACAGGCTGGAGTCGCCGCAGCTCACGCGCCGCGGTCCCGGCGTGTGGGTCTACGTACTGACGCCGCCGCCCGGGTACGGCGGCACGTACGCTACCTTCGGTCTGGAGCTGGATGGCGTGCCCATCGTCGCCCCGAAGAGTGTCCCGGTGGCGACGGACCCGTGGACCGCATCGTACCCATCACGCGCAACCGGAGGTGCGTGCAGTATGCATGCATCCGGCCCGGCTGACGATCGCCTGGGATTTGCAGGGCTCGCAGTATTCGGCGCGCTCGTTCTGGTGGGCCGCCGGCGTCGCTGAGTCACTCCGGCGCGATCGAGACGACCAGCGCGTGGGGTTGCCACGTGAGATCGTCGGGGTCGAACTGAACGCCCGGGTCGCCGGCGTTGACCGCCACGATGAGCAGCCTGTCGACGCCGGTGAGATCCACCACGGACAGCGCGGCGTTCGTCGCCTTCTTCAAGCTCGCGATGGGGAGCCGACCGAGCTCGCGCCCGTCCTTGTCGATCTTCACGACGGCGAGCCTCATGCGGGCGCGCTCCTCCCATGATGCCTCGATGCGCAGACTCGCGGTCTGGGCCGCGGCGGTCTTGACCACGAAGTACGCGGAGCCAAGCGGCGCGAGCGGGTGACGCGAAGAGAGCGCGCGCGGACGATCGGGGAACTCCACCTCCCAGTCGAAGGCGACCGCGCCGCCGTCTCCGAGCGCCGCCATGTCACGACCATGCTTGCCATCCGAGCGCGAGCCCTGGAACGCGCGCGCGACCGCGAAGTCGAGGTACAGATCGGAGATGTCGGACCCGTGCGACAGCGCGTCCTTGAAGCTCTTTCGAAGCACGTCGAAGCCGTCGGGCTCGTTGTTCCATAGCGTGGCCCCTGTCGATGTGGTCGTGGGCGTGAGCGACCAGATCGTGGAGACGATCGCGCCCGGGTACTGTCCGTACGTCTCATCCAGCCAGTCGTAGAAGAGCGAGCCACCGCGCGAGAACGACGCGCTCAGGTTCGGATCCGCGTGGACCAGCGAGTCCGCGAACGAGAGCTCTGGATGCCACTGCTGGAGGCCCACGCCTCCCGCCGAGCGCCCGATCGCGCACGGCACGACGATGGATGCGAGCGACTGCGACTGTGCGCGCGCAGACGCAATGTCCGTCGCGGGCGCCACCGTGAGCTGGATGCCGCGCGCGACCCCGTACGCCGCCGCCGCGTCTACCGCGCAGCCAGCCGTGAGACGACCATCGATCAGCACGAACGCATTGCCGCGATCGACGCGCGAGCGCGGGTCACGCTCGTCGACGAATGCCTCCACGTCGAGCACGGGTGCGTCCACCAGGTAGAGATCGAAGGCGCCGGTCGTGATGCTCGCGTCCGGTCCCGGCAGCGCCATGGTGTCCGTGTAGGCCTGCCACGCACTCTCAGCCGCGCGCAGGGTGCCGAGCACCGTCTGGACGGGGACCCAGGCGTCACCGTGGACACAAATGGGGAGCTCGAAGGAGCATGCGTGGCGCGCCCCCTTGGGCATACGCGGGCGCGGCATCCGCAGGTCCATCGGCCTTCCCGAGAGCGAATCACCCAGCAAAGCAGCCGCATCGGGCCGCTCGACCTCGTCATCGTCGGCGAGCTGGACGTCCGCGCGCGCCGGCCCGGCAAGGAGGGCAAGGAGGGCAAGGCAGGGCACCAGCAGGGCAGGGACCGAGATCCGGAGCGCGCCGGGGAGCCGCGCCACCCACCACGCCGCTTGGTTTATCTTTGCTGTTCTGTGGCCGCGCATTTGACAGGTTGTTTCCAACCCCTTTATAACGGAAATCCAGCGAATTTTCGCGAGAGGTCCAATGGCGTCTCCCTCCTTCGACCCGAAACACGCAGTTGTCTTCGACCTCGCTCGTGGAGCGACGCACGACGCATCCAAGGCGCGGCTGCTTCTCGTGCCCGCCAACGCGCTCTCCGAGCTCGTGCGCGGCTCGGAGGCCCAAGCCCGCCGCCTCGGCCAGGCGATCGGAAAAGCATGCGGTACGCGCGTCGCTGCCAGACTTGGTGGCGGTGACAGCGTCCGTCGCGCGTCCATCGAAGCGGTTGTCACGGAGCTCGCGGGCGAGCTGTCCGTCACGGGCGTCGGTCTCGTCAGCCTCGAGCGGTGGGGCAAGGCGCTCGTTGTCGCCGTCGAGAACACAGCGGTCGACGACGACGTGCTCCTCGCGGGCATCGTCGATGGCGCCATGTCCGCCGCAGTCGGCAAGCAGGTCGCGGGCGTGACGCTCGTTCGCCAGGGCAGCACCGCGCGCGTGCTCATCGCGAGCGAAGCGACGTGCAAGCGCGTGAAGGAGCTGCTCACCGGCGGCACCGCGTGGGGCGACATCCTCGGTCGTCTCTCCACTGGAGGTGGCGCGTGAGCGCTGCCCGCGTCGAGAAGCTCGAGGCGCTCCTCGCCCGAGTCGCGCAGCGCGCCGCATTGCCGCGGCCGGCATCCGGCATGCTTGCTGCTGCCGCACCCGCCGCAGCTTTCGCCGTCGGAGCCGCCGCCGGCGCCGCCGCCGTTGCCATCCCGCCGATGCGTCCCCTTGCTGGCTCCGCGCCGGAGCTCACCGTCGAGGAGTCCGAGGAGTACATGGACACCGACGTGGAGGTCTCCACGGAGGTTGTCGAGGTCGACGTCGACGAGGGCGACGAGGCCATGCACGAAGAGATCGCCGCCGCTGCCGCGCAGGAGCAAGCCGGCCATGACGAGGCAGAGGAGCAAGCTCCCGTCTCGTCCCGTCGTCCCGTCGCGCTGTCCCAGGAAGAGGAGCACGACGAGTACGCGGAGAATCCGCCGCGCCACACACCGCCGCCGGAGTCCGGTCGTCAGATCGCAGCATCTCCTTCGCCCGCGCCCCCGCTGGCCTCCGAGCGCCGACCGAGCGCCCCGCCGATGGGCGAGCCGCAGGTCGGTGGATGGCGCGAGCCTGGCCTCGAAGCGCCTCGCACGCCGTCCGTCGTCCCGCCGCCCGCGCATCTGCAGCCGCCGCCGCGCACGCAAGCTCCCGCGGTCCCGTCTGCTGCCTCTCAGGTGCCCGCCGTGTCGCTCACAGCGTCGCCGGGTCAGCCCATCGCGGGCGGTCCCCCCGGCGGACCCGCACAGGTGATGCGTCCGGAGATCCGGCCCAACGCCGAGGTCGCGAAGATCGAAGGCGAGATCGCCGCGGCAGAGGAGTCGTCGTTCGGCGATCTCCTCGACTCGTCGCTGTCCATCTGAGTGGCCATCTGAGTGGCCATCTGAGCGTGGAACGCGAACCTCTCAAGCTCGGTGTCTCGACGCCGTTCGAGGCGCCAGCGCATTTCATCGAAGGCCTTGTGGGCCTTGGCGTGACGCTCGACCGCGGGCAGCTCGCGCTCATGGGTGATTACCTCGCGCGCTTGCTCGCCACGAACGAGCAGATGAACCTGACGGCGATCACGTCACCCGACGAGGCGTGGACCAAACATGCGCTCGACGCGCTCTCGATCGTGCCAGAGCTCTCGTTCCTGCGCGCCGGCGCGAGGCTCATCGACGTCGGCTCTGGCGGCGGCGTGCCCGGCATCCCGCTCGCCATCGCGCGACCCGACATCGAGGTGACGCTGCTCGAGGCGACACAGAAGAAGGCAGCGTTCCTCGTCGCGGTTGCTGCCGCGCTGGGTCTCTCGAACGTGAAGGTGCTCGCGGAGCGCGCCGAGGTGGTGGTCGCCTCACACCACGCCGGCACCTACGACGCGGTCACGGCGCGAGCCGTCGGGAAGATGCAGGCGCTTCTCCCGTGGACCGGACCGTTCGCGCGTCGGGGCGGGAAGCTCTTGTTCATCAAGGGCCAGCGCGCAGATGAAGAGATGCGGGAGGCGAAGAAGCCGCTTCGTCGCTTCCGGTGCATCTACGAGCGCACCGTCCAGACCACGACTGGGCGCGTGGTCGTGCTGCGTATCGACTGAGCTCACACGTACGTGACAGCCACGTGGTTCAACCACGTGCGCTGGCGTCGCGCATACACGCGCGTCGCACGAACGATCGCGTCGGGCAGCTCCGACTCTGGCAGCTCGCCTGCGAGGAACGCTCGGGTCTCCTTGTAGCCAACCGCGCCCATCGCTCGGGCATCGCCGAAGCCGTCCGCCACCAGCGACCGCACCTCGTCCACGAGCCCGCGTGAAAGGAACGAGGCGACGCGCCGCTCGATGCGCGCCGTGAGCTCCTCCGGCATCACGGCGGTCGCGATGAACGTGGGTGCAAGGCGCGTCTCCTTGAACGCGTGCCGGTCGTGCACGTCGGACTGACGTTCTCCGGTCTGCTCGAAGATCTCCAGCGCGCGGCTCACGCGCAGGAAGTCGTTCGGGTGAAGACGTAGCGCGGAGGCCTCGTCCACTTCTCCGAGCTTCGCATGCAAAGCAGCCCGCCCTTCCGCATCCGCGAGCGCCTTGTGACGTGCGCGGATCTCGGGACTGGGCGGCGGCGCCTCTGCCAGGCCGAAGAAGAGGGCCTTCTGCCAGAGGAACGTGCCGCCACACACTATCGGGACACGCCCGCGGGCGCGCACGTCGGTGATCGCAAGGAGGGCCAGCTCCGCGAACCGAGCCGCGTCGACCGCTGCGAGTGGTGCCATGGTGCCGATCAGGTGGTGCGGCGCGCGGCGCAGCTCGTCTGGCGAGGGCTTGCCCGACCCGATGTCGAAGCGCTCGTAGATCTGCACGCTGTCTGCGCTGACGATCTCCCCGCCCAGCGCCTCCGCAAGCATCAGCGCAAGCTCCGTTTTGCCGCTCGCCGTGGGCCCGACGATCGCGACCACGCGTCCTTCTTCGTTCGCGCGCCTCGCGCGTGCGAGCGCCACCGCTGCGACCGACTCTGCGCTGCGCTCAGCGGCCGACACGGCGACCTAGCTCGTCGAATGACATGCGGAACACAACGGGCCTGCCATGCGGACAGTGACCAGAGAAGTCGATCTCGCGGAGCGCCTCCAGCAGCGCCTGCACTTCTTCGTATGCAAGCGCGTCGCCCGCGCGGATCGACCCGTGACACGCCATCGTCGCCAGGACCAGATCGATGGCGCCCGAGAACGAATACGCCGACGCATGCGTGAGCTCTCCGAGGAGGTCGCGCGCGATCCGTTCTGGCGAGCTGCGCAAAAGCCGCGGCACGCCGGCGATGGCGATCGTCTGCGGTCCGACGCGCCGGAGGTCCACCCCAAGGTCCAGGACGCGGCTCTCGTTCTCCTCCACCAGCTCGGCCTCCTCTGGGCTGACGGCGAGCGTCTCGGGCACGAGGAGTCGCTGCATCGGGACGCTCTTGCTTGCGTACGCATTGCGAAGGCGGTCGAAGGTCACGCGCTCCGCCGCCGCATGCTGGTCGAGCACGTAGAGACCGTCATGCCCTTCGCAGACCAGGTACGTCCCGCCCGCCTGACCAAGGAAGCGGAGGCTGCCATAGAAGTCCGGCCCGGGCAGCACGTCGCCTTCCTGGTGGCCCGGCGTGGGGCCGGGGCCCACTGCGCCTTGCAGCGCTTCTGCGATCGCGTCGGTCGCGACGGTAGTCGTGCGCATCGCTGCGTCGCGCGCATCGGTGAGTGCGGCGCTCTTCTGCGTGGTCGTGGGGATCGGGGCCTGCGCGTGAAACGGCGAGAAGCCACGGGCGGGGATCACGAGCACGCGTGACAGCTGCGCGCCGAGCTCGCGCGAGAGCAGATCGTAGAGGGCGCGGCCGTTCTCGAACCGGACCTCCGTCTTCTGTGGGTGCACGTTCACGTCCACCTGCTCGGGCGCCATGTCTATGTAGACTACACCTATCGGGTAGCGACCTGGCTCCAGCAGCGGACCGTACGCCTGCGCAACGGCGCGGGCGAGGGCGCGATCCTTGACGACGCGCCCATTCACCACGAAGTGCAGGGACGCCGCGCCGACGCGCGAGCGCTCGGGTCGGCTCACGAACGCCTCGAGCGAAACGCCAGCGCGCGTGGCGCGTGCGGAAAGGAGCTCCTCACCGCCGAGCGCGTCCTGGGCGCGCAGCTCGCGGCTGGCCGCGCGTGCGAACATGCGTACGAGCCGGCCGTCGCGGTGCAGCTCGAACGTCACCTCTGGCCGTGAGAGCGCCGCTGACTGCATGACCTCCGAGATGTGGGCCGCCTCCGTGGCCGTGCTCTTCAGGAACTTACGGCGAGCAGGCACGTTGTAGAACAGCTCGAACACCTCCACGGTGGTGCCGGGCGAACACCCCACAGGAACGGCCTGCGCCTGCCCCGCTGCGTTGTCCGGCGCGGTGACCTTGGTGCCTTCGGCCTTGAGGTGTGGCCGCGTGTGGATCGTGAGGTGCGACACGGACGCGATGCTCGGCAGTGCCTCACCGCGGAAGCCGAACGACGTGAGGTGCATCAGATCGTCGAAGACGCGAATCTTGGACGTGGCATGACGAAGCAGCGACAGCAGCGCGTCCTCGCGGGTCATGCCGTCGCCGTCGTCGGACACGACGATGCGCGCCATGCCGCCCTGGTCCGCCTCCACGCGAACGCGCGTCGCGCCGGCGTCGAGCGCGTTCTCCACGAGCTCCTTCACGACGCTCGCGGGCCGCTCCACCACCTCGCCGGCAGCGATCTTGTTGGCGAGGTCATCCGGAAGGCGTTTGACCTTGCTCAAGTCAGCGCTCCGATACGGGCTCCCCCGCGTCTGTGAACGCGGTCGTTTGCTTGCGCGTGAGCAACACGATCGCCATGGCGCTGAGGAGCGTTCGAACGAATATCCATGTAGACCACACGGAAGAGGCCACCGCCGTCACCATGCCGGGGCGCCAGAGGAGCCGCTCGACCGAGTCGGGTGGGCTCATCATGCTGACCGTCACGCCTATGTGTACGAGCCACGCCTCGCGCGCGTCACGCGTGACGAAGTAGGCAACGACCAGGAGGATTGCCTGTGCAGCGGTCACCTGGAGCAGCATGGAGCGGGCTCCGGCGCGACCACCGAACGTGCGCGCAGTGAGCGCGAGCATGGCGGCACCCAGCAGGAACTCGGCGACGCCGAAAGGGTACTGGCGCACCTTCGCGGTCTCCATGGTGCCTTGATACTTCTCGTACGACGCGCGCGCGGTGTCGCGGTCCTCCGCGGTGGGCAGGACCTCGATCTGGTGCTCGAACGCGTCGGCGGGTGTGCGGTACTCCTCGATCGTCTGGCAGCCAGACATCCATCCCGCGGCGCCGAAGAGCATCGTCAACGCGAGCGCGACGAGCAGGAAGACCGGCCGCTTCAGGGTCGGACCTGGGCTTCGCGGAGGTGAGGAATCACTCATGAGACTGCGGTTTGGGTAGCACGAAACGCCACAGAGACCGCCGAAATCGTGCTATTGGCGAGCGTTCGGACCCTGAGCCGCAGTACGCACGCGCGTCCTCGGCGCGTTGGCTGTTGGCTGCTGGTGGGAGGAATCGATGGGAACGAATCGCGCGAAACGGAATCGCACGACGGTGTTGGTCGCCTGCGCTGCTCTGTGCGCGCTCGCCTCGGGCTCGGCGCTTGCGGCCGGTGGCGGTGGCGGTGGTGGCGGCGGTAACGGAACCGGCGGCGGAAAGGGCGACGGCAAGAAGGCCGGCGCTGTTGCTGCTCCAGCGAAGAAGCCCGTGCCCGCGCCCGTGAACGGGAGCGCGTCCAACCCACAGGCGATGTTCTCTCTCACGCCGGAGCTCTCGCAAAAGCTCGCCTCCTCCGACGAGTCGCAGATTCGCAACGCTCTCGACGACGTGCGCCTCGCTGGCAAGGCCGCAGCGCCCGCGGTGCCGGCCATCGTGAAGCTCCTTCAGCGCGGCGTATCGGCGTCGCTCGCAGAGACCGCGTGCGACACGCTCGGTGACATCCAGTCGCAGGACGCGACCGTCGCGATCACTCCCTACACGCGGCATCGCGACGTCAAGGTGCGTCGCGCCGCCGCGAAGGCGCTCTCGAGGACGCGCGGCGCGGAGGCGATCAAGGCGCTGCGCCTCTCGCTCTCCGACAGCGACGCCGTGGTGCGCGGTCTTGCGGCCACCGGCCTCGGCTCCCTCAAGGCGAAGGAGGCCGTCCCGGATCTCCTGGACGCACTCGATCACAAGATCGCCGAGTCCGCTTCGTCCGTGGGACAGCTGTGCGCGCCCGAAGAGTGCGAGATCTTCATGGGCAAGCTCGGGCGTCTCCCGTTCGACGTCATGACGGGCGGCTTCGATCAGATGATCTTCCGCCCCGAGACGGAGCTCAACGACGACAACAAGGTGAAGATCATCGGTCGCCTGCGCGAGCTCGGGACCGCCGAGGCGAACAAGTTCCTGAAGGACGTGCAGGGCCGCTGGCCCGCGAAGTGGTCCAAGCGCGTGAAGCAGGCGATCGACCAGGGTGTCATCGCGACGGGAGGTGGCTCGTGAAATCCGCGCCCGTCTCGAAGCTCGCGCTCGCCGTGATCGCGTCTGCGTTCTCCTTGTTCCCCGGCATGGGCTGCGGCGGCAACGAGCTCCATCCGAAGCTCTTCTCGTCGGAGTGGTCCGACGACGGCGGCGCGTCCATCGCTGCTGTGCGAAACAAGCTCCGCGACGCTCCGTTCACGCGCGGCGCCGACGTGATCCTCGCCATCCCTACCTCCGCCAAGAACAAGATCATCGGCATGCCGATGGCCGGCGGCGCGAAGTGGACCGTCACACACGCGCTGGACGCACGCCCGCAGATCGTGGGCTCGATCGTCGTGGGCTCCGGCGGCGGCGAGGTCTTCGCGCTCGACGCGACCACGGGCAAGCAGCTCTGGTCTCGCGCGACAGGTGGGCTTCCCGTGCGCGGCGCTGGCGACGACGGCAACCTCACCGCCGTCACGCTCGGCAAGGTCGACCGCGCGGGCTCCGTGCTCCTCGTCATCGCGCGCGATGGCAGCGTGAAGCGCCAGGTGGAGACGGACAAGGTCCTTGGCGTGCCCGCGATGCTCGGCGCGCACGTGTTCGTGCCCTGGTCCAACCAGTACGTGTCCGCCTACGACGCCGTCACCGGCGAAGAGGTCGGCCGCGTGACCCTGCGCGAGAAGGTGAGCCGCGCCTGGACCGAGAGCTCCGCGCTCTACTTCGGTGAGGTCGGGATCTTCCGATTCGACGACCACATCAAGGACGCCTCCAAGAACGGCGCCTCGCACATCGGCATTCCGCAGCGCGAGCTTCCTGGCACGCCGCGGCTCCTCGTTCCTGGCACGGAGCGCATCCCCGTCGTCGCGAACGCGCTCGATCAGGCACGTCTCTACGCGCGGCCCGCCGGCGGTCCGGTCGGGGCGTATGGCGTGGACACGAACCGCTTCTTTGCCACGTACTACAGCCTGATCATGAGCTTCGACTCGCAGAGCGGGAAGCTCGCCTGGGTGCACACGAACAAGGCCGACGTCATCGGCGGAGAGGCCGTCCCCGGCGGTCTCGTCACGTGCGATGAAGACGGCAAGGTCACCTCGTTCGACGCGAAGAGCGGCGGCATCCTCACGGAGACCACGTTCGGCGAGCCGATCCAGAGCTGCGTCGTCTTCCTGGACTCGTACAAGCCCACGGGCAGCGCGCCCGCGCAGGGCACGCTCTCCGAGCAGATCTCCACGGCCGTCACCAACCGTGAGGCGACGCTCGCCACCGCCCAGCGCCTGCTCCTCCGTGAGCTCGCCACGCTGCCGGACGAGTCCGCCACGAAGACCCTGGTCGATCTTGCGCGCGACCCGCGCACCCCGCCCGTCGTCGAGAAGGATGCGCGCACCGCGCTCGCTCAGCGGCGAACAGGTGCACAATACATGCTTACGGCGCTCACCAAGCACTACGATTTCCTGGGTGACGTGCTGGTCTCGCCGCCCGTGGGACCCATGGCCGAAGCGCTCGCTGCGATGAAGGAGCCGAAGGCCAGCTCCTCTCTCGCGCCGTACCTCACGGACCCGAACATCACCGACGACGACGTGAAGCGCGTGGCCGCGGCGATGCTCGTGTCCGCCACGACGTCCGATCTGCCGCAGCTGCGCACGTTCTTCATGATGTATCGGTCGGCCTCCGAGTCGGAGGACATGGCCATCGCCACGGCGACGGTCGGGCAGACCATCCTGAAGCTCGATCCGAAGGACGGGCGCGCGCTGCTCACGGACGCGGCCAAGGACCCGTTCACCACCGTGTCCGTGAAGAACAAGCTCGAGGCCATCCTCGCCGCAGAGCAGTCCACTGCGCCCGCGTCTTCCTCCTCGTCAGCCTCATCCGCCGCACCTCCGTCGTCCGCTGTGTCGCCAGTCACGAAGCCGAAGAAGTGAGCGTCAGTCAGTCGAGCGCGCCATCCACCACGCCCAGGCCATCCTGGCGTGCGAAGAGGCAGCACTCGCTGGCGACCGGGAACTCGCGGCAAGCGTTCGGACGAAGCGTGTAGATTCCACATTTCAGATCGTGCCCGAGATGACGGCAGTCCTTCGAGCGCAGGAGCGTGAGGACCGTCTGCGTGCCGCGCTTCCGGGCGAGCGGCGCCTTGCCGAGCTCGGGGCGCCCGCCCTCCTCGAAGCGCGCGAAATCGGTCGGCTCCAGGATGACCTCGTTGTCCTTGCAGCACGAGCCGCACTCGAGGCAGTCGAAGTTGACGGTGCGATGCGGACCAGGATGGACGGAGTCGCGCGTGGCCCGCCTTCTCACGATGTCGTTGCAGGAGCGCGGTACGCGCAGCGAAGAGAGCCCCCGAAACCGTCCGGTGACGTGCGTCTCGTAGGTGTTC
The DNA here is from genome assembly GCA_025355005.1 of Myxococcales bacterium. Lineage (GTDB taxonomy): Bacteria > Myxococcota_A > Polyangia > Polyangiales > Polyangiaceae > JANXLV01. Next base: position 6,495 of record JANXLV010000033.1, on the reverse strand, counting down.
TTGCCCAGGTCCAGCACGGACCAGTAGCCAAGGTCGCCGATGTCGCCCTTCGCCGGCGTGGGGATCACCAGGCGCGCGCGCGTGGAGCTCTCCCAGTAGACGGCGTGGCCGCCCTTCCTGACCCAGGCGACGCACTCCTTGTCGAACCGCGCGTGAAAGCTTCGAACGATGGGCCGGACGACACGTGTCATGTCGCATGCCTTTTGTCATCGATGCACGCCGAACACAAAGAGCTATCTTCGGTGGCGTGAAAGCGATCGTCCTCGATGGGTTCGGTGGGCCTGAAGTCCTCAAGCTGAAGGAGGTGCCCGATCCGGTGGTCGGTCCGGATGAGGTCGAGATCACCGTGCGCGCCACCGCCGTGAACCGCGCGGACCTCATCCAGCGCATGGGCGCGTATCCTGCTCCGCCCGACGTCCCGCCGGACATTCCGGGGCTCGAGCTCGCCGGCGAGGTGAGCGCCATCGGTGCGCGCGTGAAGAACCTGGCGAAGGGCGATCGCGTCTTCGGTCTGGTCGGCGGCGGCGCGTATGCAGAGAAGGTGCGCGCGCATGCAGAGACGATGGTGAAGATCCCGGATGGTCTCTCCTACACGGACGCAGCCTCGCTCCCGGAGGCCACCATCACGGCCTACGACGCGATGATCACGCAAGGCGGCCTTTGTGCGGGCGAATGGGTGCTCATCTCCGCGGTCGCGAGCGGCGTGGGCACAGCCGCGGTGCAGATCGCGCGGGCGATCGGCGCACGAACGATCGGCACGTCGCGCACGAAGGAGAAGCTCGCGCCAGCGATCGCGCTCGGACTGGACCACGGACTCGCGGTCACGGACGCAACGTTCGCGGACGCGGTGCGCGAGGCTACGAAAGGGCGCGGCGCGGACGTCATCCTTGAGCTGGTCGGTGGCGCCTACGTCGCGGAGGATCTGCAGGCAGCAGCGCACCAGGGTCGCATCATCCTCGTGGGGCTCACCGGAGGCGCACACGGCGAGCTCAACCTGGGCGTGATCCTGCGCAAGCGCATCACGCTGCGGGGCACCGCGCTTCGGTCACGTCCGCTTGCGGAGAAGATCGCCGCGGCGCTGCTCCTAGAGCGCAATATCGTCCCGCTCATCGCGCGCGGCCTCATCAAGCCGTGCGTCCACGCGGTGCTTCCCCTGCGCGACGTGGCCGAGGCGCACACACGCGTCGCTGCGAACGAAGGCGTCGGAAAGTTCGTGCTCGAAGTATCGAGCTAGGAGCACACCCTCTCAGACGAGCGCTGAGAGCATCGCGTTGTAGGGCGCCGGTACGCCCAGCCAGATCTCGAATGACAGCGCGCCTTGCCGCGCGAGCATCCCTAGTCCGTTCCCCGTGCGGATGCCCGCTCGCTGCGCCTCCACGATGAGCTCCGTGCGCAGCGGCGCGTAGATCACCTCCAGCACCGCGGCACGCGCCTGCAAGGACGAGAACGACACCGCGCGTGCCACCACGTCTCCGCCTTCCTTGCCCGTCATGCCCGCGCTGGTGGCCTGCACGACCGCGAGCACAGAAGACTCTTCCGGCGCCGTCCGCTCGAGGAGCGGCTCCATGCAGAGCTCCGTCTTGTCCAGCACGTCTGCGACGGCCTCACGGAATTGCATGCATGATGCATCTTTCGCGAACGCGCGCGCGCGCACGATGATCTTGCGCAGCCGCAGGTGCAAGGACAGCGAGGCCACGGCGGAGCGCGCGGTGCCGCCAGAGCCCAGGATGATGCCCGTGCCCGCTGCCCAGTCCGCGGGCGTGAGCTCGGGTGCCAGTGCCGAGACCTCTGCCGCGAGCGCGGGGACGTCGGTGTTGTAGGCCACGACGGCGCCGTCCTCGTTCGCGAGCGTATTTGCAGCCCGCACGGCGCGCGCGCTCTCGTCCACGCGATCCACGAATGCGAGCACGGCCTGCTTGTGAGGCACCGTCACGTTCAGCCCAGAGATCTCGCCCGACCGAACGCGCGCGACCCACGCGCCCACGTCCGCGGAGGCGACCTGGTAGGCCTCGTACGTGTGCTTCATGTCGAGCGCGCGGTATGCGCTTCTGTGCATGACAGGACTCAGCGAGTGCGCGACGGGGTCGCCTATCAAACCGAATTTCATGTTCGCGCTAGCTCCGGCGTGGTGCCTCAGGGCTCGCCAGGTTTCTTCTGGTCAGCCGGGATGATGTCCGTGACTGTGGCGGAGAACGCGCCTTCGTGGATGCGCACGTGCACCGGCTCCCCGAGCGTTAGCTCCGCGCTGCTGCGGACTGCGCGACCATCCGTGTGCGTGGCGATCGCGTAGCCGCGCGCGAGCACCTTCAGCGGGCTCATCGCGTCCAGGCGGCCGAACAGTCCCGTGAGGTCCTCGCGCTCCTGGGACATGCGCCGGGCAAGCCGCTGCTCCATCCGCGCGCGCCGCTGCACCAGGTCCGCGCGTTCCTTCGCCAGCACGGCCCGCGGGTGGCGTCGAGTGAGCCGCTTCTCCAGGGCGTCCACTGCCGCGTGCTCGGCGCGAACGCGCGCGAGGGAGAGCTCCGTCATGTCCGTTTTCAGATCGTCCACGCCCTGACGCAGATCGCCGATGAAGCGCGCCGGGTCCGGCAACCGCCGAAGCAGCGATGACAGCTCGTGGCTCTCCCCCGCGAGCCGGGATGTGGAGATCCGTCGCAGGCGGAGCTCCTGTTCGCGAAGCAGCCGCAGCTCGGCGCGCACGTCCGGCACCGTCATCTCCGCGGCTTGCGAGGGCGTGGCCGCGCGCGCATCCGCCGCGAAGTCCACGAGCGTGACGTCGACCTCGTGACCGACGGCGCTCACGACGGGCACGCGGCAAGCGGCCACTGCGCGCACCAGCGCCTCGTCGTTGAAGGCCTGCAGATCGTCGGCGGAGCCGCCGCCACGGCCCACGATGATCACGTCCACGTCGGGAACGCGCGAGAGGGCAGCGAGCGCGTACATCACCGACCGGGCGGCACCGGCACCCTGCACGAGGGCAGGTGCGAGCAAGATGCTGGCGCCGCCCCGCTGGAATGCGACCTTTGCGATGTCGTGGATGACGGCGCCGGTCTGCGACGTGACCACGCCGATGCGACGCGGTGCATGCGGGAGCGGGCGTTTGCGCTCGAGCCTGAAGAGCCCCTCTGCGGCGAGCTTCGCCTTCAGCTTCTCCAAGGCGACGAGCAGCGCTCCCGCGCCGGCGAGCTCCACCCCGTCGCAGATCAGCTGGAGGCGGCCGCGCGGCGCATAGTACTGCGGCCGTCCACGCAAGCGCACGTGGTTGCCGTCCTTGATGCACGCGCGGCCGCGCGGTGTCAGGCTGGACTTGTACATCGCGACGTCGACCGAGGCGTCCTCCTTCGCGTCTTTGAGTGTAAAGTACATGTGTCCGCTGGCGGCGGGGCGCGCGCCAGAGATCTCGCCCTCGACCCACACGGGCATGCGAAAGTCGGAGTCGAGCGCGCGACGAATGGTGCGGCCGAGCTCGGCCACGCTGAGCGTCCGCGGGCCAAGGTCGGGCGTTGGCGCTGGCTCCGGCTCTGACGGCGGTCGCTCCGGCTCTGACGGCGGTCGCTCTGGCTCTGACGGCGGTCGCTCCGTGAAATCGAACTCGAGCGTCCTGCCAGCCACGCTATTGTTTTAGCCGATGTCCCTCGCGATGTCGTCAGTGCTCGCGTGGCTCTCGGGCTTCGGCTTCACGGAGCTCGTCGAGGTGCCGCTGTACTCGGTGCGTGGCTTCTCTCCCAGAGGTCGCAGCGTGGGCAAGCGGCTGGCGATCGCGTTCGGCGCCAGCCTGCTCACGCATCCGTTCGTGTGGTTCGTCTTCCCGCGCATGTTCCATGACGAATGGGCCAGCATGTTCGGAGCGGAGGCATTCGCGGTCGTGGTGGAGGCCGTCTGGCTGCGAGCGTTCGGTGTTCGGCACCCGCTGCTCCTGTCTCTCGCCGCGAACGCATCCAGCCTCTTTCTGGGGCTTTCGTCGCGCGAGATGTTCGGTTGGCCGTAGCGCTCTCGCCGGGCGAGCTGGTAGAACCGGGCCCACATGCCGAAGACGTTCAAGAAGGTCCTCGTCGCCAATCGTGGAGAGATCGCCGTGCGCGTGATGCGCACCCTGCGCGAGATGGGCATCGCGAGCACCGCGATCTACTCCGACGTGGATCGCGCCGCGCTCCACGTTCGTGTCGCCGATGAGGCGTATCCCATCGGGCCCGCCGCTGCGTCCGAGAGCTACCTCCGGATCGACAAGGTCGTGGACACCGCGAAGAAGGCCGGCTGCGACGCCATCCACCCCGGCTACGGCTTTCTCTCCGAGAACGCAGACTTCGTGGACGCGTGCGAGCGCGCTGGCATCACGTTCATCGGTCCGCCGGCGTCCGCGATGCGCAACATGGGCAGCAAGACCGCGGCGCGCAAGCGCATGGCGGACGCGGGTGTGCCCATCGTTCCCGGCGCCATGTGCGACACGACGGACGAGGCCATCGCGGCGTCGAACAAGATCGGCTACCCCGTCATGCTCAAGGCGTCGGCCGGTGGCGGCGGCAAGGGCATCCGTCTGGTCAATGCCGCGAGCGAGATGGCGAGCGCCTGGGAGCGCGCCCGGAGCGAAGCAAAGAAGTTCTTCGGCGACGACACCGTCTACATCGAGAAGGCGATCCTCACGCCGCGTCACGTGGAGATCCAGGTCCTGGGCGATCGCGATGGCAACCTCGTCCACGTCTTCGAGCGCGACTGCTCCATCCAGCGCCGCAACCAGAAGGTGGTGGAGGAGACGCCATCGCCCGCCGCATCGCGTGAGCTCGTCGCCAAGATGGGCGAGATCGCCGTGAAGGGCGCGAAGGCCGTCGGCTACTTCTCCGCCGGTACGTTCGAGTTCCTCCTCGCGCCGGACGGAGCCTTCTACTTCCTGGAGATGAACACGCGCCTGCAGGTGGAGCACCCGGTGACGGAGCTCGTGACCGGCCTCGACCTGGTGCGGGAGATGGTGCTCATCGCGCAGGGCGAAAAGCTCGGTTTTGCTCAATCGGATCTGGAGACGCGCGGCGCTGCGATCGAGTGCCGCATCTACGCAGAGGACCCCGCGAGCGGATTTTTGCCTTCACCAGGCAAGATCGAGAGCTTGGTCACGCCTGCTGGCCCTGGCATCCGCGACGACGGCGGCGCCTATCCGGGCTGTGTCATCTCCAGCTTCTACGATCCGCTCATCTCGAAGCTGTCCGTGTGGGCGCCCACGCGTGAGCGTGCGGTCGCTCGCATGCGTCGCGCGCTCTCCGAGTACATCGTCACGGGCATCCGCACGAACCTCGCGTTCCACGAGAAGCTGTTCGCCCATCCGGACTTCGTCGCGGGCCGCTACGACACCGGCTTCCTCGATCGTCACCACGACGTGCTGCTCGGGTACGCGACCGTCCCCGCGGAGCACCGCGAGAAGGTCGCCGTCGCCGTGGCGCTCGCCGCTGCGCGCATGGAGCGCGCAACGGGAGCGAAGGAAGCAGTCACGGGCGAAAAAGGCGCGCGCCTGACCCCGTGGGTCGCCGCGCATCGCTCGAACATGCTCCGTCGCTGATCAGCTGCCGTCGGCCGCGTCGCCGCCGCCGTCCGAGAGCGCCTGGGGCGAGCACTCGGCGCTGCAATACTTCTGGACGCAGCCGAGGAGCGCATAGCCGATGGTCTGCGCCTCCGACGAGACGCCAGCGGCCATCGCTGCGCACGCGATCTGGCTACCGCCCTTGGCGATGCACGTGAGGACGTTGCCGGCGATGCTCTTGCAGTCGCAGTTGGCGTTGCAGCTGTCGATCTGCGTCTTGCAGGTCTTCGCCGTGTTTGCGCACGCGAGGCACAGTCCGGTCGACTTGGTGCCCGCTTCATCCAGGGCGGCGTCCGGGATCTCGGTGGTCAGGTCCACGGCGAGATCGCACGTCGCGCTGTCGGCCGACGCGGACGTGTCCGCGACGGACGTGTCCAGCGTGGAGGTCTCCTTCAGACCTGCGCCGTCAGCGCCTCCGTCATCCGAGGTGCTCGACGCCGTGCTGCCACAAGCGGAGAAGAGCGCGCACCCGCCCGTGACGAACACTGCCCCCACAAGAACCCTGCCCGCCTTGTTCATGGGCGATGTTGTAGCGCAACCGCCGCGCCTCCGCCTGCCATTTTGAAGGGCCCTGGCCTATCGTGGGGACATGCTGCGCACACTTCGCCGTCCCCGCTCCGCGTCTCGATTGGCGATTGTCGCGCCCATCGCGATGTACTCGCTGGCGTCGGCACTTGTTTTCTTCGCGTGCGGTACGGACGGCGACGGCAAAGGCACCGCTCCCACTCCCGTCTCCGCGCGCTTCTCCCTACCCACCGACGGCACGCTTCCGCTTCTCCTGGACGTGCCGTTCCCGTCAGACCTCTATCTGACGAACGGGAAGTACACCGATGCGATCCCGGGCTTCGACCGGCTCGTGAAGCAGAGCCCGCAGTTCCTCTCCCACGAGCTCGCGAAGCAGAACGGCTACTCGCGCATCTCGCTCGCAT